>NZ_JPMD01000096.1 GCF_000732635.1 Clostridium sulfidigenes | reverse complement strand
TATTTGCGCCTACCCAAAGCTTATCGCAGCTTATCGCGTCCTTCTTCGGCTCCTAGTGCCAAGGCATTCACCATGCGCCCTTTGTAGCTTGACCTATTCATTTACTAATCTTAAGCGATTAAGATTAGATTTTCATTCTACAAAGAATTCAAATTAAAATTCTTGACGAAATTGTTTTATCTTTAAATTTAAAGGTTTAACAATATATCTTCACTGTGTAATTTTCAAAGAACATAAAAAAAACTTACAAACTCAATTGTAAGTTAATGGTGGGTCTAAATGGACTCGAACCATCGACCTCACGCTTATCAGGCGTGCGCTCTAACCAGCTGAGCTATAGACCCATAAGTGGTGGAGATAAAGAGATTCGAACTCTTGACCCCCTGCGTGCAAGGCAGGTGCTCTCCCAACTGAGCTATATCCCCATATTAAACTTACTACAAGTTTTTTAGAGATAGTCTCTCAAAATTAAACAGAGTTAAAGTACCAGTGTCCAGCTGTGCTGGATGGACTCATCTAAACTTTCTAAAATAAATTTTACAAAGTAAGATTCGTTCAATGTCATGAAGGATTAACTTCATGTCGACTCCCTAGAAAGGAGGTGATCCAGCCGCAGGTTCTCCTACGGC
Source organism: Clostridium sulfidigenes (assembly GCF_000732635.1). Lineage (GTDB taxonomy): Bacteria > Bacillota > Clostridia > Clostridiales > Clostridiaceae > Clostridium_J > Clostridium_J sulfidigenes. The sequence continues at coordinate 60 of NZ_JPMD01000096.1, read as the reverse complement.
TACCTTGTTACGACTTCACCCCAATCACTAATCCCACCTTCGGCCGCTGGCTCCTTACGG
>NZ_JPMD01000095.1 GCF_000732635.1 Clostridium sulfidigenes | reverse complement strand
CATGCGCCCTTTGTAGCTTGACCTATTCATTTACTAATCTTAAGCGATTAAGATTAGATTTTCATTCTACAAAGAATTCAAATTAAAATTCTTGACGAAATTGTTTTATCTTTAAATTTAAAGGTTTAACAATATATCTTCACTGTGTAATTTTCAAAGAACATCCATCTTACCATTGTAAGATGTTTTTGAGAGTTAATGAACTAATCATTTGGTCTCTCAAAATTAAACAGAGTTAAAGTACCAGTTTGTCATGAAGGATTAACTTCATGTCGACTCCCTAGAAAGGAGGTGATCCAGCCGCAGGTTCTCCTACGGCTACCTTGTTACGACTTCACCCCAATCACTAATCCCACCTTCGGCCGCTGGCTCCTTACGGTTACCTCACGGACTTCGGGTGTTAC
>NZ_JPMD01000094.1 GCF_000732635.1 Clostridium sulfidigenes | reverse complement strand
TAAGCCTATTCAGTGCTCTACCTCCATTACTCAATTAACCGACGCTAGCCCTAAAGCTATTTCGAGGAGAACCAGCTATCTCCGAGTTCGATTGGAATTTCTCCGCTATCCACAGCTCATCCCATGGTTTTTCAACACCAACGTGGTTCGGACCTCCACGACATTTTACTGTCGCTTCATCCTGGCCATGGATAGGTCACCCGGTTTCGGGTCTACGACATGCAACTATGCGCCCTATTCAGACTCGGTTTCCCTTCGGCTCCGTACCTTAAGTACTTAACCTCGCTACATATCGTAACTCGTTGGCTCGTTCTACAAAAAGCACGTCGTCACACATATAAAGTGCTTCGACCGGTTGTAGGCACACGGTTTCAGGTTCTATTTCACTCCCCTTCCGGGGTTCTTTTCACCTTTCCCTCACGGTACTTCTTCACTATCGGTCASTCAGGTAGTATTTAGCCTTGGAGGATGGTCCCCCCATATTCAGACAGGATA
>NZ_JPMD01000093.1 GCF_000732635.1 Clostridium sulfidigenes | reverse complement strand
GGCCGAAGGTGGGATTAGTGATTGGGGTGAAGTCGTAACAAGGTAGCCGTAGGAGAACCTGCGGCTGGATCACCTCCTTTCTAGGGAGTCGACATGAAGTTAATCCTTCATGACATTGAACGAATCTTACTTTGTAAAATTTATTTTAGAAAGTTTAGATGAGTCCATCCAGCACAGCTGGAAACTGGTACTTTAACTCTGTTTAATTTTGAGAGACCATCTCTCAAAAAAACTTTATAGTAAATTCCACATGGGGGTATAGCTCAGTTGGGAGAGCACCTGCCTTGCACGCAGGGGGTCAAGAGTTCGAATCTCTTTATCTCCACCATTTGTGGGTCTATAGCTCAGCTGGTTAGAGCGCACGCCTGATAAGCGTGAGGTCGATGGTTCGAGTCCATTTAGACCCACCATTAATTTGCAATGAAGTTTGTAAATTGAATGTTCTTTGAAAATTACACAGTGAAAATATATTGTTAAACCTTTAAATTTAAAGATAAAACAATTTCGTCAAGAATTTTAATTTGAATTCTTTGTAGAATGAAAATCTAATCTTAATCGCTTAAGATTAGTAAATTAAAAATTTCAATAGAAACGAGAAAGTCAAGGAAACGACTGAACGAGGAACGGAGTTTACCAAGATAAATGAGTACCTGAGTGAGGAAGTTGAAGCAGAAT
>NZ_JPMD01000092.1 GCF_000732635.1 Clostridium sulfidigenes | reverse complement strand
TACTTGCGTAGGCACCCCTTCTCCCGAAGTTACGGGGTCAATTTGCCGAGTTCCTTAACAGCAGTTCTTCCGATGGTCTTAGGATTCTCTCCTCACCTACCTGTGTCGGTTTGCGGTACGGGCACTTGCTTCCTCCATAGAGGCTTTTCTTGGCAGCGTGGAATCAGTTACTTCGCTCTATTGAGCTCCTCATCACACCTCAGATTCGGCTAGCGGATTTGCCTACTAGCTACTCCTAAATGCTTAAACATACATCCAATAGTATGCACAACCTATCCTCCTGCGTCACCCCATTTGTAATAACGTCTGCAAGTGGTACGGGAATATCAACCCGTTGTCCATCACCTACGCCTTTCGGCCTCGGCTTAGGTCCCGACTAACCCTGAGAGGACGAGCCTTCCTCAGGAAACCTTAGGTTTTCGACCGCTAGGATTCTCACCTAGCTCTCGCTACTTATGCCAACATTCTCACTTCTGCAT
>NZ_JPMD01000091.1 GCF_000732635.1 Clostridium sulfidigenes | reverse complement strand
TCTGGAAGGGATAAACGCTGAAAGCATCTAAGCGTGAAGCCCACCCTAAGATGAGATTTCCCATAACGTAAGTTAGTAAGACTCCTGGAAGACCACCAGGTTGATAGGTGAGGGGTGTAAGCATGGTAACATGTTCAGCTGACTCATACTAATAAGTCGAGGGCTTGATCTAAATAAAGACGAAATAAATTTCACTGTGTAATTTTGAGAGAACATTTAACCAATGTTTTCAATTCTATAAATTTGATAGATGAATACAAACTGTTAAAAACAGTTTGCATAAGTGACCATCACAAAAATAAATTTTTGGATGTCTACTTATCTGGTAATTATGCTTTTGATGGATACACCCGTTCCCATACCGAACACGAAGGTTAAGCATCAAGAGGCCGATAGTACTGCACGGGAAGCTGTGTGGAGGTAGGTTGTTGCCAGGTCAGGTGTGGCTCGATAGCTCAGTCGGTAGAGCAGAGGACTGAAAATCCTCGTGTCGCTGGTTCGATTCCTGCTCGAGCCACCAGTTTGGCGCTATAGCC
>NZ_JPMD01000090.1 GCF_000732635.1 Clostridium sulfidigenes | reverse complement strand
CCATGCGGGTTTCAAGGGAATTAGTATTTTGATAATAAGACTAAATACATTATAATAAGCAGCAGTAATAATGATGTTGTTGTGTGCTTACCTATAATAAAAATTCAAATTGATATACTATATTTTAAATAAATAGTAAAAATAATAGAATATAAACTAATACTTTACCTAGTGTATCAATATTAGGATAAGGTAGCATTTAAATGAAAATAGAAGGTATGTAAGGATAATTTTATATAAGAAGAATATTAGGTGGATTTTATAAGAATAAATCATGGTAAGATAAGTCTTGTCGCTGAGAGATGCGGCAGAAAACAACAAGAAATTAAGAAAAAAACTTCTTAAAAAAATGTTGACAGATAAGAGATTATCTAGTAGAATAGTAAGAGTCGTCGGAAGTAATCGATGATAATGAAAACCAAATGGTCTTTGAAAATTAAACAGAGAAAAAGGTAAAACCAGTTAATTCCGATAGAGAAATCTATCAAATAAATGACTTAACAAGTCAGCGAAAAAAAGAGCATAGCTCAAACTTTTTAAATTGAGAGTTTGATCCTGGCTCAGGACGAACGCTGGCGGCGTGCCTAACACATGCAAGTCGAGCGATGAAGCTTCGGGGTGAATTAGCGGCGGACGGGTGAGTAACACGTGGGTAACCTGCCTTATAGAGGGGGATAGCCTTCCGAAAGGAAGATTAATACCGCATGAAATGTTTTTATCGCATGGTAGAAACATCAAAGGAGTAATCCGCTATAAGATGGACCGCGGCGCATTAGCTAGTTGGTGAGGTAACGGCCCACCAAGCGACGATGCGTAGCCGACT
>NZ_JPMD01000089.1 GCF_000732635.1 Clostridium sulfidigenes | reverse complement strand
CGTTGGCTCGTTCTACAAAAAGCACGTCGTCACACATATAAAGTGCTTCGACCGGTTGTAGGCACACGGTTTCAGGTTCTATTTCACTCCCCTTCCGGGGTTCTTTTCACCTTTCCCTCACGGTACTTCTTCACTATCGGTCACTAGGTAGTATTTAGCCTTGGGAGGTGGTCCTCCCTGCTTCCCACAAGGTTTCACGTGTCTCGTGGTACTCTGGATCAGAACTCTATAACTTCCATTTTCACCTACAGGTCTATTACCTTCTGCGGAGCAACTTTCCAGTTGTCTTCGGCTAATTCCTGTTATATTTTATGTTCTGTCCTCAACCCCTAAGCCAAAGGCTTAGGTTTGGGCTCTTTCCATTTCGCTCGCCGCTACTTTGGAAATCGATGTTTCTTTCTCTTCCTCCGGGTACTTAGATGTTTCAGTTCCCCGGGTTTACCTCTATACACCTATTTATTCAGTGCACAGTACATAGTGTTAACTATGTAGGTTTCCCCATTCGGAAATCTCTGGATCACTGGCTATTTGCGCCTACCCAAAACTTATCGCAGCTTATCACGTCCTTCTTCGGCTCCTAGTGCCAAGGCATTCACCATGCGCCCTTTGTAGCTTGACCTATCTAAATTTCATTATAAACTTCGAAATTCTGCTTCAACTTCCTCACTCAGGTACTCATTTATCTTGGTAAACTCCGTTCCTCGTTCAGTCGTTTCCTTGACTTTCTCGTTTCTATTGAAATTTTTAATTTACTAATCTTAAGCGATTAAGATTAGATTTTCATTCTACAAAGAATTCAAATTAAAATTCTTGACGAAATTGTTTTATCTTTAAATTTAAAGGTTTAACAATATATATATCTTCACTGTGTAATTTTCAAAGAACATCCATCTTACCATTGTAAGATGTTTTTGAGAGTTAATGAACTAATCATTTGGTCTCTCAAAATTAAACAGAGTTAAAGTACCAGTTTCCAGCTGTGCTGGATGGACTCATCTAAACTTTCTAAAATAAATTTTACAAAGTAAGATTCGTTCAATGTCATGAAGGATTAACTTCATGTCGACTCCCTAGAAAGGAGGTGATCCAGCCGCAGGTTCTCCTACGGCTACCTTGTTACGACTTCACCCCAATCACTAATCCCACCTTCGGCCGCTGGCTCCTTACGGTTACCTCACGGACTTCGGGTGTTACCAGCTCTCATGGTGTGACGGGCGGTGTGTACAAGGCCCGGRA
>NZ_JPMD01000088.1 GCF_000732635.1 Clostridium sulfidigenes | reverse complement strand
TGGATCACTGGCTATTTGCGCCTACCCAAAGCTTATCGCAGCTTATCGCGTCCTTCTTCGGCTCCTAGTGCCAAGGCATTCACCATGCGCCCTTTGTAGCTTGACCTATTCATTTACTAATCTTAAGCGATTAAGATTAGATTTTCATTCTACAAAGAATTCAAATTAAAATTCTTGACGAAATTGTTTTATCTTTAAATTTAAAGGTTTAACAATATATCTTCACTGTGTAATTTTCAAAGAACATCCATCTTACCATTGTAAGATGTTTTTGAGAGTTAATGAACTAATCATTTGGTCTCTCAAAATTAAACAGAGTTAAAGTACCAGTTT
>NZ_JPMD01000087.1 GCF_000732635.1 Clostridium sulfidigenes | reverse complement strand
TAGTGCCAAGGCATTCACCATGCGCCCTTTGTAGCTTGACCTATTCATTTACTAATCTTAAGCGATTAAGATTAGATTTTCATTCTACAAAGAATTCAAATTAAAATTCTTGACGAAATTGTTTTATCTTTAAATTTAAAGGTTTAACAATATATCTTCACTGTGTAATTTTCAAAGAACATTCAATTTTATTATAAACTTCGAAGTTCTGCGTCAACTTCCTCACTCCGGTACTCATTTACCTTAGTAAACTCCGTTCCTCGTTCAGTCGTTTCCTTGACTTTCTCGTTTCTAATAAAATTATTAAGTTTGAGAGTTAATGAATTAATCATTTGGTCTCTCAAAATTAAACAGAGTTAAAGTACCAGTGTCCAGCTGTGCTGGATGGACTCATCTAAACTTTCTAAAATAAATTTTACAAAGTAAGATTCGTTCAATGTCATGAAGGATTAACTTCATGTCGACTCCCTAGAAAGGAGGTGATCCAGCCGCAGGTTCTCCTACGGCTACCTTGTTACGACTTCACCCCAATCACTAATCCCACCTTCGGCCGCTGGCTCCTTACGGTTACCTCACGGACTTCGGGTGTTACCAGCTCTCATGGTGTGACGGGCGGTGTGTACAAGGCCCGGGAACGTATTCACCGCGACATGCTGATTTGCGATTACTAGCAACTCCGGCTTCATGTAGTCGAGTTTCAGACTACAATCCGAACTGGGATGAATTTTATAGTTTGGCTCCACCTCGCGGTATTGCATCTATTTGTATTCACCATTGTAGCACGTGTGTAGCCCTAGACATAAGGGGCATGATGATTTGACGTCATCCCCACCTTCCTCCACGTTAACCGTGGCAGTCTCACTAGAGTGCTCAACTTAATGGTAGCAACTA
>NZ_JPMD01000086.1 GCF_000732635.1 Clostridium sulfidigenes | reverse complement strand
ATTTGAACCTACGAATGCCAGAGTCAAAGTCTGGTGCCTTACCGCTTGGCGATATCCCAAAATTTAATGGGGTGAACGATGGGACTCGAACCCACGACAACCAGAACCACAATCTGGCGCTCTACCAACTGAACTACGTTCACCATATATGGTGCGTCTTAAGGGATTCGAACCCCTGGCCCACGCCTTAGAAGGGCGTTGCTCTATCCAGCTGAGCTAAAGACGCATGTATTGGAGCGGGTGAAGGGAATCGAACCCTCGTAACTAGCTTGGAAGGCTAGCACTCTACCATTGAGTTACACCCGCATTTGGAGCGGAAGACGAGATTCGAACTCGCGACGTTCACCTTGGCAAGGTGACGCTCTACCACTGAGCCACTCCCGCATTTTTTTTATTTTTATGATTGGTGCAGGTGAAGGGAGTCGAACCCCCACGCCTAAGGCGCTAGATCCTAAGTCTAGTGCGTCTGCCAATTCCGCCACACCTGCATGTTTCATTTTTGGTGGCTCACCGGGGGATCGAACCCCGGACACCATGATTAAAAGTCATGTGCTCTACCGACTGAGCTAGTGAACCATCTGGCTGGGATAGCAGGATTTGAACCTACGAATGCCAGAGTCAAAGTCTGGTGCCTTACCGCTTGGCGATATCCCAAAATTTAATGGGGTGAACGATGGGACTCGAACCCACGACAACCAGAACCACAATCTGGCGCTCTACCAACTGAACTACGTTCACCATATATGGTGCGTCTTAAGGGATTCGAACCCCTGGCCCACGCCTTAGAAGGGCGTTGCTCTATCCAGCTGAGCTAAAAACGCATATATTGGAGCGGGTGAAGGGAATCGAACCCTCGTAACTAGCTTGGAAGGCTAGCACTCTACCATTGAGTTACACCCGCATATATT
>NZ_JPMD01000085.1 GCF_000732635.1 Clostridium sulfidigenes | reverse complement strand
TCAATACATCACACGTAGAGTATCAAACAGAAACAAGACACTATGCTCACGTTGACTGTCCAGGACACGCAGACTATGTTAAGAACATGATTACAGGAGCAGCACAAATGGATGGAGCAATCCTAGTAGTAAGTGCAGCAGACGGTCCAATGCCTCAAACAAGAGAGCACATACTTCTAGCATCAAGAGTAGGAGTACAATACATAGTTGTATTCTTAAATAAAGCAGATATGGTAGATGATCCAGAATTATTAGAATTAGTAGAAATGGAAATCAGAGAATTATTATCTGAGTATGACTTCCCAGGAGACGATATTCCAATAGTAACAGGATCAGCATTAAAAGCATTAGAAAGCCCAACAGATGAAGCAGCAACACAATGCATCATGGACTTAATGGCAGCAGTAGATAGCTATATCCCAACTCCAGAAAGAGCAACAGATAAAGCATTCTTAATGCCAGTAGAGGACGTATTCACAATAACAGGAAGAGGAACAGTAGCAACAGGAAGAGTTGAAACTGGAATACTAAAAGTTGGAGACGAAATCGAAATCGTAGGATTAACAGAAGAGAAGAGAAAAGTAGTATGTACAGGAGTAGAGATGTTCAGAAAACTTCTAGATGAAGCACAAGCAGGAGATAACATCGGAGCTCTATTAAGAGGAGTACAAAGAACAGATATACAAAGAGGTCAAGTATTGGCAAAAAGTGGATCAGTACATCCACATATGAAGTTCGTAGGTCAAGTAATACGTACTTAAAAAAGAAGAGGGTGGAAGACATACACC
>NZ_JPMD01000084.1 GCF_000732635.1 Clostridium sulfidigenes | reverse complement strand
CTTAAATTCTCTATTTAATAAGTTTGGTAAGACTGTATGTTCCTTTGTAGCCTTCATCATTCTTCTATATGGATTTGCTTTTCTATAAGGGCAAACAATATTATATTTTTTCATTATTCTTTTGATACGTTTCAGATTATAGTTAATGTTAAACTCATTTTTAAGAGTCATTTTAATTTGTCTAGCACCTTTTTTACGATTCTTAAAATTAAATGCAGCTAATATATTTTTATAACTCTCTAAATCATTTTCTTCTTGAGCATTACGCGTAGCGATAGAATTAGAACAGTAATAATTATAATAGCCAGAACGTGATACACTAGCAGATTTACATAAATAACTTAACATATTTTTCAAATTAAACTTTTGAATAACAGAATTGATAAGAATAAATTTTTCTTGCGTTAGCAATCTTACTTCTTTGTACTCATCCTCCTTTCTAGTATATCTAACTTTTTTAGCAATTCATTTTCAGCTTGTAGAAGTTTTACCTTTGCTTGAAGTTTTTCGTACTTTTCTTCTATGGACAATTCTTTTTCAGTTGGTCTACCATTATTTAATTTACGTGTATCTTGAAGTCTTGTGGCTCCGCCATCTTTATACATTTTACGCCATCTATTACCAGCAGCCTTAACTCTTTTCATTCCTAAAATCTCTATATCAAAACCACATTCTTCGAATATTTGTCTTGGTAGCTTACCAGAAATATTTTCAGCAATAAAATGTCTTTTAAATTCATCAGTATATGTAATTGATTTTGATGAAATAGTCTGTACATATTTGTTTTGAGATAAGTTCTTAATTTGATATTCAGTGAAAAATTTGTTGCTCATATAATCACTCCTAAAGCTATATATTAATTTTATTATACATAAAAATACCCTATATAATAGACTTTTTTTAAAGTGTCTACTATATAGGGTACATTTTAAATTTTATGGCATACCTTTTCTATTTATTCTA
>NZ_JPMD01000083.1 GCF_000732635.1 Clostridium sulfidigenes | reverse complement strand
CTTCATATTTATCACTCCTAACAATAATTCGTTCTGTTAAGTTATATGAACATTGCACTTCTCAACCCTTGGAAATATAATAAGTTTACTTAAGACCAAATATCCCCCAAGAAAAGGAGAGAAGAACAATGAACAAAACAAATGTAAAATGCCCTCGCTGCCATTCTGATCAACTATATAAGTTCGGATTGGACAAGCAGGCTAATCAAAAATATCAATGTAAAAAATGTAAGCGTCAATTTGCTCCTGACTCCGTCAGTGACAAGGTGAAACTAAATTATCCAAGGTGCCCTAAGTGTGGCAAAGCTACATATCTACATCACCAATATAAGCACTATAATCGCTATAAATGCGGAGATAAGAAGTGTAATCACATAGTTGTTGAGTATCACAACACAAACATTGATATGCCCTCTAGCGAGGGTGTTACAGGCTCTTTTACGATGAAAGGTATGAGATTTTCACTCAATACAATACTAACAGCCCTAACACTCTACTTTCTCAATAATTCTTCTACGAGAGCTATCTCCCAATTTCTACTTGTTACCTCAAACATTAAAGTGTCACACGTAACAATAGCTAGTTGGACTAACAAATTTGCACCATTTTTCAAAGCCAAGGCAGATAAATTTAAAGCTGGTTTAGACCTGCAATCTGACGATTGGCATGCTGATGAAACTGTAGTTTTCATAAATGGTGAACGTTATTATCTATGGCTTGCAATAGACTCTGAAACAAGATTTATCTTAGCCTTCCACCTAACAAAATCGCGTAGCGAAGAGTCAGCGTTCACACTTATAAACGAAGCAAAGAAATTTGGGACTCCATCTAACTTTATTACAGATAGGTTGCCATCTTACAATCAAGCTGTAGCGAAGCTATTGCCTAATACAAAGCATCTTGCTGTTGCACCTATGTCTAACGACATAACCAATAACCTAATAGAATCATTTAATAAAACATTCAAAGCATGGTATAAAGCTAAGAAGGGCTTTAATTCTTTTGAGAAAGCCAACAACCTAATTTCACTATTTATTTTTCACTATAACTTCGTTAGACCTCACGGTTCACTAAGTAAATTAACACCTGCTCAAGTAGCAGGATTTAACTCTAGTGATTCAAATAAGAACTCTTGGTTTGTTGCTGCTTAACATTGATTAATATCTTTGATTAGCCTACAAAAATCCAATTTATTGTAGGCTTGTTTGCCATGCAATAAATCATCCAAACT
>NZ_JPMD01000082.1 GCF_000732635.1 Clostridium sulfidigenes | reverse complement strand
GAGGAGTCCTTTATGATTCAATTAAAAAATCAACTTTTACTCTCTGACATTTATGAAGAGGTCGCAGACTATTTTCAGGAAGATAAACCTAAATTTATAAAAATATTTGAGAAGCACATTAATATGAAATTACTGATACCTCAAACTTTTTATAATGCCTACTATTCTTCAACTGGCCATCCTAGAGAGTATTCTTTATCCTCAATGCTAACCGCATTAATAGTTCAAAAGATACTTGGTATCTCTGAAACTAAACAATTTATTAATATACTTAATTTATCTAGTGAATTGTTATCTCTTTGTGAGTTTTCTACTGTCCCTCATGAATCGCAATTTTCTAGATTTAAATCTACTTTTCTTAACCATATTCATGATTTTTTTAATTATTTAGTTGATCTAACAGAGCCTATTTGTAAAAAACTAAACTCTGATTTATCTAAAATAATAATTGCTGATACTACTGGAATCAAAGCTTACACTAAAGAAAATAATCCCAAATTCTTCGAATCTATCTTAAATATCGGTAAGACAGCTAAAAGGTCTAATCCAGACATAAATCCATACATATTTGCTTGTAGTAAAATGCCTAAGTCAACCTATGCTAACGATGAAATCAAGCTTTCATACATCAATGGTCATTATTGCTACGCATTAAAAGCAACTACATTAGTTAATGGCCTTGGTATCGTTAGACACATTGATTTTAACGACTCTCAAGTTATGGATTTTCAAAATCATGATACAGCTGAAAGTGCTAAAGATGATTATGATTCAAAAACTTTAATTCCCATAATGAGACGTTATTTTTCTATTCACCAGGACTTTAAATATAATTTCTTTCTTGGTGATGCTGCTTATGATTGTGATGATAATTATAAATATTTAACTAAGGATTGTAGCATAGTTCCAATAATACCTATTAATTCTCGTAACTCTTCTTCTTTGCCACTGCCTAGCGGCTTTACTGATGATGGCACTCCTTTATGTCCGAAGGATCCTAGCCTCCCTATGAAGTTTGATGGTATAACTAGAGAAAAGGGACGTGCTATGAGAATCAAGTGGTTATGTCCAAAATCTAAAAAGATTAATGAAAATAAAACAACAAAATACATTCTCTCCTGCGAAGCACCATGCACAACGTCTCCTTGCGGAAGGATTTATCATCCAACCATCAATAAGGAACTTAGATTGAATTGCCCTATTCCTCGTGATTCAAATGAATGGACAAGACTCTATAAAATTAGAACAATTACAGAAAGAACTAATCACATTCTCAAAAATACACTAGCCATTTCAAAACTAAAAATAAATAAAACCTCTTCACTAA
>NZ_JPMD01000081.1 GCF_000732635.1 Clostridium sulfidigenes | reverse complement strand
TATTTAATTGCAGTTTATTTGAGCCTGTGAAAAAAAGTCTGTAAATTACAAATAATAGCAGCTTTCTATGATAAAATAAATATATCATGGGAGGCTGTTTTTATGGTGAAAAGAAAAGAAAGATTAAGCGAAGGAAAAAAGAATATCATAGCAGATTTAATTAGAGAATATGACATTCAATCTGCAGAAGATATTCAAGATGCATTAAAAGACTTACTCGGAGGTACAATTGAAAGTATGTTAGCAGCTGAGTTGGACAACCATTTAGGCTATGATGAATATGAACGTAGCGATAGTTCTAATGCGCGCAATGGGAAGAAACAAAAACAAATACGCAGTAAGTATGGCGAAATGACAATTGATGTTCCACAGGACCGCAACAGCTCTTTTGAACCGAAGGTTGTTAAGAAGAGACAAAAGGATATTTCCAACATTGAAGATAAAATAATTTCAATGTATGCCAAAGGTCTTACGACCCGTCAAATTTCAGATCAGGTTGAAGATATATATGGTTTTGAAGTTAGCGAAGGAATGGTTTCTGATATTACCGATAGGTTGCTACCGGAGATTGAAGATTGGCAACAACGCCCACTTTCACAAGTTTATCCAATAGTTTATATTGATGCTGTACACTTCTCTGTAAGGGATAATCATGTTATTAAAAAGTTGGCTGCTTATGTTATTCTTGGGATAAATGAAGAGGGAAGAAAAGAAGTTATTAGTATTCAAATAGGTCAAAATGAAAGTAGCAAGTATTGGCTTAGTGTGCTAAATGAGTTGAAAAATAGAGGGGTAAGAGATATCCTGATTCTTTGCGCTGATGGGCTTTCTGGAATTAAAGAGTCTATCAATGTAGCTTTTCCTAACACCGAATACCAACGATGTATAGTGCATCAGGTCCGTAATACTTTGAAGTATGTTGCAGATAAAGATAAAAAGGAATTTGCTGCAGATCTAAAAACTATATACCATGCACCAGCTGAAGAGCAAGGACATGCTCGTATGATTGAAGTTACTGAAAAATGGCACGAACACTATCCTAATGCAATGAAAAGCTGGTCTGCTAATTGGGATGTTATAAGTCCTATATTTAAGTTTTCTGCTGATGTACGTAAGGTTATCTACACAACTAATGCTATTGAAAGTCTTAACAGTACTTATCGTAGATTGAATCGTCAGAGAAGTGTATTTCCAAGTGATATCTCGTTGCTAAAAGCATTGTACTTAGCAACTTTTGAAGCCACAAAAAAATGGAGTTTACCACTTAGAAACTGGGGCAAAGTTTATGGAGAACTGTCCATAATGTATGAAGGAAGACTTCCTTAAAGCCTACGGCTAATATATAAAAAAATACACCCGGTTTAAAGGGTGTTCTTGACATGTAATTTATTTACTATTATATTAAAATTAAGGCATGGTAGCTACATCATGACCTCCATGCCTTTAAAATAATTATCATAGAAAGCTATTACAGAAATAATTTCACACTCTCTTTTTTATATTATT
>NZ_JPMD01000080.1 GCF_000732635.1 Clostridium sulfidigenes | reverse complement strand
AAAATATATTAGCTGCATTTAATTTTAAGAATCGTAAAAAAGGTGCTAGACAAATTAAAATGACTCTTAAAAATGAGTTTAACATTAACTATAATCTGAAACGTATCAAAAGAATAATGAAAAAATATAATATTGTTTGCCCTTATAGAAAAGCAAATCCATATAGAAGAATGATGAAGGCTACAAAGGAACATACAGTCTTACCAAACTTATTAAATAGAGAATTTAAGCAACAAATACCTGGTAAGGTATTGTTAACAGATATAACTTATTTATTTTATAAGAATGGTCAAAAGGCTTATTTGTCAACCATTTTAGATTCTTCTACAAATGAAGCTTTAGCATATAACATTTCTAAAAGTTTAAAAATTGATATTGTTACAGAAACAATTGATAATTTGGTGAAATCTAACAAGCATTTACTCCGTAAGGATGTGTTTATTCACTCTGATCAAGGTGCTCATTATACTAGTCCAATATTCCAATCAAAATTAAAGCAAAATAATATAGGACAATCAATGTCTAGACGTGGAAATTGTTGGGACAACGCTCCGCAGGAGTCATTTTTCGGGCACTTAAAAGATGAAACAAATCTAAAAAATTGTGAAACCTTTGAAGATCTATTATGTGAAATTGAGGATTACATAGATTATCATAATAAGTATAGATGCCAATGGAACTTAAAAAAGATGACTCCTGTTCAATACAGAAATCATCTTTTATCTTAGGGTCTTTTTATAAAATGTCCTTGACTTAGGGTACATTTTAAATGAGGCATACCTTTTATTATT
>NZ_JPMD01000079.1 GCF_000732635.1 Clostridium sulfidigenes | reverse complement strand
TTAGAGTTGACACTAAGTATGAAAATATTTCTGATGCAAATGGAAATTATAGGAGAGTTTTTGTAGGATATGAAGTTACCAATAACTTAAGAATTGAATTTGAGCAAAAGGTAAAACCAGTTAATTCCGATAGAGAAATCTATCAAATAAATGACTTAACAAGTCAGCGAAAAAAAGAGCATAGCTCAAACTTTTTAAATTGAGAGTTTGATCCTGGCTCAGGACGAACGCTGGCGGCGTGCCTAACACATGCAAGTCGAGCGATGAAGCCCTTCGGGGTGGATTAGCGGCGGACGGGTGAGTAACACGTGGGTAACCTGCCTTATAGAGGGGGATAGCCTTCCGAAAGGAAGATTAATACCGCATGAAATGTTTTTATCGCATGGTAGAAACATCAAAGGAGTAATCCGCTATAAGATGGACCCGCGGCGCATTAGCTAGTTGGTGAGGTAACGGCCCACCAAGGCGACGATGCGTAGCCGACCTGAGAGGGTGATCGGCCACATTGGAACTGAGACACGGTCCAGACTCCTACGGGAGGCAGCAGTGGGGAATATTGCGCAATGGGGGAAACCCTGACGCAGCAACGCCGCGTGAATGAAGAAGGCCTTAGGGTTGTAAAGTTCTGTTTTCTGGGACGATAATGACGGTACCAGAGGAGGAAGCCACGGCTAACTACGTGCCAGCAGCCGCGGTAATACGTAGGTGGCAAGCGTTGTCCGGATTTACTGGGCGTAAAGGATGCGTAGGCGGATGTTTAAGTGAGATGTGAAATACCCGAGCTCAACTTGGGTGCTGCATTTCAAACTGGATATCTAGAGTGCAGGAGAGGAAAGCGGAATTCCTAGTGTAGCGGTGAAATGCGTAGAGATTAGGAAGAACACCAGTGGCGAAGGCGGCTTTCTGGACTGTAACTGACGCTGAGGCATGAAAGCGTGGGGAGCAAACAGGATTAGATACCCTGGTAGTCCACGCCGTAAACGATGAATACTAGGTGTAGGAGGTATCGACTCCTTCTGTGCCGCAGTTAACACAATAAGTATTCCGCCTGGGGAGTACGATCGCAAGATTAAAACTCAAAGGAATTGACGGGGGCCCGCACAAGCAGCGGAGCATGTGGTTTAATTCGAAGCAACGCGAAGAACCTTACCTAGACTTGACATCTCCTGAATTACCCTTAATCGGGGAAGCCCTTCGGGGCAGGAAGACAGGTGGTGCATGGTTGTCGTCAGCTCGTGTCGTGAGATGTTGGGTTAAGTCCCGCAACGAGCGCAACCCTTATCATTAGTTGCTACCATTAAGTTGAGCACTCTAGTGAGACTGCCACGGTTAACGTGGAGGAAGGTGGGGATGACGTCAAATCATCATGCCCCTTATGTCTAGGGCTACACACGTGCTACAATGGTGAATACAAATAGATGCAATACCGCGAGGTGGAGCCAAACTATAAAATTCATCCCAGTTCGGATTGTAGTCTGAAACTCGACTACATGAAGCCGGAGTTGCTAGTAATCGCGAATCAGCATGTCGCGGTGAATACGTTCCCGGGCCTTGTACACACCGCCCGTCACACCATGAGAGCTGGTAACACCCGAAGTCCGTGAGGTAACCGTAAGGAGCCAGCGGCCGAAGGTGGGATTAGTGATTGGGGTGAAGTCGTAACAAGGTAGCCGTAGGAGAACCTGCGGCTGGATCACCTCCTTTCTAGGGAGTCGACATGAAGTTAATCCTTCATGACAAACTGGTACTTTAACTCTGTTTAATTTTGAGAGACCAAATGATTAGTTCATTAACTCTCAAACTTAATAATTTTATTAGAAACGAGAAAGTCAAGAAAACGACTGAACGAGGAACGGAGTTTACTAAGGTAAATGAGTACCAGAGTGAGGAAGTTGACGCAGAATTTCGAAGTTTATAATAAAATTGAATGTTCTTTGAAAATTACACAGTGAAGATATATTGTTAAACCTTTAAATTTAAAGATAAAACAATTTCGTCAAGAATTTTAATTTGAATTCTTTGTAGAATGAAAATCTAATCTTAATCGCTTAAGATTAGTAAATGAATAGGTCAAGCTACAAAGGGCGCATGGTGAATGCCTTGGCACTAGGAGCCGAAGAAGGACGCGATAAGCTGCGATAAGCTTTGGGTAGGCGCAAATAGCCAGTGATCCAGAGATTTCCGAATGGGGAAACCTACATAGTTAACACTATGTACTATGCACTGAATAAATAGGTGTATGGAGGTAAACCCGGGGAACTGAAACATCTAAGTACCCGGAGGAAGAGAAAGAAACATCGATTTCCAAAGTAGCGGCGAGCGAAATGGAAAGAGCCCAAACCTAAGCCTTTGGCTTAGGGGTTGAGGACAGAACATAAATGCACAAATTTTTTAGTCGAAGACAGCTGGAAAGCTGCTCCGCAGAAGGTAATAGGCCTGTAGACAAAAAGAAATGAGTGAAAGTTCTGATCCAGAGTACCA
>NZ_JPMD01000078.1 GCF_000732635.1 Clostridium sulfidigenes | reverse complement strand
TATATTGTTAAACCTTTAAATTTAAAGATAAAACAATTTCGTCAAGAATTTTAATTTGAATTCTTTGTAGAATGAAAATCTAATCTTAATCGCTTAAGATTAGTAAATGAATAGGTCAAGCTACAAAGGGCGCATGGTGAATGCCTTGGCACTAGGAGCCGAAGAAGGACGCGATAAGCTGCGATAAGCTTTGGGTAGGCGCAAATAGCCAGTGATCCAGAGATTTCCGAATGGGGAAACCTACATAGTTAACACTATGTACTGTGCACTGAATAAATAGGTGTATGGAGGTAAACCCGGGGAACTGAAACATCTAAGTACCCGGAGGAAGAGAAAGAAACATCGATTTCCAAAGTAGCGGCGAGCGAAATGGAAAGAGCCCAAACCTAAGCCTTTGGCTTAGGGGTTGAGGACAGAACATAAATGCACAAATTTTTTAGTCGAAGACAGCTGGAAAGCTGCTCCGCAGAAGGTAATAGGCCTGTAGACAAAAAGAAATGAGTGAAAGTTCTGATCCAGAGTACCACGAGACACGTGAAACCTTGTGGGAAGCAGGGAGGACCACCTCCCAAGGCTAAATACTACCTAGTGACCGATAGTGAAGAAGTACCGTGAGGGAAAGGTGAAAAGAACCCCGGAAGGGGAGTGAAATAGAACCTGAAACCGTGTGCCTACAACCGGTCGAAGCACTTTATATGTGTGACGACGTGCTTTTTGTAGAACGAGCCAACGAGTTACGATATGTAGCGAGGTTAAGTACTTAAGGTACGGAGCCGAAGGGAAACCGAGTCTGAATAGGGCGTATAGTTGCATGTCGTAGACCCGAAACCGGGTGACCTATCCATGGCCAGGATGAAGCGACAGTAAAATGTCGTGGAGGTCCGAACCACGTTGGTGTTGAAAAACCATGGGATGAGCTGTGGATAGCGGAGAAATTCCAATCGAACTCGGAGATAGCTGGTTCTCCTCGAAATAGCTTTAGGGCTAGCGTCGGTTAATTGAGTAATGGAGGTAGAGCACTGAATAGGCTAGGGGGCATAACGCTTACTGAACCTTATCAAACTCCGAATGCCATATACTTTTATTCCGGCAGTCAGACTGCGAATGATAAGATCCGTAGTCAAAAGGGAAACAGCCCAGACCATCAGCTAAGGTCCCAAAGTGTAAGTTAAGTGGTAAAGGATGTGGGATTTCTAAGACAACTAGGATGTTGGCTTAGAAGCAGCCACTCATTTAAAGAGTGCGTAATAGCTCACTAGTCAAGAGATCCCGCGCCGAAGATGTCCGGGGCTAAAACTTACCACCGAAGCTATGGATGTGTACTACGTACACGTGGTAGAGGAGCTTTCTGCATTGGCTGAAGTCGTACCGAAAGGAGCGGTGGACGATGCAGAAGTGAGAATGTTGGCATAAGTAGCGAGAGCTAGGTGAGAATCCTAGCGGTCGAAAACCTAAGGTTTCCTGAGGAAGGCTCGTCCTCTCAGGGTTAGTCGGGACCTAAGCCGAGGCCGAAAGGCGTAGGTGATGGACAACGGGTTGATATTCCCGTACCACTTGCAGACGTTATTACAAATGGGGTGACGCAGGAGGATAGGTTGTGCATACTATTGGATGTATGTTCAAGCATTTAGGAGTAGCTAGTAGGCAAATCCGCTAG
This sequence comes from Clostridium sulfidigenes, assembly GCF_000732635.1. GTDB lineage: Bacteria > Bacillota > Clostridia > Clostridiales > Clostridiaceae > Clostridium_J > Clostridium_J sulfidigenes. Next base: position 1,756 of record NZ_JPMD01000078.1, on the reverse strand, counting down.
CCGAATCTGAGGTGTGATGAGGAGCTCAATAGAGCGAAGTAACTGATTCCACGCTGCCAAGAAAAGCCTCTATGGAGGAAGCAAGTGCCCGTACCGCAAACCGACACAGGTAGGTGAGGAGAGAATCCTAAGACCATCGGAAGAACTGCTGTTAAGGAACTCGGCAAATTGACCCCGTAACTTCGGGAGAAGGGGTGCCTACGCAAGTAGGTCGCAGAGAATAGGCCCAAGCAACTGTTTAGCAAAAACACAGGTCTCTGCTAAAGCGAAAGCTGATGTATAGGGGCTGACGCCTGCCCGGTGCTGGAAGGTTAAGGGGAATGCTTAGCGCAAGCGAAGGTATGAACTTAAGCCCCAGTAAACGGCGGCCGTAACTATAACGGTCCTAAGGTAGCGAAATTCCTTGTCGGGTAAGTTCCGACCCGCACGAATGGCGTAATGATTTGGGCACTGTCTCAACAGCAAATCCGGCGAAATTGTAGTACCAGTGAAGATGCTGGTTACCCGCGATTGGACGGAAAGACCCCGTAGAGCTTTACTGTAGTTTAGCATTGAGTTTCGGTATTGTCTGTACAGGATAGGTGGGAGGCTGAGAAACAGGACCGTCAGGTTCTGCGGAGCCATCCTTGGGATACCACCCTGACAGTACTGGGATTCTAACTGGAGGCCATGAAACTGGTCACAGGACATTGCTAGATGGGCAGTTTGACTGGGGCGGTCGCCTCCAAAAAAGTAACGGAGGCGCCCAAAGGTTCCCTCAGCGCGGTCGGAAATCGCGCGAAGAGTGCAAAGGCAGAAGGGAGCCTGACTGCGAGACCTACAAGTCGAGCAGGGACGAAAGTCGGGCTTAGTGATCCGGTGGTACCTCGTGGGAGGGCCATCGCTCAACGGATAAAAGCTACCTCGGGGATAACAGGCTGATCTCCCCCAAGAGTCCACATCGACGGGGAGGTTTGGCACCTCGATGTCGGCTCGTCGCATCCTGGGGCTGAAGTAGGTCCCAAGGGTTGGGCTGTTCGCCCATTAAAGCGGCACGCGAGCTGGGTTCAGAACGTCGTGAGACAGTTCGGTCCCTATCCGTCGCGGGCGTAGGAAATTTGAAGGGAGCTGTCCTTAGTACGAGAGGACCGGGATGGACAGACCTCTGGTGCACCAGTTGTCACGCCAGTGGCACAGCTGGGTAGCTATGTCTGGAAGGGATAAACGCTGAAAGCATCTAAGCGTGAAGCCCACCCTAAGATGAGATTTCCCATAACGTAAGTTAGTAAGACTCCTGGAAGACCACCAGGTTGATAGGTGAGGGGTGTAAGCATGGTAACATGTTCAGCTGACTCATACTAATAAGTCGAGGGCTTGATCTAAATAAAGACGAAATAAATTTCACTGTGTAATTTTGAGAGAACATTTAACCAATGTTTTCATAAATTTGATAGAAGCAAGAAGTTCAAGGAAATGACTGAGTGAGGAGCAGAGTTTATTAAACATAAATGAGCACCGCAAGGAAGGAAATTGACGAAGAAATTCGAAGCTTATAGAAAATTTAATCTGGTAATTATGCTTTTGATGGATACACCCGTTCCCATACCGAACACGAAGGTTAAGCATCAAGAGGCCGATAGTACTGCACGGGAAGCTGTGTGGGAGGGTAGGTTGTTGCCAGGTCAATGTTCCGCGATAGCTCAACGGTGGAGCACTCGGCTGTTAACCGATAGGTTGGAGGTTCGAATCCTCTTCGCGGAGCCATTTTTAGTCTTAC
>NZ_JPMD01000076.1 GCF_000732635.1 Clostridium sulfidigenes | reverse complement strand
TGGGCGCAGAGAATAGGTCCAGGCAACTGTTTAACAAAAACACAGGGCTGTGCAAAATCGAAAGATGAAGTATACAGCCTGACACCTGCCCGGTGCTGGAAGGTTAAGAGGAGATGTCATCGCAAGAGAAGCATTGAATTGAAGCCCCAGTAAACGGCGGCCGTAACTATAACGGTCCTAAGGTAGCGAAATTCCTTGTCGGGTAAGTTCCGACCTGCACGAATGGTGTAACGATCTGGACACTGTCTCAACCGCGAGCTCGGTGAAATTGTAGTATCGGTGAAGATGCCGATTACCCGCAACGGGACGAAAAGACCCCGTGAACCTTTACTATAGCTTTACATTGTATTTGGGTAACAAATGTGTAGGATAGGCCGGAGACTATGAGTCGGGTACGCCAGTATTCGAGGAGTCACTGTTGAAATACGGCCCTTTTGTTATTTGGGTTCTAACTCTGTTTTCAGAGGACATTGTATGGTGGGTAGTTTGACTGGGGTGGTCGCCTCCAAAAGCGTAACGGAGGCTTCTAAAGGTACCCTCAGGCCGATTGGTAACCGGTCGCAGAGTGTAATGGCACAAGGGTGCTTGACTGGGAGACAAACAAGTCGCACAGGTAGGAAACTAGAGCATAGTGATCCGGTGGTTCCGT
>NZ_JPMD01000075.1 GCF_000732635.1 Clostridium sulfidigenes | reverse complement strand
ACCCTCGACCTCCGGCGTGACAGGCCGGCACTCTAACCAACTGAGCCACTGGGCCACATTAGATTATGTGGTGGTCGCAACAGGGATCGAACCTGTGACCCCCTGCTTGTAAGGCAGGTGCTCTCCCAGCTGAGCTATGCGACCTAATATGGTGACTCCTAGGGGAATCGAACCCCTGTTACCACCGTGAAAGGGTGGTGTCTTGACCGCTTGACCAAGGAGCCATATGTTTTACATTTTATCAGATTTTTCATCTGATGTCAATACCTTTAAAAAAGTATTTTGGCGACCCAGAAGGGACTCGAACCCTCGACCTCCGGCGTGACAGGCCGGCACTCTAACCAACTGAGCCACTGGGCCACATTAGATTATGTGGTGGTCGCAACAGGGATCGAACCTGTGACCCCCTGCTTGTAAGGCAGGTGCTCTCCCAGCTGAGCTATGCGACCTAGTATGGTGACTCCTAGGGGAATCGAACCCCTGTTACCACCGTGAAAGGGTGGTGTCTTGACCGCTTGACCAAGGAGCCATATGTCATTTTGCTTTTGTTTTGTGTTTGCCGGTTCATCCGACATTTATTATAATACAAAAATTTTAAACTTTTGTCAACAAAATTTTAAAAATAATTTTTTTTTATTTTTTTCTCCAAAATTATATACAGAAAATATATTATTTATTAGATATATTATAATT
>NZ_JPMD01000074.1 GCF_000732635.1 Clostridium sulfidigenes | reverse complement strand
GCAATAAAATGTCTTTTAAATTCATCAGTATATGTAATTGATTTTGATGAAATAGTCTGTACATATTTGTTTTGAGATAAGTTCTTAATTTGATATTCAGTGAAAAATTTGTTGCTCATATAATCACTCCTAAAGCTATATATTAATTTTATTATACATAAAAATACCCTATATAATAGACTTTTTTTAAAGTGTCTACTATATAGGGTACATTTTAATAAAGGCAGTCATTTTATTTATTCATTGATTTTAAATTTATTCATTAAAATAAGTATCTATCATCTTTTCTGCAATTCTTTTATTTAAGGAAGCTGAATTTAAAAGTGTTAATATAATCAATAATATTTTTTTATAATCCTCATAATTTTTAGTAGTTTCTTTTTCACATAAATTAGTTGTATCATTGACAATTGAAGTTAAGAATTCTTTTTCTTTATCAATTTGATTTTTCTTTAATGAAAGATATTCATTATATATATTACTTAAATCAAAATTTGATTTTTCTTCTGATAATATTTTTACCATAGGGGTAAATAATTTTTTTATATCAGCTATAGACAAAGTTTGCTTTAAATCATAAATTAAAATCATTAAAAGAATATGATCTTTAGAATATTTTTTATTTTTATTTTGAAAAAGCAATTTGTCTTTAGAGTAGTTATTTATCATAGTTTTGGTTAAAATCTTGTCCGTAGGGTTTCTTTTTATATGCTCTAAGTTATTTTCAAATAATTGAATTACCTGGTCCATATATAAATCAATATCTGGTATTTTATTAATATTAATCCTATCATCTAAGTTCATATTAATTAAAAGCTCTTCTAAATTTTCTATATTAAAGTTCACATAATCACCTCTTATGTATATTTTCTTTTATTATAATATTATTA
>NZ_JPMD01000073.1 GCF_000732635.1 Clostridium sulfidigenes | reverse complement strand
AGATAAGTTTTATTTATATAACCTATCTATCATTTATAATTATATTTATTTTTTTTGGTAATTCTCCCTCAGCTTTTTTCTCTTCATTTTCATTGTTTTCTAATTTATCAATTTCATTCTTAATTTTATCCTTCATCCTATTAGTATTTTTATTTATATTTCCTATCTCATTGGATATCTTAGATTCTATATTCAATATACCTTTACTTAAGCTAGTTAATTTTTTATTATTATACGAATTAGAATTTTCATTGGGCTTAATATATCCTGATTCAACTTTTAATCTATTTTTTATATCTTTTAATCTATTTATATATTCAGTAGAATGACTTATCTCTATTAGTTCATTTAAACTAGCAGATATTATAACTCCATCCTTTACTTCATCCTCATTTACCTTATTCTTTTCTGCTTCTACTTTTTTTGCTTCAAGTTCCTCTTTTTTTCTTGTCTATTTCTTTTTGCTTCTCATTCATTAATAATTGTTGTATTTGAGCCTCTACTTCTTGGATTTTACTATTTATTTCTTCCATCTTATACTTTTTTTCTTCTGGGCTCATCTGCTTTTCTCTTAAAGCTTCCTTTTGGTGCAATAATTCTTGCTTTATCTTTTCAAAATTATTAAGTAGCTCATTTTGATTATTTTTATTATTGAATTTTAAACTTTTACCTTCTTTGTTTTCTTCATCCACCTTAATATTTTTAAACAATGCACTTGTTTTGTTAATATTATTATTTTGTGATATGTTTATTCCCATTGCATTTATTTTCATTTTCTTTATCTCCTTATTTATTTATAATGGTATTCAAAATTTCTTCTTCTTTATCTATATACTCTCTAATCTCTGGATTATTTAATAATTTTTCTCTTACAACTTCAGTTATTATTCTATTTTCATTCATTAAATCAATTAGACTTTCGGCCACTATAATATCTTCTTCTGGTTCATTATCTTTGTCTATTTTTTTTATATTATCTTTAGTTGGTTGCTTTTTAAATTTATTTAATTGTTCCTTAAAGTTTTTATTCTTGTTATTATTTAAATCATCATTAATTCTATTTGATTTATTAAGCTTTTTAACTTTCCTATTTTCATAATTTGTAAGTTTTTCAGTATCAAGATATGTTCTGTCTACCATAATACTCTCACCCCTATCAAACTCCATTACTTAATTATCGTATTCTTATATTTTATATTAATAGAATAATTATCCAAAATACTAAAATAAATAAAATTTAATTGATTTATACTATAGCTTATATTAGTTATAAAAACCCAATAAAAAAAGAACCTAGATTATAAAATCTAGATTCTTGGTGGCTCGAGCAGGAATCGAACCAGCGACACGAGGATTTTCAGTCCTCTGCTCTACCGACTGAGCTATCGAGCCACGTTAAAAACCTGGCAACAACCTACCCTCCCACACAGCTTCCCGTGCAGTACTATTGGCCTCTTGATGCTTAACCTTCGTGTTCGGTATGGGAACGGGTGTATCCATCAAAAGCATAATTACCAGATTAAATTTTCTATAAGCTTCGAATTTCTTCGTCAATTTCCTTCGTTGCGGTGCTCATTTATGTTTTATAAACTCTGCTCCTCACTCAGTCATTTCCTTGAACTTCTTGCTTCTATCAAATTTATAGAATTTGAAAACATTAATTAAATGTTCTCTCAAAATTACACAGTGAAATTTATTTCGTCTTTATTTAGATCAAGCCCTCGACTTATTAGTATGAGTCAGCTGAACATGTTACCATGCTTACACCCCTCACCTATCAACCTGGTGGTCTTCCAGGAGTCTTACTAACTTACGTT
>NZ_JPMD01000072.1 GCF_000732635.1 Clostridium sulfidigenes | reverse complement strand
AACAAATCTAAAAAATTGTGAAACCTTTGAAGATCTATTATGTGAAATTGAGGATTACATAGATTATCATAATAAGTATAGATGCCAATGGAACTTAAAAAAGATGACTCCTGTTCAATACAGAAATCATCTTTTATCTTAGGGTCTTTTTATAAAATGTCCTTGACTTAGGGTACATTTTAGGCAATGGTGGTACTTCAATTTTAAGAAACAAAAAAGGTTTTAATCACAATAAGCAATTAAAACCAAACTTACAACTCTATTATTAATTCATATAATATAAACTGGTTAAGGGTAAATAGAAACTATTATAATAAATTAATTATAGTAAACTATAGTTACATACCTTAACCTATCAAAACATTATTATATGATTAGAATTAAAAGAATAGATTACCACTGCCTAATTAATTGCACAACAAAAAACATAAAACTATATTTAAATTGTAATAAATATTTATTTTGTTATGCTTATAAAATTAATTAAGAATAGTAATGCTCATTCTTTTGTACCTCCATAGTAAAATATTATAAAACTATTATATCATATATAATACTTTTGTGTAGCTATCTTTTATTATTTACTACATATAAACCTGGATATTCTTCATGTAGCAGTCCATCTGTACCCGTTTCTTCCATAAGTTCATCCATGCCTTCTACATCAGATATATAATCCCAATTGGATTCATCATCGAGAGCATCTATATATGGTATTTCATCTTCTTCTAATGGTACTATATCTTCTTGAAAGCTATCCTCTTCTTCAATTGTATCAAAATCACTAAAGTCTTCCAAATCGATTTTGATTTCTTCTTCTTTATTCTTTTCAAATACCTCATCTATTTTTACAGCCTTAACATCATATCCTTCAATCTCTAGACATTTACCACAGTTATCACAGATCTTATCTCTATTGTATTCACATACATTGCACTCTCCACAATCATTACATACTTTCTTTTCATCAAAAATACAGTATTTCATTATCATCACTTCCTGTTTTATCTTTATTAAATCATTAGACTATTTTAACAAAACTATTGAAAAACATCAACTAAAAATAAATCTAAATTTTTTAAAATTTATATAGACATTTTTAAATATATAAATTATTATATATTTATATGTTTTTTACATATAGATTATTTTAAGGAGGTTCTAAGTATGGCAAGTTCATATTCCTTTGATGTGGTTTCTGAAATTAATATGCAAGAAGTTGATAACGCTATTAATCAAGCCCTAAAGGAAATTAAACAAAGATATGACTTTAAAGGTACTAAGACAGAAATAACTTTACTAAAAGATGAAGTTAAGCTCATATCTGATGATGAGTTTAAGTTAGATACTGTAATCGACATACTCAAGGGGAAATTTATTAAAAGAGGTGTCTCTTCCAAAGCTCTTGAAGTTGGTAAAATTGATTCAGGTTCTCTAGGTACAGCTAAAGTTACTTGTAAATTAATAAAAGGTATCTCTACTGAGAAAGCTAAAGCTATGGTGGCAGATATTAAGGCTAGTAAAATAAAAGTTCAGCCTCAAATAATGGATGATCAGTTAAGGATATCTGGAAAGAATAAGGATGATTTACAAGAAACAATGCAGCTATTAAAATCTAAAGACTATGGTATAGATGTACAATTCACTAACTATAGGTAAGGTTTACATTTGTAAAATATGACAAATGCAAAAAATCTCTGTTAAAATTTAAAAGAATAAGTTATAATAGATATATATTAACTATTAATGTATAATTTAATGGGAATTGGATAATTTAATAATGTATACAAATTACAATAATTATATATAATAGTTATATATAATCCCACTTATACTTATGAAAAAATAAATAACAAACATTTAGGAGGAAAATATTATGAAATCAACAGGTATAGTAAGAAAAGTAGACGAATTAGGAAGAATAGTAATTCCAATAGAGTTAAGAAGAACTTTAGACATCGAGATAAAAGATGCTTTAGAAATTTATGTAGATAGAGATCAAATCATATTAAAAAAATATGAGCCAGCATGTTTATTCTGTGGTAATGCTAGAGACGTTAAAAACTACAAAGGTAAAAATATTTGTGAAGAATGTCTTGATAGTATTGCTAAAATGCAAGAATAATAAATTCTTACATAATTAATTTAAAATACAAAAACAGCATTTTGATTTTAATTCAAGATGCTGTTTTTTATTGAATTTTATCATTGAATTGTAATTAATTGACTATATTCGAAAAAAAGTGTATAATAATACAGAAGTATAATAAACTTTAATGTTTTTTATAATATAATTTAGGAGTGATTTTTTGAAAATTTATGAAGATCCACAAATAGAAAAGATAGAGAAACTATTAAGAAGAGTATGCTTTTATATAAAGAAAAAAGGAAGAACTATATTAGAAGATTATGATATTACTCCTGCACAATTTGAAGCTTTACAAATTATAGTAAATCATAAAGAAGTAACCATTAGTGAACTTAGCAATAAACTGTATCAAGCCCCTAGCACCATCACTGATTTAGTTGATAGGATGGAAAGCAAGGATCTTGTTAAGAGAGTTAGAGATTCAAAAGATAGACGAATAGTTAGAATAGAAGGTTTAGAAAAGGGACATAACATATTAGAAGCAGTAATTATGGAAAGATGTAAATTTCTCGATTATTCCTTAGAAAACGTTTCTAAAGAAGACAAGGATAGTTTTACTGAATATTTAGATATACTAGAACATGCTTATACAGAAGGTAAATAACAAAAATGCTGGAGCCTAATTTAAAAATTAGAAATACTTCAGCATTTTTTATACTATTTTTTATGAGCCTGTGAAAAAAAGTCTGTAAATTACAAATAATAGCAGCTTTCTATGATAAAATAAATATATCATGGGAGGCTGTTTTTATGGTGAAAAGAAAAGAAAGATTAAGCGAAGGAAAAAAGAATATCATAGCAGATTTAATTAGAGAATATGACATTCAATCTGCAGAAGATATTCAAGATGCATTAAAAGACTTACTCGGAGGTACAATTGAAAGTATGTTAGCAGCTGAGTTGGACAACCATTTAGGCTATGATGAATATGA
>NZ_JPMD01000071.1 GCF_000732635.1 Clostridium sulfidigenes | reverse complement strand
TTAGATATATAAAGTAACTATCTAGATTTTATTATATAGATAGTATTACTTACATTTTAAGTATAAGGAGAATTTAACATGTCAAAGAAATTTTTAAAAAATTAGCTATGACTATAGGTATTTTAACATGTATATCTATACCTACAACTGCTTTTGCAGATATTCATGGTGAATACCCAAGTGGTGAAATTCTAAGCTTTGGTTCTGATTTAAGTGATAGCCAAGAAGCTCAATTAAGAAAGTACTTTAAAGCTCCAGACAATATTGAAGCTATATATGTAGACAGTAAAATGGCACTAAAACAATTTGGTCTTGATGAAAAAGAATTAGCCAATTTTACAGGTGGATGGTATTCTAGTGCCTATGTTAAGCTATTACAAAAGGAAAATGGCGTAACCGTAAACTCTTCTAACTTAACACTAGTAACTAATGATATGCTTGCAAATGCATTAATTACTTCTGGAATATTGAATGCAGAGGTTACAGCCTCAGCTCCTTTTGAAGTAACTGGAGAATCAGCCCTTGCTGGAATCCTTGCTGGTGCTGAGAATATAATGGGTGGTGAATTATCTACCTCTAATAAAAAAGCAGCTCAAGAAGAGATAGATGTATCCCTAGACTTAGCTGAAGAGATAGGGGATACAGAAGCTTCTGCAATTATCAACGAAGTTAAAACAGCCGTTATAAAAGACAAGCCTTCTAACGAAGAGGAAATTAAAGAAATTATTGAAAAAGTTGAAAAAAAATATGATGTAGATATAAGTGCTACCATTCAAAACAATATGGTTACATTAATGTCTAATATAAATGACCTAGACTTAGACTATTCTAAACTTAAGGATACCTTAGACAAAAGTGCATCTAAATTTAAAGATGAAATGGAAGCTCTAGGAAAAGAACTTAAGGATTCAGGCTTCTTTGATAAACTATTTAGCTGGATTAGCGAATTCTTCAGTTCACTTTTTAATTAAAATAAAGATTTAATTATAAAAATAAACCGCACCTTTTAGGGTACGGTTTGAGAGTGTGAAATTATTTCTGTAAATAGCTTTCTATGATAATTATTTTAAAGGCATGGAGGTCATGATGTAGCTACCATGCCTTAATTTTAATATAATAGTAAATAAATTACATGTCAAGAACACCCTTAAACCGGGTGTATTTTTTTATATATTAGCCGTAG
>NZ_JPMD01000070.1 GCF_000732635.1 Clostridium sulfidigenes | reverse complement strand
GCTTGCCACCTACGTATTACCGCGGCTGCTGGCACGTAGTTAGCCGTGGCTTCCTCCTCTGGTACCGTCATTATCGTCCCAGAAAACAGAACTTTACAACCCTAAGGCCTTCTTCATTCACGCGGCGTTGCTGCGTCAGGGTTTCCCCCATTGCGCAATATTCCCCACTGCTGCCTCCCGTAGGAGTCTGGACCGTGTCTCAGTTCCAATGTGGCCGATCACCCTCTCAGGTCGGCTACGCATCGTCGCCTTGGTGGGCCGTTACCTCACCAACTAGCTAATGCGCCGCGGGTCCATCTTATAGCGGATTACTCCTTTGATGTTTCTACCATGCGATAAAAACATTTCATGCGGTATTAATCTTCCTTTCGGAAGGCTATCCCCCTCTATAAGGCAGGTTACCCACGTGTTACTCACCCGTCCGCCGCTAATCCACCCCGAAGGGCTTCATCGCTCGACTTGCATGTGTTAGGCACGCCGCCAGCGTTCGTCCTGAGCCAGGATCAAACTCTCAATTTAAAAAGTTTGAGCTATGCTCTTTTTTTCGCTGACTTGTTAAGTCATTTATTTGATAGATTTCTCTATCGGAATTAACTGGTTTTACCTTTTTCTCTGTTTAATTTTCAAAGACCATTTGGTTTTCATTATCATCGATTACTTCCGACGACTCTTACTATTATACTAGATAATTTTTTATCTGTCAATATTTTTTTAGAAGTTTTTTTCTCAATTTCTTATTGTTTACTGCCGCATCTCTCAGCGACAAAACTTATCTTACCATGATTTATTGATATATAAGTTAAATTTTATAGTACTAATCTATGAATATTCCTAAATTGCTTTTAAATACTCTTATTTTCTTATATATACTTATATTGATACACATGGCATTGTTTATATTGTAAACATAAAAAAATAACATCATCTATTTCAAAAGATGATGCTATTTTTCATTTGAAGTATTATTACTTATATATCTCTACTTTTTGTTCTTGTTTTAAATCATTTATAAGTTTAATATATTCCATGTTTTGTTTTTGACCTAATAAGTTTAATTTTAATGAATCTTTAACTTCGTCAAAAGATTTCATTACCTCTGGTGACTTCTCATCTACTTTTATTAGATGATATCCAAATTGAGTTTTTACTGGCTCACTAATTTGTCCAACCTCTAATTCAAAAGCTGCATTTTCAAACTCAGGAACCATTTTACCTCTTGTAAATGTTCCTAAATCTCCACCTTGTGAATTTGATGGACAAGTTGAAAATTCTCTTGCCGCTTCTTCAAAACTTAATCCATTATTAATTTTTTCTTTTATTTCTTTAGCTTTATCCTCATTATCAATTAATATATGTTTAGCTCTTACACTTGCTTCGCCTTTAAACATTTCTTTGTTATCTTCAAAGTATTTCTTTACTTCTTCATCTGAAATTGTAACAACATCAAGAACTTTTTTTACTGCAGCTTGAATTAATAAATCTTTCTTTAATAATTCTAATTGAGACTTAAACTCTTCAGTTTCTTCTAACTGTTCATCTATAGCAAACTTATGAAGTAATTCAAAGCTTATTAATTGCTCTAAAAGTTGCTCTTTTCCTATTTCACTTGCAAAATGTTCTTGATTTTGTTGTGGAAATCTAGCCATTGCCATATCTACATCTTGTTGAGTTATATTCTTTCCATTAACTGAAGCTAAAATTTTATTTTCCATATTTCTACTCCTTTATGCATTATTGTATTTTACTATATGATAACATACTTTATATCTAAAATGAAATAAAATTTATCTCACCATATGTACAATTTCTAAATAAAAAAATAAATCCTACTACATTAAGTAATAGGATTTGGTGGCTCACCGGGGGATCGAACCCCGGACACCATGATTAAAAGTCATGTGCTCTACCGACTGAGCTAGTGAACCATTTACTGGCTGGGATAGCAGGATTTGAACCTACGAATGCCAGAGTCAAAGTCTGGTGCCTTACCGCTTGGCGATATCCCAATATATGGTGCGTCTTAAGGGATTCGAACCCCTGGCCCACGCCTTAGAAGGGCGTTGCTCTATCCAGCTGAGCTAAAAACGCAAAATGGAGCGGGTGAAGGGAATCGAACCCTCGTAACTAGCTTGGAAGGCTAGCACTCTACCATTGAGTTACACCCGCCTGTGGTGCAGATGAAGGGAGTCGAACCCCCACGCCTAAGGCGCTAGATCCTAAGTCTAGTGCGTCTGCCAATTCCGCCACATCTGCATATGGTGACTCCTAGGGGAATCGAACCCCTGTTACCACCGTGAAAGGGTGGTGTCTTAACCGCTTGACCAAGGAGCCATATTGACCTGGCAACAACCTACCCTCCCACACAGCTTCCCGTGCAGTACTATCGGCCTCTTGATGCTTAACCTTCGTGTTCGGTATGGGAACGGGTGTATCCATCAAAAGCATAATTACCAGATTAAATTTTCTATAAGCTTCGAATTTCTTCGTCAATCTCCTTCGTTGTGGTGCTCATTTATGTTTATAAACTCTGCTCCTCACTCAGTTATTTCCTTGAACTTCTCGCTTCTATCAAATTTATGAAAACATTGGTTAAATGTTCTCTCAAAATTACACAGTGAAATTTATTTCGTCTTTATTTAGATCAAGCCCTCGACTTATTAGTATGAGTCAGCTGAACATGTTACCATGCTTACACCCCTCACCTATCAACCTGGTGGTCTTCCAGGAGTCTTACTAACTTACGTTATGGGAAATCTC
>NZ_JPMD01000069.1 GCF_000732635.1 Clostridium sulfidigenes | reverse complement strand
GTTGATATATTATTGTGTTGTGTGTATAATATCTTTATGAGTAAAAATGGCAATTATAATAAATACTTATAAAATATTTAATAATAATACTAATTTACTATAATTTGCGTATAACTTATAGACAAGCATTTTATAGTGTTATATAATTATTTTACATTCTTGTAATATACATAAATGTAATACAATATAATATTTGTAAATGTATTTAATCTTGAGTGCTTCTATACTGTCTTCAGTATAGATAACTATATAAAAAACTAAATGAAATCAAATAGGAGGGAATCATCTTGAATAAAAAGACAACTAAATTAATGGCAACAGCTTTAACAGCAACAATGGGTGCTGGAATAGCTACTCAATTAGTACAAGCAGCTGAAGTAACTCCATACGAAGCTGCATTAGAAGCAGTAATAACAATGGAGAAAGACCCTAGCGGAGCAAACATAGACAAGGCTTACAATGCTGTAAAGGCACTTAAAGCTGGAGCTCAAAAAGATGCTCTTAACAAAAGAGTTGAAGCAGTAGCTGCTCCACATCATAAGGCAGTATACGATATAATGGTAACTGCAAGAACAAATAAAGATCTAAAAACAATAGGAGATGCAAGAAAAGCGGTAGCTGGAATGGCTAAAATCTTTATTAAAGATGCTTATACTTGGAGCTCAGAATTAGATAATTTCACAATAGAATACCAAAAGACTGTAGTGGATACTTTAAATGCTATATCTAATGGCAAAGAAGAAGTTAAACAAGCTACAATCAATAAATTAAGAGAAATAATCGTTGGATTAGAGCTTCAAAGAAGTAATGAAGGATTATTAAAATTAGTTCTTGACTACTCTGCTACTTTAGATAAGGTTCAAATGGACTATGTTAATGAAGTATTAGCAGAAGTAAAAGCAGCAACTACAGATGCTGAATTAGCAGTTGCAAAAGCTAAATATAATGACTTATTAACTATGAAAGACGAAGCTTTAAAGGCAGCTGTACAATCTAATGTAGGAGCAGCAATAGCAACTAAAGAAGCTGAACTTGCAATTCCAAGAGTTGAGTCAGCGAAAGCAATCAATGCTAAACAATTAGAAATTACTTTCAATAAGCCAATTAGTGCATCTACTGTAATTAACGAAGTTGGTAATAAAATAAAAAATATTACATTTAAAGAAACAACAAGTAGTTCTGATGTAGTAAATTCTACAAATGCTACAGGAGCTTTAAGTTCTGATAAAAAGACACTTATAGTTACATTAGATGGTGCAGAAACTTTTGAAGGAACTTATTCAGTTGTTGTTAACAAAAATGTTAAAACTACAGCAAATGAATCAGTACAAGACTACTCTACTACTTTCTCAATTCAAGATAGAATAGCTCCAGAAGTAGTGAGTGTTTCTGCTAAAACTAATACAAATGTTGCAACAACTGCTACAGTTAACTTCTCTGAACCTGTATCTGCTGCTGTTGTAAAAATTGATGGAGTTGTATACACTGGAACTGGAACAGGTACTTCTGCATTAACATTTAGTGGATTAGCATTAGATACATCTAAAACTCACACAGTTGAAGTTCTAAATGCATCAGATGCTAAGGGTAATATTAAGGCTTTACAAAGTACTACATTTACTGTAACTAAAGATACAGTTGCACCAGTTGCACA
>NZ_JPMD01000068.1 GCF_000732635.1 Clostridium sulfidigenes | reverse complement strand
GGATCAAACTCTCAATTTAAAAAGTTTGAGCTATGCTCTTTTTTTTCGCTGACTTGTTAAGTCATTTATTTGATAGATTTCTCTATCGGAATTAACTGGTTTTACCTTTTTCTCTGTTTAATTTTCAAAGACCATTTGGTTTTCATTATCATCGATTACTTCCGACGACTTTTACTATTCTACTAGATAATCTCTTATCTGTCAACAAATTTTTAAGAAGTTTTTTCTTAAGTTTTTGTTGTTTCTTGCCGCGTCTCTCAGCGACAAGATTTATCTTACCATACTTGTTATATCAAATATAACATTATTTTTTTATAATTATAGTTTATTTAAATATATCTTCATATTTCTTGAATTTACTTTTATTTTCTTATACTGATACACATGGTATAGTATACTAAAGTAAAAATAACTTATACTACTATTTAACCTCAATATACGAAATATACCACATTAAAATCAATAAACATTCGTTATGTTAACTAGTTACTAATCTTCTTAATATTCCATTGAAAATATCCTTTTTGTAATAATATAAGGCCAATTAACTATTTTCATAATTAATTGGCCTCTCTTACATTATAATATAATATACTTATTAAATTCTTCTATGATATTAACTTTTGATTTATATCCTAATTCATTTAAAGATTTATCTAACGTATTTAAAACAAATAAAATTTTATCTATCCTACTGTTTTCTCCCATATGACCAATTCTAATAACTTTATTCTCAAGATAATCAAAGGAACCTGAAATTAGTAAATTATAATTATCTCTTATATAATTAATTAACTTGTTTGCTTCTATTCCTGTAGGCGGTTCCACTACTGTAACTGTAGATGAAAAGCCACTATCTAAATATAACTTTAACCCATAGCTAGTTAATGCATTTCTAGTAGCTACAGCAATATTTTTATGTCTATTGTGTACATTCTCTATTCCTTCTTCAAGTATATTATCTATAGCAACTCTAAACCCGTATATGTCACTTATTGGCATAGTATATGGAAACCACTTTTTATCATAATATCCCTTCCATATAGTTAAGTTACAATAAAATCCTACAATGGGAGTATTTCTTATTCTCATAGCTTTATCCGCATCATCACTAACGGTAACAATAGTTAATCCTGGTGGAGCTGAAAAAGCTTTTTGAGAACCACCTAATGCAATATCTATATCCCACTCATCCACATTTATAGGTTCTCCTCCCATGGCTGCAACACTATCTACAACTGTTAATATTCCATATTCCTTAAGCATTGGACAAATTTTACTTATATCATTAAGCACTCCTGATGGTGTATCGCAATGAACAACAGTTGCATATTTAAAATTACTATCTTTATCAAGGAATTCTCTTAAATGTTCCACATCTACTTCTCTTTTTCTATCAACAGAATACAACACAGGTATTCCTCCATATATTTTCACAAAATCAGCAAAGCCTTCACCAAATACCCCATTATCAATAATTAGTACTCTATCTCCTACTTCTGTAAGTGATGCACAAGCAGCTTCCAATCCTAATATACCTTCACCACTTAATATAAACACATCCTTTTCAGTATTTAGTATTTCCCCAATTCTATTGCAAGTTTCTCTATAAAAATCATAAAAATCCTTATCTAAATCTGGATTAGTAGTTTCAATAGCCCTAGCCAATCTAACATTTTCTCTTACATTAGTAGGTCCTGGTGTAAATACATATGGTTTATTCATCATTTCATCCCCTATTCATATCTTTAATATTACTAATTAATCACAATATTTAAAATAAAAATTTTGTTATATCAAATTTATTTTTCTAAGATATTTTCCACTTTTGTTATTAAGTTAAAATTGGTTAAGTCATAATGTAGTGGTGTAACTGTTATATATCCTTCTTTAATCATGTCTACATCAGTATTATCTTGCATTGCATCATCCGGCGCACCAGTTATTTTATATACTACATTATCATCACTTTTCTCTACTTCAACATATACATTATTATAATTTCTTTCACCTATTTTACATACCTTTAATCCCTTTAATTTATCTTTACTTATAGATGGAATGTTTACATTTAGTACTGTGTTTCCAATTTTCTCACTTCTAATTTTATTTAATATTTTTTCTGCATAATCTGCAGCTATTTCATAACTTTCTTCATTACCATCACAGGATAATGCAATTGCTGGGGTATTATTTAATGCTCCTTCAACTGCTGCAGACACAGTCCCTGAATATATTACATCGGTGCCTAAATTAAATCCATCATTTATTCCTGATACTACTATATCTATTTTTTCACTAGCAATAGTAGTTATTGCAATTTTTGTACAATCAACAGGTGTACCACTTACACTAAAACATGGAGCATCTATACCTTCTATTTTTTCTTTTTTTACAATAAGAGGATTCATTAATGTTATGGAATGACTGCTAGCACTTTTTTGACTATCAGGTGCTACTACCAATATATTGTGTGAATTTTGAAGTCTCCGTGCAATAATCTGTATACCTTTTGCCGTAATTCCATCATCATTGGTTATTAATATATTCATAATTATATAAAATAGAGAAATTTATATTCTCTATTTTCCCTCCCTTCATTTATCTAAAATCTTATTAAGTAATTAATTCACCCAAAAAGAAATACTATCTACTTTTTTATTTTAACATACTAAGGATAAAGTTTATCTTAAAATATTATAAAATCCTATAAAAAAAAGACACTGCATATACAGTGTCTTTGGTGGAGATAAAGGGATTCGAACCCTTGACCCCCTGCGTGCAAGGCAGGTGCTCTCCCAACTGAGCTATACCCCCAAATATGGTGGACCTTCAGGGACTCGAACCCCGGACCTACCGGTTATGAGCCGGTTGCTCTAACCAACTGAGCTAAAGATCCATATTACTTGGCAACAACCTACCCTCCCACACAGCTTCCCATGCAGTACTATCGGCCCCTAGATGCTTAACCTTCGTGTTCGGTATGGATACGGGTGTATCCATCTAAGGCATAATTACCAAATTTAATATGGCTCCGCGAAGAGGATTCGAACCTCCAACCTATCGGTTAACAGCCGAGTGCTCCACCGTTGAGCTATCGCGGAACATTGACCTGGCAACAACCTACCCTCCCACACAGCTTCCCGTGCAGTACTATCGGCCTCTTGATGCTTAACCTTCGTGTTCGGTATGGGAACGGGTGTATCCATCAAAAGCATAATTACCAGATAAGTAGACATCCAAAAATTTATTTTTGTGATGGTCACTTATGCAAACTGTTTTTAACAGTTTGTATTCATCTATCAAATTTATAGAATTGAAAACATTGGTTAAATG
>NZ_JPMD01000067.1 GCF_000732635.1 Clostridium sulfidigenes | reverse complement strand
TTTTTTTAAGAAGTTTTTTTCTTTAATTTCTTGTTGTTTTCTGCCGCATCTCTCAGCGACAAGACTTATCTTACCATGATTTATTCTTATAAAATCCACCTAATATTCTTCTTATATAAAATTATCCTTACATACCTTCTATTTTCATTTAAATGCTACCTTATCCTAATATTGATACACTAGGATTTGTTTATTTAATCTATTAATTGTATTTATACATTTATATAATGAATTTACTTATATTGTTTATTAGTATAATTACAAATGAATAATTACCGTTGTCTAAACTTAATTACCTCTTACCTTTAAAAAAATATATAAATTGAATATTTATTTTTTTTTTGGACAGATTATAATTAT
This sequence comes from Clostridium sulfidigenes, assembly GCF_000732635.1. Taxonomy (GTDB): domain Bacteria; phylum Bacillota; class Clostridia; order Clostridiales; family Clostridiaceae; genus Clostridium_J; species Clostridium_J sulfidigenes. Next base: position 2,796 of record NZ_JPMD01000067.1, on the reverse strand, counting down.
TAATAAAAATTTTGGGAAATATGGTGATTAAATTTATGAAGAAGAAAGAAAAAAGTTTTATTCCTCTAGTTGTTATATTTATATTAGTATTACAACTTATTAATTTATCAACCGCGGAGCAAGGACAAAATATAGATAATAAAAATACAAAATTAATCAACAGTGACATAAAATCAATAAATACTCTATCTATAACTTATAGAGTTAATAACTCTAATACATCAAACACTGAACTTTCAAAATATAATTCTGAATTTAATTCTTATTCTATACAAAAGTCTCAGCAAAAATATAAAAATTTGTATCATAATAATCAAGTAAGTGAGGAAGCCATAAACCAAACTATGCATTTACCTGATTGGTTTAAATATAAAGTTATAGATGAAAACCTATTAAAATCTTATTTAGCTAGTAGATCTTCTATACTTAAAGATGAACCTTACTTTTCATCCATAATAGAAGTTGGTAGAGATTTTAATATTAATCCTATACTACTATTTGCTATTACAGGTCAAGAACAAAGCTTTGTTCCTCAAGATCATGTAAGTGCTACTAAAATAGCTAACAATCCTTATAATGTATTTTGTAGTTGGCAAAGTTATAATACTGATATTGTAGATGCATCAGAAATTGCTTGTCGTACAATTATAAATCTATCTAATGATAGACCTGATAGTGTCGATCCTTTAGTATGGATTAATAGAAAGTACTCTGCTGATCAAAACTGGCATTATGGTGTAAGAAGTTTATACAACGAAATTATTGACTTTATAAATGAGTAATAAAAGGTTTAGGTAATTCAAATAAGAACTACCTAAACCTTTTATTTATTTTCTATATATACACTTTTTGTTGGGAAAGCAATGCTTACTTCCTCATCACTTAGAATTTTCATTATATTATAATTTATATCTTCTTTAATCTCCATATATTCATTGAATTCAATTCTATTTATAAAAAAATACATACCTATGTCTAAACTACTTTCATTAAATGTACTAAAGCTAACATGAATACTCTCACTATCTACTCCATCATGATTCTTTAGCATATCCTTTATGCTACTAACACACCTTTGAAGCTGCTCAGTAGCTGTATCATAGGTTACTCCTATATTCATAGTTACTCTTCTTAACTCTCTCTTGTTAAAGTTTAAAATTGAATCATTTACTAGTAATGAGTTAGGAACCGTTATTAACACTTTATCAAAAGTTCTTATTCTTGTACTTCTAAAACTAATATCTTCTACTATTCCCTCTATCTCCTTACACTTAATCCAATCACCTATTGTAAAAGGATTATCCATAAATATTATGACACCTGACATCATATTCGCAGCAAAATCTTTTGCTGCCAAAGCTATTACAACTCCCCCTAAACCTATTCCTGTTATAAAAGCATTTACATCTAGACCCCAAATATTCGCTACTTGTATAATTGCAAAAGCTATAATTAAATACTTTATTCCTTTGGCCATCATAGGTATTAATACAGTATTCACTTTTATATCATATTTATCTGTAGCTCTAAATAAAAAATCATCTGAATTATTAGTAATGTTAATTAATCCATTAGCAAATAATACTATAATTGATGTCCCTAATAACTTATTAATTATACTGCTAATATTCCATCCCATTGATGAATTTAGTATACTCATAAATATGTATACACCCATTACTATAAATGCCATTTTTATAGGTTTTTCAAATGCACTCAATATTTTTCTAGCACTTTTAATTTTTAAAGCTTTAAATATACCATCTAATATCTTTATAATATATTTAGCAAATATGTTTCTTAGGAACATTAACAATACGAATATTCCTACTCCTATTGCAATTGACTTCCACACTTCAAAAAATTTACTATTTAATATAATCTGTACATATTTATTCGTTAATATCTCTACTTGAGCTATTACCATTTATCTTTCCTCCTATAGAAAAACTTAGTTTTCATTATTTATTCCTTTACAATTCCAAAAACAAAAACATCAACATATTCTTCTCCATCATAATATGCTTGTCTTCTTGTTCCTTCATGAAGAAAACCTACTGACCTTAATGTGCCTTGACTAGGATAGTTAAACATTAACACCTCTGCATCAATCCTATGAGTTCCAATGCTAAATAAATAATCTATAATTAATTTTAATCCTTCCTTAGCATATCCCTCTTGCCTATGACTTCCTAATCCAAACCTAAGCCAAGCCATTTCTTTATTTTCATCTAACCAGTTTATTCTTATGTATCCTATAGGCTCATTATTATCTTTTAATGCAATAATTAAATATAATTCTTCTCCTTCTTCTATGCTAAGCTTAATGTCTTGAAGTTGATTTTCATAACTTATATTTGTATTTAATCCCACGGACATTTTTCTCATTACTATTTCATCTTTCCATTTAGCAACCAATTTAGCATCATTTAATTCTATATTTCTTAAATAAATTCGTTGTCCTTCACATATATTATACACTTTCTACCCTCCATACCAAAATGCTATTTCTCATATTATTATAAATTAAATTTATTATTTTATATATAAAAAAAGCACTCCATAATGAAGTGCTTTTGGTGGCTCACCGGGGGATCGAACCCCGGACACCATGATTAAAAGTCATGTGCTCTACCGACTGAGCTAGTGAACCACATTAAAAACCTGGCAACAACCTACCTCCCACACAGCTTCCCGTGCAGTACTATCGGCCTCTTGATGCTTAACCTTCGTGTTCGGTATGGGAACGGGTGTATCCATCAAAAGCATAATTACCAGATTTGAAAACATTGGTTA
>NZ_JPMD01000066.1 GCF_000732635.1 Clostridium sulfidigenes | reverse complement strand
CCAAACGCCTAAAACATTTCCTTTTTCATCTTTCTTTGCTAGAAAATCAACCTCATCAAAGTGGTTATTGGCATCTTTCCATAGCTTACTTACAAAACCGCTTCCCTCTTTAGTTGAACCTTCTTTCCCAATTACTGAAAAAGAACTTTTAATACATTTTTCGATTTTCATATTCATTTGCTTCCCCCATATAAATTAATTGTAATTACTCCCCACTTCGCCACTTCTTTCAACTGTCAATTTATTTAATTATATACCATATAGTTGGAAGATTACAAATATTTATATTTACTCTTCTACATATCCCCACTGACCTGGAAAACGTAATTTTTCCATATGCGGAAAGTTCTTGTCAAATTCTTCAACTTCATCAGCTTTTAAATTCTCAAATACAGTAGCTTCATAGAACTTTCCATGTACACCAGAATACATAATTGTTCCTTATTCTACAACCTTCCCAAAGCAATGAAACTCTACACCTCTCGGAACACTTATAGGCGCATATTCTTCATTAAGGGAAATAAGCTTAATTCCATCTCCACAAATAGAAATCTTTTTACAGTAGGAGTTATTTTCAAAGGCAAATACTCCAATTTCTCCATCCTCCAAAATGTCCTGTTTATGAATCCAAACTATTTGGCCATCTACAAAACGAGGCTCCATACTATCTCCTGAAATTCTAACTCCAAAGTCTGCTTCCATAGGAACATCACTACCTACTTCAATGATTTCACAGGAGTTGTCATCTAGATATTTACCAGTTCCTGCAGATACCGGTAAATCATAAAGAGGAAGCTTCCTCATATATATTACTTTTTCTTCTTTAACCTCGTTACTATACATACCGCTGGCAATAAGGAGCGTTATGTATTCTTCTACCTTATTTTTACCCTCTTGATTTAGATTAGATAAAGGTGAGTCTACACTGCAATCCCCAAAGGTTCCTAGCACGTCACTAACCTTTAGTGCTTCACAAAGAGCTAAAAACTGATAAGCATTGGGAGTAGTATAATTAGTTTCCCACTTACTAACCTTTTGATTCGTCACATCTATACCTTTGTTTTTTATAAACTCAGCTACTTCATATTGGGATAAACCTATAGCTTCCCTTGCAGCTGTTATTTTTTCTCCTAGGGTCTTTTTCATAGTAGACACCTCCTTATGTTAATTGTATATTAGTGGAATGATAATTACAATAGAAAAATATCATTATATGATACATAAAACTATTTACTTATCATATAATGATATATATAATGTTAATATATCATATATGGAGATGGTTTTATTTGGAACGAGTAATTTTACATTCAGATATTAATTCTTGCTATGCAAGTATTGAACTTTTGCATCATCCCGAGCTAAAAGGAAAACCAGTGGCAGTTGGTGGAGATCCTGAAGCTCGTCATGGAATTGTCCTTGCTAAGGATGAAATAGCTAAAAAATTTGGAGTGAAAACAGGAATGCCTTTGTGGCAGGCAAAACAGCTATGTCCTGGAATCATATTTTTGCCACCAAGGATGGATCTTTATCTAAGATTTTCTAGAATGGCCCATGAAATATATGGGCAGTACACAGATATGCAGCAGGCTTTTGGAATAGACGAAAGCTGGCTAGATGTAACAGGGAGCTGTGGGCTTTTTGGCAATGGCTTTGAAATAGCAAAGCAAATTAGCAATAGTATGAAGGAAGAATTAGGTATTACAGTTAGTATAGGAGTTTCATGGAATAAGATATTTTCAAAGCTTGGCTCCGATTATAAAAAGCCTGATGCTATAACTGTAATTTCAAAGGAAAATTATAAGAACATAGCTTGGTCTTTACCAGCTTCAGACCTTTTATATGTTGGTAGAAGCACCAATGCAAAACTTAAAAGCATAAATATAAATACTATTGGAGATATAGCCAAAACCCATCCTGATTTTCTAAAAAGGCATCTAGGGAAAATGGGACTTATTCTACATTCTTTTGCCAATGGTTATGACACTTCAGAAGTACTAGTTGAAAATTATAGTGCTCCCATAAAATCTATAGGTAATAGCACTACTACGCCTAGGGATTTAGTTTGTGATGAAGATGTATGGCTTATTATAATAGTTTTAGCTGAAAGTGTAACAAAACGACTTAGAGAAAATGGATTTAAATGTACCGTAGTTGAAATATCGGTTAGAGATACCAATCTTTGCAGTTTTTCAAGGCAAAGAAAGCTTCTAACTCCTACCAATATAACCAAGGAAGTTGCCCAGGCAGCCTTTAAGCTATTTAAAGAAAATTATAGCTTTAAAAATCCAGTAAGAAGTATTGGTGTAAGAGGTGCTGACCTTGTAATTGATACAATGCCAGTGCAGACAGATTTATTTATGGACAATGAAAAAAGACTTAAACTGGAAAAAATAGATGAGGCTTTAGACCAAATTAGAAGACGTTTTGGATATAAGAGTATTCAGAGAGCTATTATGTATACAGATAGAAATTTATCAAGAATTAATCCTTGTGAGGATCATACAGTACACCCTCATGGTTATTTTTAGGAGGTAATTATGTCAAAGATTTATGTGGATGTTTTAGCAGAGTTTACAAAGGAAGGTGTATTAAAACCCAGAGAAATAATCTGGGAAGATGGCCGCCACTATGAAGTAGACAAAATAATAGACACCAGACCAGCCGCTAGCTTAAAAGCTGGAGGAGCCGGAATTCGGTACACTTGCAAAATTCAAGGCCGTGAAAAGTACGTATTTTACGAATCAAATTATAAATGGTTTGTAGAGGGAAAGTAGATAAAATAACCCTTCATAACACAGAAATGTATTATGGAGGGTTTCATAGATGAATGTACAATGCTCCCTACCTCAATCTCACTATAATATTTTTTTATAAAAATTAAGGATAGACTAAAATTTAAAATGTACCCTATATAGTAGACACTTTAAAAAAAGTCTATTATATAGGGTATTTTTATGTATAATAAAATTAATATATAGCTTTAGGAGTGATTATATGAGCAACAAATTTTTCACTGAATATCAAATTAAGAACTTATCTCAAAACAAATATGTACAGACTATTTCATCAAAATCAATTACATATACTG
>NZ_JPMD01000065.1 GCF_000732635.1 Clostridium sulfidigenes | reverse complement strand
AAATGGCACGAACACTATCCTAATGCAATGAAAAGCTGGTCTGCTAATTGGGATGTTATAAGTCCTATATTTAAGTTTTCTGCTGATGTACGTAAGGTTATCTACACAACTAATGCTATTGAAAGTCTTAACAGTACTTATCGTAGATTGAATCGTCAGAGAAGTGTATTTCCAAGTGATATCTCGTTGCTAAAAGCATTGTACTTAGCAACTTTTGAAGCCACAAAAAAATGGAGTTTACCACTTAGAAACTGGGGCAAAGTTTATGGAGAACTGTCCATAATGTATGAAGGAAGACTTCCTTAAAGCCTACGGCTAATATATAAAAAAATACACCCGGTTTAAGGGTGTTCTTGACATGTAATTTATTTACTATTATATTAAAATTAAGGCATGGTAGCTACATCATGACCTCCATGCCTTTAAAATAATTATCATAGAAAGCTATTTACAGAAATAATTTCACACTCTCTTAAAACATAGCCTAAATATTCCCCTTATAAATTTAATGGCTACTCATAAATTTTGTTCTATAACAATCAAATTTTCATCTAACTTTTATATTAGCTTATTTTAATCTTACACTAAACTCTTCGGTTTTCATTTTATTGTTATACATAGAATCTATGTTGATAAATAGCTTTCCTGCCTTTAAAGTATATTTATCAAAATATAGTGATACTTCTCCACCTGTTCCATCAGATCTTTGAGATGATGAGCTTCTTGTAGCATCTGGATGACTAATAGAAATATTCTCAATATCATATGGTGGTAAAACAGTGAACTTAACCTCCATTGCTTCATATACTATATCTTCATTTGAAACCTCATCATTTTCCTCATCAGGGTATACTACCTTATAACTATTATCTTCATCTGGATTTTTTACCTCTTTATAGTCTTTTATATGCTCTAATTTAAGTCCAAACTCTCCACCTTGAAGTAATAATTCATTTCCAACATCAACTACAAGCTGCCTGTCTTTTATGGGATTATAAAATATTCCCTTACTATAAAGAGTTAATTCTTTAGATCTACCGTAAGCTCCTCCATTAAAAGTTAGTATATAATCTTCACTCCCTTCACCTTTCGATGTGCCTGAAGATAAAGTAAAGGTCCTTCCTTTTTCATCTTCCAAATAACAGTTATCAAGCCACCCAAATTTACTTTCCTTATCTACTAAATTACTCACAACTATCTCTGTACCCATTGGATAAATCCTCATTTCTTTAATAAAAAGACTTTGCTCTCCCAACTCTACATTTTTATTTATACTATATATCTCTGGTTCTACAGAAACAATTTTTTCATTTAGCTCTATAGGTATTTTTCTTTCTCCACTGCCTATTATGCCATCATATTTACTATGATTTACTACACCATTAAAGGTTAATATAAGATTTCTCGGAATATCTTTTACATTCATGCTTTCAATAGAAAAATATTTTTCTCCTTTTAATGGCTTTAATCCGTCCTTTTTATAGTCTCCATATCCATAACTGAGGATTCCTTCCATAAACTTATTCCCCTTATAATCCTTAATTTCCCAATCTTTTAATCCATAGTAATCTTCTTTATTAATACCATTTCCTTCTATGGTATACCCAAAAATAAGTTGTTTACTATCTCCTATAACTCTAGTGATTGTAACCTTAATTCCATCAATGTCTACTGATTTATTAATAGGTTGAATATATCCCTCTTTTAAAGCATATTTAATCCCTTCATTTATGATAACTATATCTGCAAAATCTCTAATTATAGGAATATTGTTTACAGCCTGTGCAAAAACTACCGAAGTATTTATACAAAGTATAAATGCAATAAACATAACTGTTATACTATATATTGGTCCTTTACTTCTTATTTTACGTTTTCTTATACCACTCTTCATTCCTATCATTAAATTTGTGCCTAAATCCTCTGGCATCACTATAGAGTTATACTGCTCTTTAGCTTTATTAAAATTTATATTACTCAAAGTCGTTCCTCCTTTTTACTATATTTTACTTAACTTTATTTCACAATTTAAGTTTGGCTCTCCACACTCTAGTTCTATACGCAAATCTTTTAACCCTTTATGAAGATAATTCTTGACTCTACTTTCTGAAATATCTAATACTATAGCTATATCTATAATTCTATAATCTTCGAAATATTTTAATATAATAACTGTTTTTTCTAATCCTTGTAGCTTATCAACGGCTTCATATAAATCAATATAGTCTTCATCTGTAATAGAACATTTTTTTAATACGTCTTCACCTTCATATACAAATCTATTTTTCTTTTTTAAATGAGTCATAGCTGTATTTACTAGAATTCTTGTAATCCAACTATTAAATTTTTCTACTTCTTTAAGCTTCTTTATATTCAAAAATCCTTTGTATATAGTTTCTTGAACAATCTCCTTAGCATCTTCCTCATTTTTAACATATACATAAGCAATCCTATAAAGTCTATCTTTATCTACTTCAATTAAGTTCAAAAGTTTTCTGTCATTTATTTGCTTTTCTCTGAAATTCAAAAATTTCATCCTCATCCCCCTTCCTTTTATCGAGTAATATCTATATTTTAATGAGAGCTTTATAAATCACAATTTACTATAATAAAATACTTATTATTCTATTAGCCTTTCTTAGTATATACCTTCTATATTCTATAGAGTATTTTCACATCATTTTTGTTTTTTGAAATTAATAAAATTACTTATTTTTTACTAAAAATATTCATTTGTTCCAGAGAACATTTTAAACCTTTTATGTTACATTTTACATTTTATATAGTAATTTAATATTAATATCTCATAAATAAAGGAGATGAACTCCATTTAGTTCATCTCCTTTATTTTATTTTGTGCTGCTTTCTTTGTTTCTATATCTCTTTGAATTTTGCTAAAAAATTTATAAGTAGTTGAAGATAACATCATTCCAAAGGCAATAGCTCCACCTACTATAATAGTTTTCATTGCACTGCTATAAGCAAGGTCATAATTTTGAGCTACTATATATAGTACTGTGTTATAGGCCATAACTCCTGGTACTAGCGGGAATATTCCTGGTATTGAAAACTGCATACTTGGAGCCTTTAACCTTCTTGCCATTACTTCACTATAAACTCCTACTACAAATGCCCCCATGAAAGTAGCAATAATTACACTTCCTCCATAGTTGAACACTATTAAATAGCTTATCCATGCAAGAGTTCCTGAAATCCCAGCCCAAACTAATTTTTTTCTATCTATATTAAATAATATGGCCGGAAATACACTTCCAAAAAACGCTAAAACAATTTGTCTAATCATAACATAGCCTCTACTTTCACTTAAATATATTATATCTAAAAGATTCCTAGAAAATTTCTAAAGGCTAATGCAGTACCAATTCCTGAACCAATTGCTGTAATTATTAAAACTGCCTCACCTACCTTTGAAATTCCTGATGTAAAATCACCATAAATTATATCTTTTATTCCATTAGTAAGGGCTACACCAGGTAATAGTACCATAATAGACCCTAGTATAATCTTGTCCTTGTTCACTATAGTTATAATATTTTCAAATAAAATACTTATACTAGCTATAAGAAATCCTGAGAAAAAGAAGATAAAAAATTGGAAAAACCCTACATTGGATACCTTATCTACCATATAATATATTATCATACCAATAATCGCAGATATAAAGGCTGCAAAAATTGTTCCGTTGAAAAATAATGAATAAATAAAACAAGTCATTCCACCAGCTAACACTCTAATAGGTAATTTAAAAGTAGGCGTTTTTCTTATATCTTCTAGTCTTTCCATTGCTTCCTCATAGGAAATCTTCTCTGACTCGATGCTTCGAGAAAAACTATTTACTAGCTCTATGCTATATAAATCAACACTCTTGCTTCTAACCTTTTTTAGTGATGTAACCTTTTCTTGATCCTCATCTAAAATAGATATAAAAATTCCTTTTCCTGTAGTTATGCATTCACTTTTATAATTATAAGCTTTACATATCCTTTCAATAGTTTCCTCTACTCTATAGGATTCTGATCCATTACTAATAAGTAGTTCGCCTGCTGAAAGAGCTATATCTAAAACCTGTTTTGCTTTCATGATAAATCTCCTTCTAATATTCCATATATTTAATAAACATGAATTTTATTCAGTTTACTATAATTATTTTTTAGCATATTTAATATTACACATTTATTAATGGTAATTATATCATCTTTTTCATATTTGTCTATTAATTATTTATATATTAAATGAACT
>NZ_JPMD01000064.1 GCF_000732635.1 Clostridium sulfidigenes | reverse complement strand
TAAAATGTAGCCATGGTACATTTTTATACTATATATATCCCTTTATTTATTATCTTTATTTCTTCTATAAAAAATAATAAATAATTATGTACATTAAAATTTAGTCTAACAAAATCCAGAGACATGACATAGTCATCCTCTGGCTTTTATTTTTTATATTTAATTAATCTTATAAATGCTTCTTAGCAACTTCTACTAATTCAGCAAATGCTTTTGGATCGTTGATTGCTATTTCAGAAAGCATTTTTCTGTTTATTTCAACTCCAGCAAGCTTCATTCCATTCATGAATTTTGAATAAGAAAGATCATTCATTCTAGCAGCTGCATTTATTCTAGCTATCCATAGTTTTCTGAAATCTCTTTTCTTTAATTTTCTTCCAACATAAGCATTTCTTAATGCTCTTATTACTGATTCATTAGCTGTTTTAAATAACTTGCTTTTTCCACCGTAGTATCCTTTTGCAAGTTTTAATACTTTTTTATGTTTTTTACGACTATTCATCGCTCTTTTTACTCTTGCCATTATATTTACCTCCTAGATAACTTCCTACTATAAGTATGGTAGTAATTTCTTCATTATTTTTTCTTGAGTAGTTGAAACATATCCTGTTTTTCTAAGATTTCTCTTAGTCTTTCTGCTCTTCTTAGTTAATATATGGCGTCTAAAAGCTTTAGATCTTTTTAACTTACCTGTTCCTGTCTTTTTAAATCTCTTTGCTGCACCTCTATGTGTTTTCATTTTTGGCATTGTAAAGTCCTCCTCTCGGTTATGCTCTTTTTGGAGCTAATATCATTATCATATTTCTTCCTTCTTGTCTAGCTGGCTTTTCAATAACATAAACATCGCCTAATTTTTCTACAAAAAGGTTTAATATCTTGTGTCCTACTTGTGAGTTTTCAATTTCTCTTCCTCTAAATCTCACAGTAACTTTAACTTTGTCTTCATCTAATAAGAACTTTCTAGCATTATTAGCTTTTATCTCAATATCGTGATCTTCTATGCTAGCACTTAGTCTAATCTCTTTAAGAGTAGTGATTTTTTGTTTCTTTTTAGCTTCTTTTTCCTTCTTTTGTTGCTCATAAACAAACTTACCAAAATCCATGATTTTGCATACCATAGGTTTTGCATTTGGAGATACTACAACTAAATCTAATTCCTTTTGTAATGCAATTTCTAATGCTTCTTTTGTAGAAATTACTCCTAGTGCTTCCCCGTCTGAGTTAATAACTCTAACTTCTTTGTCTCTTATCTCTTCATTCATCATGAAATCTTTATTTTTACTGATAACATTCACCTCCGGCTTTTAAACCACATATTTTTATCTTATATAAAATAAAAAGGACAGCAAACGCCGTCCTGTTATTACAATCATTGTAAACCAAAATTTTACCTTACTAGCAGTACTGTAAGGTGAGAAACGGCAGTTTCTACTTGTTAATTAGTTATTTACTTTTTCACTAACATAGTTAATCTTACTACACCTTTATATTATTGTCAATAGGCATTTCTATAATTTCTTTAAACATTAAACATTCATTACAACCACTGCAATGATAAATTCTATTCTCAAAAACTTTCTCTAGAGTATTAATTAGCTCCTTATTTTTACATCTATTAGCAGAATGTATTACTATTTTTTTCGGGCACATAGTTATTAGCCCACTTATAACTAAATCATCTTGACTAACGTCTACTATATTTTTATTTTCGCAAATTTCATTTAAAAGGGTTTCCATAATATTATTTCCAAATTCATCTCTGAGTATATATGAATCTCCTCTTTTTCCAATATACAAATCTACCTTTTCAGCCTTACTTTCTTGTATCTCAACAAAATACTTTAAAAGACTAATAAATTCATTATACTCTTTTTCTATCATATAACTTTCTACCACTTTTTCTATTATCGTATATATCTGTGGCATTAATTCCTTGGATCTAAAATCCATAAACCCTTTAATATTTAATACGTTACCTTCTTCTATACAATTAATAATTCTATCTAAAATACTATTTTTCTTATTCATATAATATATCACAGTATCATCTATAGGTACTTCTTCTTTTAAAATTTTATATATATCCTTTTTTACAATACTTATATCGTTATAGTTAAGAAAATTATACGTTTCATTCAGATGTTTATTAACCCTTTTTTCTAAAAATTCATTAATAATTACACCATATAAAATATTAGCTGTATAATAGTTAAATAATTTCTTAACTTCATCCTCAGTGTAATCACCATCTTCCCAATATATATGTATACATTCATCTAATTCATCATTTTCAATTTTCAAATTTATACATTTCTTTTTCTCTCTTAAATACTCACTCATACTCTTAACTTGATTTAATACATAATCCTTATAACTATTATTTACAATGGTCAACAGTAGCATTCAATCACCCCACTTCATGTTAAGAATTTTATAGATACAGAACTTTACTTTAATATATTATGTATATTATGTGTTTTTATTTTTTACTATATACAATTTATTAAATCCAATTTATTCTACAAATTTTATAACATATATGATATATTATTTTTAAGTTAGTAACAACTAACCTTAAGGTGGTGATATTTTTGAAATATGCTTTTGTAGACTTTAGAATTTCTTTTGAGGAATTATTTGCTTTGGAAAATTTAAATTGTAAAGTTATCCTTTGCGAACCATGCAATTCATTGTATCCAGCTATATGTGGTCATCCTGATATTCTTATGCATTTCATTGACAATAATAATGCCATCATTCATAAGGATGCATCTTCTACCTTTGAAGAAACTCTAAAATCTCTAAATCTAACAGTATTGAGAAGCACTAGCACTTTAACTGATAAATATCCTAATGATATTATCCTTAATGCTGTAAATACTCCTGATTTTTTTATGCATAATATAAGGTATACTGATAAAACTTTATTAGAAAATATTAATCATAAGACATTAATAAATATAAATCAAGGTTATACTAAATGCTCTACTGTAGTATTATCTAATAAGGCCTTTATAACTTCTGATATATGCATTTACAAAGAATTAAATAACTATGGATATGATGTACTCTTAATTCCACCAGGTGACATTCTTTTACCTCATTTGAATTATGGCTTTATTGGAGGAACTTGTGGTATGATAGATTCTAAAACTATAGTTTTTTATGGAGATTTAGATTTATATCCTCATGGGAATTTAATAAAAAGATTTTTAGATAAGCATGGCATAACCCCTATTTCTTTAGTCAACTCTCAGCTAATTGATAGAGGTAGTATATACTTTTTAGATATTTAGTAGATCATCTATACAAAATACTACACTATAAATTTTTAATATTTAGTTTTAATGCCTCTCTCTAAGAAGCACATTTATATAATATACAAAATAAAAAAGCAAGTAAATAAATTACTTGCTTTTTTTGGAGGCGCCACCCAGATTTGAACTGGGGATAAAGGCTTTGCAGGCCTCTGCCTTACCACTTGGCTATAGCGCCATATTGGAGCGGAAGACGAGATTCGAACTCGCGACGTTCACCTTGGCAAGGTGACGCTCTACCACTGAGCCACTCCCGCGTAATAATGGTGGCTCGAGCAGGAATCGAACCAGCGACACGAGGATTTTCAGTCCTCTGCTCTACCGACTGAGCTATCGAGCCAGACACAAATTTTAGAATTTATTGGCGACCCAGAAGGGACTCGAACCCTCGACCTCCGGCGTGACAGGCCGGCACTCTAACCAACTGAGCCACTGGGCCATATGGTGGTCGCAACAGGGATCGAACCTGTGACCCCCTGCTTGTAAGGCAGGTGCTCTCCCAGCTGAGCTATGCGACCAAAATTTAAATTTGTGACACCACTATTAAAATAATCTTTGCTAAGCTTAAAAAACAATAAATCTTCCAAGTCTTAACAAAGACTATTATATTAAATTTTTAGTTTATTGTCAATATGGTTTTTAGAATTTATTATAGAAATTAGTTAATAGCTTCTAATATTTTTTTAATATCTTCTGGTTTAAAATCATAGGTTTTATTACAGAAATGGCACAATATCTCTTCTGTCTTGCCCTCATCATATATCTCTTGTAAATCATCTTTACCAATACTAATCAGCACTCTTTCAACTCTTTCTCTTGAACAGTCGCATTTATACGCTGGTACTAAAGCATCATATATTTTCAAATCCATGTCTTCAAATATAAATTCTAATATTTCTTCTATAGTCATTCCTTTCTCTATCATAGCCGTTACTGATGGAACTTCTTCCAATCTATAAGTTATAATATCTGCTAAGAACTCTGATGCACCTGGCATCATTTGTATGATAAATCCCCCAGCAGCTTTTATAGATAAATCTGTATCTACCAATACTCCTAAAGCAACAGCGGATGGTGTTTGCTCAGATACCGTAAAGTAATATGCTATATCATCGCCTACTTCTCCTGTATATATAGGTACCTGCCCTACATAAGGTTCTTTAAGCCCCATATCCTTAATTACTTTTAGATATCCATTTTTACCTATAGCACCACCAACTTCTAATTTACCTTTTTCATTTAATGGTAAATCCACTTTTGGGTTTCCTATATATCCTTTAACACTTCCATCATGATGTGCAGTAACAGTAACACCTTTCGCCTCTCCACCACCATCTATTTGAGTAGTTAAACTATCAGTATCATTTTTTAGCATAGCACCCATTAAAACCCCACCAGTTAACATTCTCCCCAATGCTGCTGAAGCTGTTGGCATACATTCATGAGTTTTAGTTGCTTCATTCACTAATTCAGTAGTAATAGCTGCAATTATTCTTACTTGGCCATCCTTTGCAGTGGCTCTAATTAATTTATCTTTCATTACTCTAACATCCTTTCTTACTCAAAACATAGGTTATTCTTTCTGTATTCTCGCCTATGGCAACTTCTTCATAACAATTAAGTTTTTTTTCTATGATAAGGTTTGATTCTTTTATAAACTTTTCTATTTTACTCTCACTATAGGCTCTCTCTCTGTGATGTTCATCAAATCTATGATACACTTGTCCTTCTTTAACAAAAAAGGTTAAGTACATATCAACAATATCCTCTTGTAATTGATTTTCCCAAATATATACCACATCTTCTCTGTCATAGTTAAAGCTATTATTTCCTAATATATTTTTTATTTTGTACTCTGTATTAATGTCAAAAATAAAAATACCATCATCCTTTAAGTGTTTATTGACTGACATAAAATATAATTGAAGTTTTTCATCCTCAATTATATAATTAGTAGAATCCAATCCACAAGTTATCAAATCAAACTGCTTTTTAAGATTAAAGGTACATATATCTTGGCACATAACCTTAGCTTTAATCCCCTCTGCCTTTAATTTTTCATCTGCAATAGATAACATATACTCTGATAAATCTATAGCCGTTGTAAATATAAAGTTTTTCCCAATTAACTTGGTAAAATTCCCTGTACCACAAGCTAAATCTAAATATTCTCTTCTTCCAACATTATATTCCTTGCAAATCTCAATAATTTTTTCTGACCAACCTCTATAATTGATATCTTCATTAATAAGTTCATCGTATATATCAGCAAAATCATTATAACAGTCCATAGGTTCACCATCTTTTCTATATAATCACCTATTTATTTTACATTACTTTTTTTATTTTGTCTAAGAAATCTTCCATGACTATGTAACAAATCTCATATCTATATGTTTATTCATATACTAAGCTATAATTATATCTCTTCATTAAATTAATATGATTTATCTTAATTATTCTAGTAATGTCTTAGTAAAACTAGATTATTAATATATTATATAAAACTAAAAAAACTCATCATTCTTAGGAATATTTAGACCCTTTTTCTTTTTGGTCATCATACCTCCAATTCGCCCCGTTTCTTCTGCAGTTAAACTACTCCATCCAAATTCATTTACTTTATCAGCCAAACCTAATTCTTCTACTATATCATATTTTATTTGCTCTCTTAAAGCCTCCTGTGGAGTTAATTCTTTATTAGCTTTCAATTTAGATTTTATTACTTTTTTTATAGGAGTCTTACCCACAAACTTCCACCTCCGCGTTATTAAAATATAGTTTTAATGTAATAACTATATTTTCTACCATAGATTTTTTTTTTATTCATATCCTTTATAAATTCTACATTAGTTATCCATCCACACCTTATGCATTATTATAATAAACAATTAATTATATTACATAATTTTACTTGTATAAATTTATTTATAGTTGACTTCTATTGTTTTCAAATTTGTGAAATGTATATTTATATTTTTAATAGACTCCGTAGAAAATTACAGTGATAGAATACATAGTCTATGAGAATATTGGTTAACGTCCCTTAAAGTTCGTGCTTAAATAAGAGATGTTTGACACTTCTGCAATCACAAAACCCTTATCGCATTTGCTGGTATAGATTCCTCTCCTTATCAATCTGGAACAATAGATATAAAAAGTAGAAGTATTTCTAAACGCGGATCTGCTTCACTTCGAAAAACACTTTTTCAAGTAATGGACTGTATTATCACAAAAATTAGCAGGTCTTGTCTTAAGCTATGCACTTAGGACTATCACCCGTTAGATTACACCCATGATGGCGCACTAAAAAAGGCTATCCCATTTTTGAGATAGCCTTTTTGAATTTCAATAATATTATTTTCTACCTGAAGTATAAGTGTATTTCAAATCATAATTTCCACCAAATAATGGAGTGCTTAAACTTTTAACATATTTTCTAATATAAGTATTTTTAAATCTCCATGCTTCTGGACTTATAACACCATCTTCATACAATAGTATTCTTTCTGCTTCTTTAAATAATTCAGTTCTTTCTGCAGGATCTACAGATTTTGCTGCCTTTCCTATAACTTCATCAAATTTAGGATTTGACCATCCTGTCATTACAACATCAGCTCCTGTTACCCAGAAGTCAAGGAATGTATTAGGGTCATTGTAGTCACCACCCCATGCCATACCAGCTACTTGATAATCATAGTTATCAGTTCTCTCTTGGAATTGTGCCCATTCAACATAGTCAACTTTTACGTTAATTCCAAGTTTTTCCTTGTAAACACTTTGTTGGAATTCAGCATATTCTTTTGATGTTGTATCAGTTCCTGATTGTAAGTAGTTAATTGTTATTTTAGATGGATCTTCACCAAGTCCTAATTCCTTCATTCCTTCTATTAATAAAGCCTTTGGATCTGGATTTTCATCCATAAGATCTTTAATTGGAAGATCTTTAACTTTATCTCTATATTCTTCTCCACCTATTTGTACTTTTGGAGGTACGAAAGATAACGCTGGTTCACCAAGACCTTTTCTTAAAGTCTTAATTTTATTTTCTCTATCTTCAGCTATTATAAATGCTTTTCTTACTTTAGCATTACTAAATAATTTATCTTTGTGGTTAAAGAAAGTATAAGTAGTTGAACCATCATATCCTCTTCTATTTTCAAATTCACCAGTATCATCAAGTTTTTTAATCCATTCTGTTTTTACAACTGGGCCTACATCTAATGAACCATTAAATAATTCATTCATTTGAGCAGATTCTTCTTTTATTATTTTCATTGTAGCTTTTTCAAGTTTTACATTTTCAGCATCCCAATATTCTGGGTTTTTAGTAAATTCAACCTTATTATTGTGTACCCATTCAGAGATTACAAATGGTCCACAATATACCATAGTATTTGCTTCTGAACCATATTTATCTCCATGTTCTTTTATTATATCTTCTCTTTGTGGTTGCATAACTTTAAAATATGTTAAATCTAAGAAATATGCACATGGTGAAGTTAATGTAAATTCAACAGTTTTTTCATCTACAGCCTTAATTCCTAATTCTTCTACTTTAGCTTTACCTGCGTTGAATTCTACAGCATTTTTAATTGGATATAATAGGAATGCATATGGTGATGCAGTATTTTGATCTAACGTTCTAGTAATACCATAAACAAATTGTTCTGCAGTAACTGGTTGACCATCACTCCATTTAGCATCTCTTAACTTAAATGTCCAAGTTAACCCATCTTTTGATGTTTCCCAACTTTCAGCCATACCAGGTTCAATTTTATCTTGACCACTTTCATCTTGTACAATTCTAGTTAAAGCCTCTTGGCAGTTAGTAAGTACTTGTGAAGAATATAAATCACTTGACTTTGATTGGTCAATAGTTTTTGGTTCAGCTTTCAAAAATACGTTAAGATACTGTTCTTTATCCATATCTCCAGAAGCAGCAGTCTCTTCACCTTTGCCCTCAGTTTTCTTATCATCCTTACCACAACCTACTAAAGCAACAGAAGTTACCATAGATATTGCTAATAAAGAAGCTAATATTTTTTTGCTTTTCATGAATAATCCCCCTTCATTAATCATCAATATAATAGATATATACTCATATCCATCTGATTTAAATTTATTATATATTAACACTTTCACTATTGCAATACCTATTATCTGAATATTTATAAGATTGCCCCAATTCGACTTATTATCTTATATAAAAACAAATATTTCACAAAATAATAATATCCACTCTTGTTTTTGATATTTATATTGTTTTTTTTAAAATTAAAATATAATTTATAATTTATTTTAATTTTTTTTGTCTATTTATCTTGCTTTTTTCTTCTTATTTCTCCGTTAATCGAGTTTTATTTGCGTATAAATTCGAAATTTGTAATACGAATTTTCCTGATTAAGTACTACAAACACTATAAATACATTAAAATCTCTGAAATACCTCAACCTTTTCACATACTTTGTAATAAGTTTTCCTTTAAAATCATTTCGCATGTTATTTTATGGCATATAAAGATATTATAACTAAACAAAAGAGTAAAGCATATTATTAGCTTTACTCTTTTGATGTTCTATTATTATATTATTTTCTACCAGTAGTATAAGTATATTTTAAGTCAACAGTTCCAAATAGTGGAGCAGTATAGTTTTTAACATACTTTCTTACATAAGTATTTTTAAATCTCCACGCTTCTGGACTTATAGCTCCATCTTCGTATAGTAAAATTCTTTCAGCTTCTTTAAAAATTTCAGCTCTTTCATTTGGATCATTACTTTTTCCTGCTTTAGCAATAAGCTCATCATATTTAGGATTTGACCAACCCGTTGGCACAACACCAGCATCAGATGTCCATATATCTAAATACGTGTTAGGATCATTATAATCTCCAGTCCAAGCTATACCCGCAACTTGGTAATCTAACTCGTCTGTCCTTTGTTGGAAGATAGCCCATTCAACATAATCAACGCTTACGTTAATTCCAAGTTTTTCCTTATAAACACTTTGTTGGAATTCAGCATATTCTTTTGATGTTGTATCAGTTCCTGATTGTAAGTATTTTATTGTTATTTTAGATGGATCCTCACCAAGACCTAATTCTTTCATTCCTTCTATTAATAGCGCCTTTGGATCCGGATTCTCTTCTATTAATTTCTGAATCGGTAGTTCATTTACTTTAGTTCTATATTCTTCTCCACCTATTTGCACAGATTTTGGTACAAATCCTAAAGCAGGCTCACCAAGACCTTTTCTTAAAGTTTTAATTTTATTTTCTCTATCTTCAGCTATTATAAATGCTTTCCTCACTTTAGCATTACTAAATAATTTATCTTTGTGATTAAAGAAAGTATATGTAGTTGAACCATCATATCCTCTTCTATTTTCAAATTCACCAGTATCATCAAGTTTTTTAATCCATTCTGCTTTTACAACTGGTGCTACATCTAATGAACCATTAAGTAATTCATTCATTCTAGCAGATTCTTCTTTTATTATTTTCATTGTAACTTTATCAAGTTTCACATTTTCAGCATCCCAATATTCAGGATTTTTGATAAATTCAACTTTATTATTATGAACCCACTCAGATATCTTAAACGGACCACAATATACCATACTTTCAGCCTCTGAACCATACTGATCACCGTATTTTTTCACTATATCTTCTCTTTGTGGTTGCATTACTTTAAAGTATGTTAAATCAAGGAAGTATGGGCATGGTGATTTTAAGGTAAATTCAACAGTTTTTTCATCTAGAGCTTTAACCCCTAAATCTTCCGCCTTAGCTTTACCAGAGTTAAATTCTGCAGCATTAGCTATAGGATATAATAGGAAAGCATATGGTGATGCTGTATTTTGATCTAGAGTTCTAGTAATACCATATACAAACTGTTCTGCAGTAACAGGTTTACCATCACTCCATTTAGCATCTCTTAATTTAAATGTCCAAGTTAATTTATCATCTGAAGTTTCCCAGCTTTCAGCTATACCCTTTTCAATTTTGTCTTTACCATTTTCATCTTGCACAATTCTTGTTAAGGATTCCTGACAGTTAGCAAGGATTTGTGAAGAATATGAATCACTTGATTTAGATTGGTCAATTGTTTTTGGTTCAGATTGCAGAAACATATTTAAATATTGTTCAGTATCAGTTTCTCCATTAGCCGCAGTTCCTGCACCCTTTTCTTCAGCTTTACCACATCCAACTAATGCTACTGATGTTATCATCGATAACGCTAATAATGATGCTAGTATTTTTTTACTCTTCATAAGTAATCCCCCTTAAAAATAATATAGTTCAGTTCAAAAATTAAAAATTTTCTTTCTAAACTCGGCTCATCTTTGTTGTTATTCATTGTGTATATTTCTACACATTTCCTCATAACTTTTATTTATATTTATAGTACACCCTTTTAACGACAATGTCAATGCTCACTTCTTTCATTAAAGACATTAAAATTTTAATTTTATTCAATTTTACGAATTATCACCTATATTCATCACGTAAATTTCCCTATTTTTCAACAAAATATTATAAATTTACAAATTGTTGTATCATGTATTATCGTTGATATATCTAATCTTTACGATTTTATATATCCTTTTGTCGTAATTTGTAGTTTTTTTAATATTATAATCATCAAAAGAATATATATGAATTATATTTTTTAAAAATAATTCTTTTTTCTATATTTTCTTTAAATAAAATTAAATTTAATT
>NZ_JPMD01000063.1 GCF_000732635.1 Clostridium sulfidigenes | reverse complement strand
GCCTTACAAGCAGGGGGTCACAGGTTCGATCCCTGTTGCGACCACCACATAATCTAATGTGGCCCAGTGGCTCAGTTGGTTAGAGTGCCGGCCTGTCACGCCGGAGGTCGAGGGTTCGAGTCCCTTCTGGGTCGCCACTTATGCTGGCATGGCTCAACGGTAGAGCAGCTGATTTGTAATCAGCAGGTTGTAGGTTCGATTCCTATTGCCAGCTCCAAAGATTCTGAATTAATTCAGAATCTTTTTTTATTTTTTGAATTAATACATAAGTAAAAAATAATTAAATATATAAAAATTAAGGGCATATTTTAATTTAAAATAAATTATTGTCATAAAGGTATATAATTATATCTTTACAAACGAATATTTGTTCGTTAAAATAAGAATGTAAGTTAATTTTGAGGATGTGATATTTGTGGAGAATAAGTCCGAGAGAATAATATTTCACATAGATGTTAACTCTGCATTTCTATCATGGACAGCTATAAATTTATTAAGATGCGGAGAAAGTGAAATAGATATAAGAAAAATTCCTTCTATAATAGGTGGAAGTATAGAAGATAGAAGAGGAGTAGTTTTAGCAAAATCAATTCCAGCTAAGAAATTTAATATAATAACCGGAGAACCTATAGTAGCCGCGTTGAAAAAGTACCCTCAATTAAAAGTTTATCCACCAGAACATAAACTATATACAAGGTTTAGTAATGATATGTATAAATTGTTAGAGCCATATTCTGATTTTATTGAAAGATATTCTATAGATGAAGTTTTTATGGAAGCAAGTCATTTTAAATATGACTATATGGAAAAGGCTAAGGAGATAAAAAGAAAAATAGAAGAAGACTTAGGGTTTACAGTAAATATAGGAATAGGAAATAATAAGTTATTAGCTAAGATGGCTAGTGATTTTTCTAAGAAGAATTCTATCCATACATTATTTAAAGAAGAAATAAAAATAAAGATGTGGCCACTTAAAGTAGGCGATTTATTTATGGTTGGAAAAGCGGCAGAAAAAAAGCTTATAGATTTAAATATATTTACAATTGGAGATTTAGCAAATTATAATTTGAGCATTTTAAGAAATATATTTAAGAGCTATGCAAATATAATTTACGAATATGCCAATGGAATAGATAATTCACCCATTAACTGTGATAATTATGTGGATGTAAAAGGCATAGGAAATTCAACTACTACAAGCAAGGATATATTAAGTATAGATGAAGCTCTAAAAGTATTATTGTCACTTACTGAAAGCGTAGCTAAGAGACTTAGAGCTAATAAATCTTTATGCGGTATTGTAGCTGTATCAATAAAGTCGAATATATTTACAACTTATTCTCATCAGAAAAAGTTTTTAACCCCAACAGATTCCACTGAAGAAATTTTTAAATTAGTGAAAGTAATATTTAAGGAGATGTGGCGTAGAGAACCCATAAGATTATTAGGAGTCAGAGTAACTAAGTTGAGTGATAATAGTATATATCAAAAATCTTTATTTGATGATGAAAAAATAGATAAACAAAGAAGCTTAGATAGTACAATAGATAAAATAAGAGAAAAGTATGGAGATTCATCCATAATAAGATCTACCTTTATACACTCAAATAATAAAAGGGGCTTAGAAGATGAAAAGGCAGAAGATTTTTTAATGATGGGAGGTCTTTATGATTCTTCTAAATAAAAAAACATCCTAACTTAATATAAGTATAAGTTAGGATGCCTTTGATTAAATGAAATTATTTAGAGGATGCTTTACTATTTAAATTTTTTTGAAGTCTTATATCATCACCATAAAACTTAAACAAAGAAAAATTACCAAAAAGTCTAGATGTAATACGTTCTGAATAGATAGATAATAATTCATCTAAAGAAAAGTTACTAGATATTAACATTTTCTTATTTCTTAGAAGCTTTGTATTCAGTAGGTTAAATAACTCAGATATAGCAAATTCTGAGGATACTTCGGTACCTAAGTCATCTATTATAAGCAAATCACAATTAATTAGGTGATCTTCTAGAACTGAATTGTTATTAAATCTTATATCTTTTAAGTTTTTAATCAATTCTTCAGAAGTCTTATATACTATAAAATATCCATTATCTATTAATTCTTTTGCGATACAGTGAGATAAAAAGGTTTTTCCAGTGCCTGGATTACCATAAAAAAGAAGATTTTCTGATGTTGACTCAAAGTTTGCTATATATCTAAAACATTGATTTACAATGCTTTTCATATTTTCCTTTGGACTATATTTTTCACGGCCATTTCTTTTATCACTATAGAAGTCCATATTAAAATTAGCAAAATTATGATCATCAGAAACTATGAATAAATCACTATTTCTATAATAAAAACTATTAAGTTTTTGTTTATAGCAACTACATTTTTGTAATCCTATAAATCCAGTATCATTACATTTATTACAATTATAATGAATATCTAGATAATCTAAAGGATAACCGTTTGATACCAGTAACTCAGTCTTTTTAACTCTTAAATTAGTTATATTTTCCTTTAGTTCTTTTAAATGTTGTTCTCTATTAGGCGCATCCTGAAAGGCGGCTAGGGAAACCTTAATACATAGCTTCCCTATATGATTTTCAATATCATCTATTTCAGGAACACGTTTTTTTACTTCTGATTTTCTTAATTCTAAAGCATTTTTTTGATTTTCCTTTATTTTATCATAAAGTTTCATAATTTCTAAATGATATTTATTAGTCATTATTATCCCATCCTAAAAGTTTTCTTTCTAAATCTTCAAAATCATAGGTCCTTTGATCGTAACTATGAAATTTACCTTTGCCTTTTTTTGTATTGGTATTTGAAACTTCATTAACAATAGGTTTAAAATTAATTTTTTTCTTGTCTTTTAACTCAATATCTTGAAGAGTTTTAATTTTGTCTTTAAACCAACTATTAAGTATACCATCAATATATTTAAAGTCGGCTCTATTTAGTCTTTCAAAGCATATGTCACAAGCTTTATATATAATTTCTAAAGAAAAATTATATACATTTAACCATTTTTCCAAAAGCTCTTCTTGAGGTTTCATAACATCACCATTTTTCAGACCTAAATAAGTTAAGATTTTTCTTATATTAATCCATTTATCCTCATGCTTTTTTATAAAGTCTTGTGCTTCGTCTATACTAGTTATATTGTTATCACTCCAAGATACAGCTATTTTCTCAATATATCTATAGTCAGATTTTCCTTTAGAAACACAATATTCTATAAGTAAAAGTATAATTTCAGGAGAAAAATTAAAGTCGTTTTGCCATCCGAGATAAGTAGTCATTTCTTTGGGCGAAAGTGGACGTGCTAATAATCTTTCTATATCTTGCAACATATCTTTAACCATAGAATTATCTAGTTCTTTTAATAAATTCACAGATTTTCTGTTATCGGGAGCCTTAGTTAGTTCTAAGAATTCTATATTATAATTTCCCATGTTATCTATGGGAACTAATCTTATAACACCTTCGTCATTCCAATAATTCCAAGCATTTATTACGTCAGTTTCTAATAAGGATAGAGCTGAAGCTATAAGAGTTGAGTTTACACCTATTTCTCCACTAACACAATATTTAAGACCAAGTAAATAAACTTTTATATACTCGCCTCTAGCCTTTGCCATGAAGTTATCTATAAACACATTGCTTACGGGAGTATAATCTAAATTTTTGGTTTTAAACATAAAAGTACTCATAGAATCTCAACCTTTCCATGTTATCGTAATGTAATAGCATTACATTAAACTCTTGTTGAAAACTAAGGTTATAATTATATATAAGTAAATAAATTATTTATTTGATATATAAGTTATATCTTATTGCTCTATTTTTATAACCTTTTAGAATAAGTTTCAATTAAGAATTATATTATAACCTTAGTATATCATATAGTAAACCTATTAAAAGTAAAATTTA
>NZ_JPMD01000062.1 GCF_000732635.1 Clostridium sulfidigenes | reverse complement strand
GAATATATCCACATACTGAACAACGATATCTTACCATTTTTTTTATTCCCCCTAATTTTAAATTCTTTATTTGAAATTTTAATTATTTATTTTTTCACAATTCATTCCTACTATTTCTTATTATACCACATAATATTTAATTTCCCAATACTAATTAGGTTCTCGAAATTTTATAATAGAGGGTATATCGTGCGTTTCTGTTACCAGTAAATTAAATTTTTAAAAACCTACTTAAATATTAGTCCCTTTTACCATTTCTATATTCTCTCATTAAACTGATAGCAGATAGGAATCCAATGTATAGTGGAATCATCACTAGCAAGATTGCAAAAAAATCCCTTGCTGCAGAATATGATGACGTTGTAAATCCTTTAATACAAAGATGACCTAAAAGATATGATATAGGCAAAAAGAGAATTTTTATTGTCACATTTTTTACTTTTTCATATCCCCGGAATACAAACATAATTATTCCACAAAGTATTACCAATGCTAAGTCAATAACTAAATAATATGCCAAAACAAGTCTTGGTAATGTGAAAATACCTCCACCAGGATTTTGGTCATTACCATATATTAATCTATCTTCACTTCCATTAGTCATATAATAGTACACGGAATCTACCACTTCACCATTTGGATTCAAAACAGTATTATTTGCAGGATTTTTAGTAATACTTCTGTTCCAAATACTATCCCATGCAGTTATATTGTAAACATAACCTGTGTTGTCATCATTAGGATAACTACTTATATCATATCCTGATACTTTATCACTGAATAAAGCAAGTATCGACCCATTATCCTTTTCTATTAAGGATACTGTGCCTTCACTATAAGGAATATACTTTGGCGCAGTAAAAAAAGCAATTGTAATTGAAGCAATAACTATGGTCAACATAACAGAAAAAATAATTGTTTGGAGTTTTTTCTTACGCAAAGTAGCCTTTAGATTTCTCAGTGGGGCTACATCTGTATCTATAGGTGGATTATTATATAATTTCATCTCATCAAGTTGCTTTCTACAATCCTCACAAAAACTAATATGCTGTTCCACAATAATGCAAGTATCATTACTGGCAATATTTTCTAGATATAAAGGCAAAAGATCTCTAATCACATTACAAGTTACTTTCATTTATAATCCTCCATTCGCTCTTTGATCTTATTTCTAGCCCGGTGATACGTAACGCAAGCCCAGTTATCACTTTTTCCAAACAAACATGCAATCTGTTTGAAGCTCAATTCTCCAAAAACTCGCAGTGAAAATACTTCTTTATATGGTTCGTCAAGATTATGAAGAATTTCGTGAATTTCCATAGATTCTTCTGTTGAAGATATTATTTGTTCAAAATTAAAATTATCTTTTTGTTCAGAAAGTTCATCTAAATGTACAGTTTTTTTCTTCTTGCGCAGAAAAGAAAAGTAGCAATTTTTTGCAATTTGATATAACCACACTCGTATATCACAGTTACCCTTAAATTTTTCAATAGACTTTATTGCCTTCATAAATGTTTCAGCTGTAATATCCTCTGCTATATGCCTATCTCCAGATAAACTATATATATACAAAAAAATATCTTTAAAATAATTATTATATATATCCTCAAACTCCGTCACTCTATCACCTCCTCACTTATAAGACGCTTTTGATTTGATTATCTTACACTAATATTAAAAAAAATTTAAAAGCTAAAGAGAATTATCCATATATTTTTCAATTTATTTCCTTATCACTCTAATGAATATTATGTCATAATATTCATTAATTATAAAATTATTAATATAATAAAATACTCTTATATACTCAAATAAATTATCTTATCTTATCTTATGGTTCTTACAATTCTCTTGCATTAACAATTCTTTTTTACAATTAAGTTTTTTAGAACTTTATTTATATTAGAAATGAACCAATATAAACAAACAAACTAAGACCTATAGGTTATCTAACTACCATATCACACGTATTACGAAGAATGGTAATAGGAAGACAACTCATAGGTCCCTAAAAACTTGCTGAGAAGCTTTTATTAGTATTATATATACTCCAATATATTAATTTATTATTTAAAGACTATTCCCTAAGATAAACTACAAATTTTTTTCCAATGAAGACATAAGGAATTTTTATTTAGAACTTTCAAGAATCTTTATAATTTCTTTTGGTTTTAATACCTTTCCAAAGGAAACAACTTTTTCATTAATAACTAGTGCTGGAGTTGTCATTACTCCATAAGCCATAATATCCTTAAAATCCATAACTTTAATTATCTCAGCTTCCTTACCTGTTTCTTTTAATGCTATTTCAGTATTTTCTTTTAATGTAATGCATTTTTTACATCCTGATCCTAGAATCTTAATTATCATACATATCACCCCTTAAATTTTATTTTTAAAAACCTAAATAAAATATATTCTATTAAAATTATAAAACATCTTAATAAGTAATCTTATAGTAGAAGATACCCAAAGGCATTAAAGACATAACCTATGATAATGATTCCTATAGTAACAATTCCTACGAATATACCTAATAATTTTGTCTTAACTACTTTCTTTAGCATAATCATAGATGGAAGGGAAAGTGCAGTTACACCCATCATAAATGATAATGCTGTACCAATTCCTACTCCTTTAAGTACCAATGCTTCTGCAATTGGTAGAGTTCCAAAAATATCAGCATACATAGGAACTCCTACAAAAGTTGCTATTAGAACAGAATACCATTTATCCTGACCAAGAACAGCAGTAATTACATTCTCTGGAATCCAGTTATGAATTGCAGCTCCAATTCCTACACCGATTAAAATATAAAGCCATACTTTTTTTATAATGTCCCAAACCTGATTTTTAGCAAAAATCATCCTATCTTTTTTAGTCAAATCTTCTTGCTCTACTTCAATCATCTTATTGTTAAAAACGAATGCTTCTACATATTTTTCAAGTTTTAATTTACTAATAACTGAACCTCCAATAACTGCAAGAATAAGACCTACAACCACATAAGCAATTGCAATCTTCCAGTTAAATATGCTTGCAAGCAAAATAACGGAAGCTAAATCTACAAGAGGTGAAGATATTAAAAATGAAAATGTAACCCCTATTGGTAGACCTGCACTAGTAAATCCTATAAATAAAGGAATAGATGAGCAGGAACAAAAAGGTGTAACAGTTCCAAGTAAGGCGCCCAATATATTGGCCCAAATACCATTAAATCTTCCTAAAATTTTCTTAGTTCTCTCTGGTGGAAAGAAACTTTGTATATATGAAATTAAGAATATTAATACTGAAAGTAATATAAATATCTTAATAACATCATATATAAAAAAGTGAATACTTCCTCCAATTCTGCTATTAACATCTAGGCCAAATAAATTTTTTACTATAAGTGTAACTAAATTACTAAGCCATTCCATTTTCAATAGTTGATTATTTAACCATTCAAATACAAACACATTCCCATCTCCTTAAATTATATTTTTTAACTTTAATTAATTCCAATATTACAAAGTGAACTTTTTTTACTTAACTCATTTTAAAAGCTATATAGATAATTGTCTATATCCATTATATGACTACACATAGATAACTGTCAATATGTTTGCAATTATTATTTTTGAAGTTCAATTAAATAAGACAACTTACAATTAGTGAAAACAAATCATTTAAAATACAAAACTAAAATAAGCTTTGAATCTTATTTACAAGATTCAAAGCTTATTTAATTTCTATTATATTATCTTCTTAAAGTTTTTTAATAAAAAATTCTGTTTATTATTGTTTTTAAATCTTAAACTTCCATAATTATTGGCATAATTATTGGTCGTCTTTTAATCTTCATATATATGAATTGTGATAGAGAATTTTTAACTGCAAATTTTATATTTCTTCTACTCATATCTTTAGCTGCTAATTTCTTTTCAACTTCTTTTAATACAATGTCTCTTGCATCATTAATGATGTTTTCTGATTCCCTAACATAAACAAAACCTCTAGTTATTATGTCTGGTCCTGCTACTATAGTATAAGAATCTTTTTTAATTGTAATTACTACCGTTAGAATTCCATCCTGTGCTAATAATTTTCTATCATGTAATACACTACTTCCAACGTCTCCTACACCTAGTCCATCTACCATTATTGCTCCTGTTTTTACTTTACCTGATATGGTAGCAGCTTTGCTGTGCACTTCCAATACATCACCAACTTGGGATACAAATATATTAGACTTATCCATACCTAACTTCTCAGCGAGTAATCCATGCTGCATTAAATGACGATACTCTCCATGAACCGGCATAAAATATTTTGGTTTAACTAAAGAGTGGATTAGCTTTAATTCCTCTTGACAAGCATGCCCTGAAACATGGATTTCTTCTAAGGAATTATATATAACTTCAGCACCCCTTTTAAATAAATCATTTATTACATTGGATATACACTTTTCATTTCCTGGTATTGGAGATGCAGATATAATAACCAAATCACCTTTTTCTACTTGTACACTTCGGTGTATTCCTGCAGCAATTCTTGTAAGTGCTGACATCGGCTCACCTTGGCTACCAGTTGTAATTATTGTAATATTTTCACTATCATACTTACCAATTTCATTTATACCAACAATACTCTCTTCAGGAATATTTAAATACCCAAGGTTCATTGCTACTTGAGATATTTTTTCCATACTTCTTCCACTAAAGGCTATTTTCCTTTCATAGAAAATAGATGCATTTACAATCTGCTGTAGCCTATGGATATTTGATGCGAAGGTTGCCACTATTACTCTTCCAGTTGCTTTACCAAAAATCCTATTAAGAGATTCTCCAATTACCTTTTCTGATAT
The DNA here is from genome assembly GCF_000732635.1 of Clostridium sulfidigenes. Taxonomy (GTDB): domain Bacteria; phylum Bacillota; class Clostridia; order Clostridiales; family Clostridiaceae; genus Clostridium_J; species Clostridium_J sulfidigenes. Next base: position 1,041 of record NZ_JPMD01000062.1, on the reverse strand, counting down.
GGTGTATCCTTGACGTTCCACATTAGTACTATCAGCAAGTAGCAATAACACCCCTTGCTTGCCCAAGGTTGAAAGTCTTTGTAAATCCATAACCTCTCCATCAATTGGAGTATAATCTACTTTAAAGTCTCCGGTGTGAACAACTCTACCAATAGGTGTATGCACTGCAATAGCACAGGAATCTGCAATGCTATGACTATTTCTTATAAATTCTACACTTATATTTTCTAATTTAATAGTATTTCCAGCTTTTACAACATTAAGGTCACAATCTTTTAGAATATTATGCTCTTCTAATTTACTTTCCACCAATCCTAAAGTTAGACGGGTTCCATACACTGGAACATTAAGTTGTTTTAACACATAAGGTAACGCTCCTATATGATCCTCATGTCCATGAGTCAAGAAAAAGCCTTTTACTTTATCCTTATTTTCTAGCAAATAAGTTATATCTGGAATAACTAGATCAACCCCATACATATCAGGCTCCGGAAATGAAATTCCACAATCTATTACAATAATTTCATCCTTATATTCTATGGCTGTTATATTTTTACCGATTTCTCCTAGTCCCCCTAGAGATATAACCCTAATTTTATTTTTAATCTTACTTTTCAAAACATATCCTCCTATTATAAACTAAGTTTATATTCTTTCTCCTCGTTTTAACTTTTCAATAAACTCAGTTAAATCACTTCTTTTTACTCTCCAATGCCTACCAATTTTAAAGGCTGGAATTTTCCCTTCTTGCACTAGTTTATATGTAGTAACTTCACTTATTTTGAAATATTCTGCCACCTCACTAACAGTCATAATCTCATTATCACTCATATTATCATTCATTAAAATTTACCCCCATTTATGTTTAGGATCTTTCTATTTGCTTTTAATTTAAAATCTAAATATGTTAATTCACAAGTTAAGCTTTCTACTTACCCTTGACTTATTCAATTATTATCACTTATATATCATTATATATATATAGTTATAATTAATCAAGTTAGATTAAACTATACTTTGATTAGTTATATTATATTTAAA
>NZ_JPMD01000061.1 GCF_000732635.1 Clostridium sulfidigenes | reverse complement strand
TCTTTTAAATTCATCAGTATATGTAATTGATTTTGATGAAATAGTCTGTACATATTTGTTTTGAGATAAGTTCTTAATTTGATATTCAGTGAAAAATTTGTTGCTCATATAATCACTCCTAAAGCTATATATTAATTTTATTATACATAAAAATACCCTATATAATAGACTTTTTTTAAAGTGTCTACTATATAGGGTACATTTTAGCCTTTTGATAGACTTTATTAAAAGGAGTGTTATAAATGGGTAAGATAATTATAAAAAATATTTCTAAATCCTTTCAAAATCGTACAATTTTAAAAAATATAAGTTTTGAAATAGGAGATAATCTTAAGATAGGTCTGGTAGGAGAAAATGGCGTAGGTAAAAGTACCTTAAAACAAATAATAACTAAGGCGATTTCCTACGATGAAGGAAGTATCAATTATATTCCTTCAAATATTCTTATCGGAATTATAGATGAAAACTTATATAATAGTAATACTTTTTTAAGTGGTGGTGAAGCTACTAAAAAAGAAATTCTTAATATATTTCATAGTAACTATGATTTGTTTATACTAGATGAGCCTACAAATCATTTAGATTTAAGTGGTGTTCAATGGTTAGAAAGGCTTATAAATTCTATAAACAAACCTATGATTATAATAAGTCATGATAGGTTTTTCTTGGATGAAGTTACAAATAAGACCTTCGTTTTAAGTAATAACGGAATAAAAACCTATGAAGGTAATTATTCTTCCTATGAAAAACAGCTATTAATGGAAAAGATAACCAATGAAAATTTATATAACAAACAACAACAGGAAATAAGAGCCTTGAAAGAAAATATCAGTCAAAGAAAACAATGGTTTAACAAAGCACACAAAATGGCGGGTACTAATGACCACTTAAGGGCATTAAGTAAAAAGCATGTTTCTATAATGAGATCAAAAGAAAAAAAGTTAGAAAAATTAAAAGAAAATGGAGTTGAAAGAATAAAGGATAACTCTTCAATTAAACTTATACTTAATAATAATAATAGTTTTAAAACAGCCATAAGAGTTGAAAATCTTAGTAAATCCTTCGATAAGAAATTATTATTTAAAGATGGGAATTTTACTATAAATGGTGGAGATAAAGTCGGCATCATTGGCAATAATGGTAGTGGTAAGACTACATTACTAAATATTCTTCTAGGTGAAGATAAGAATTACATTGGTGATGTTTATTTAAACCCAAATATGAAAATTAGCAGTTTATCTCAATATCTAGAAGTAGTAAATGAAGAAATAACTATATTAGACTATTTATTAACCACCAATGAAACTGAAAATATAATTCGGTTATATTTAGGAAGTGTATTTATAAAAGGGGATAGAGTAAATACATTAATTAAAAACTTAAGTATTGGCGAAAAATGCAGAGTAATATTTACTAAAATAATCATTGAAAATCCTGATTTAATAATTCTTGATGAGCCAACTAATTATATGGATATCTTATCTAAAGAAAGTGTAAGTTTGCTTTTAAAAAGTTATTCTGGAACAGCTTTGGTAGTTTCCCATGATAGACATTTAATTTCTACAGTATGTAATAGAATTCTAAAAATAGAAAATAACAAAATTATTAATTTTACTGGAAATCATACTGAGATAATTGAGTTTTTCACTTGTAATAAGACTAGTAATAGTAAATTAAATGTTAATAAAGATGAAATATTAATGCTTCAGTGTCGACTTTCTCAGCTAAGTGGTTTACTAGATGATCCTTCATTAGAAAAGGATGCTAAGTTAAATTATGAAAAAGAATTTTTGAATACGAGTAGGCGTATATCTGAATTGAGAGATATAAAATATAAAAAGTAATAAAAAGAAGGATAGTAGCCATAGATTTCATAGCTGCTATCCTTCTTTATTATTCATCCCCTAAGGGGTGAGTGTTAATAGCCTCTCTTAGGGTTTCATCATCAACATGAACATATATTTGAGTAGTACTTACATTTTCATGACCTAATATCTCTTGGAGAGTTTTAACATCTACACCACCATGTTTATGAAGTAATGTTGCAGAGGTATGCCTTAATTTATGAGGTGTGTATTTATCAGTATCAAGACCTGCTGCACCTACATATTTTTTTATTATTCTTTCTACAGTGCGTTTATTAATTCTTCTATACTTTCCACTTATGAATAGAGCCTCTCTATCCTCACTATGAACTTTATCTGCAATATCATTTCTTACAACAAGATACTTATTTATAGCCTTAATTGATGCTTTATTAAGATAAATAGTCCTTTCTTTATTTCCTTTACCAATGACAGTAAGGGTATCACCTTTAATATTGGCAATATTGATGCTGCAAAGCTCTGATAGTCTCACACCACAGTTTAAGAATAGGGTAATTATACATAAATCCCTAGGTGAATTTTTATCTCTATTATTAGCTACAGCTAATAAGTCTCTACTTTCATCTAAAGTTAAGTAAATGGGGGAGCGCTTTCCTATTTTAGGACTTTCTAAGTCTAAAGTAGGATCTGTAGGTATAATTTTAGCTTTAGAACATAAATAGTGAAAAAAGGACTTTAGAGAGGCAACTTTTCTTGCCTTTGCATAGGTTCCATTTTCTCTCATATTCTCTAAAAAGGATAGATAGGTGTAAAAATTAACCAATTCTAAATTTTTAAGATAATCAGAAGAGATGTTATCAATAGGAATATTTTCAAAAATTACATCCTGTGATAAAGTTACTTCATTATTATGTACTTTAAGAAATTTAAAGAATAAAGTTAGATCATAAGCGTAGGCAACTAAAGTATTGATAGAAACACCTTTAACAGAAGAAAGGTAACTTAAATAATCCTTTAGTATTTTGGGTAGAGAATTATCTTGCATATAATTTAATTTCGAATCCATAAAATCCATTCCCCTTTAATTTTCATAGCATAATGTCGCGAAACTTACATTTCACGACATTAATTATTCTATGAAGAGAGGTAAAAATCCTTTAATTTTTAAAAAACTTTTCTATTTTAATTTTTTCTTCTAAAATTTTATAATCCATATTACTCACAGAATCAATCAAATGTATTTTTAAAGATCCACTTCCCTGAAACTTTTCTACTATTTTATTATAAGCAAGTTCACCACATACTCCCATAATACAGAAAGCAGTTACCGTTGCATCAAAGATTTTATGAGGATTAGCACCAACTAAAACTCCTATAATTGATGAAAGCATACATCCTGTTCCGGTGACATTTCTCATAGATGGATGCCCATTTCTAATAATATATACTAAATCTTTATCTGCAACGATATCTATAGCCCCTGTAATGGCTATAATTGCCCCTAGATCCTTAGAAAGCTCCGTAGCTAGAGTAATTGCACCTTCTATATTATCTTCCGTTATAGACTCAATTTCACTGGCATCTACACCCTTACATATAGTTTTTTTCTTTCCTATAGTTTTTATTTCAGATATATTACCTTTTATAACTTGAAAATCTACAGTGTTTAAAAGTTCCTTTACAGCCTGTTGTCTAAATGATGATGCACCAATACCCACAGGATCCAATATTACAGGATGCTTTAATTTATTAGCTCTCCTCCCTGCCTTAATCATGGCTTCTAACTTTCTTGGATTTAAAGTACCTAAATTCATTACTAAAGCATTACATAAGGTGGTTATCTCCTCTACTTCCTCTGGATCATCTGACATAATAGGAGAACCACCACAAGCTAAGGTTATATTAGCACAATCATTAGCTGCAACATAATTAGTTATATTGTGCACAATAGGGTTGGTTTTTCTTACTGAATCTAAAATATCTTTAATCATTTTATATCCTCTCCCTAAGATCTATTTTAAAATACTAAAATGTTAAGCTCTAATTACCTTCATTAGAAACTTTATCTAATACTCCTGTTTTTTTAAGAGCTATTAAAAATAGTATAGCAATTAGTGTACCACCAATAGAGCTTACGCTAAATGGCACCACAAAGCCCCATAGAGCCGCTTCCTTTGATAGGATGAACTTTGCTACCGGATAGGCTATTAAAGCTCCTATTACACCTGTACCGAAGATTTCTCCTATGGATGCCATAGTTATTTTTTTGTTATATTTATATAGGATTCCAGCTAAAAGAGCTCCACACATACTTCCAGGAAAAGCTAGGAAGGTACCTGTACCAATAAGCACTCTAATTGTGGAAGTAAGGAAAGCTATAGCTACTCCATAAAAAGGACCTAAAATAACAGCTGATAAAACATTTATCAAATGCTGAACTGGAGCACATTTTGCAATTCCTACTGGTATAACTATAACTGTAGATAAAATAACTCCCATGGCAATGAAAATTCCAGCTAAAGTTAGTTTTTTTGTTTTTAACATTACATATCATCCCCTCAAAATCAATATTTTTAAATTACTTACCCTCCCCTATATGAACAAAAATAAAAGGCATACCAACTAAGTGGTATACCTATAATTATATAAATCTACTTCCTACGTTGGCATTATCCAAATCAGGTACGGTCGAAGTTTACACTCCCTCTCAGCCTGTACACAAGCTCCCGAATATTAAGTTAACTAAATATTATCATAATGAATTACTATAGTCAATTAAGGATATACTTGCTATTTTAGAAAAATAATATGCTATAATTATTTTAAAGCCTTGAGTCATTATTTAAAGCTATATACATAAAATTTTCAAGGAGGATGATCTATGGAAAATAAACAAGCCACTCTATCTATTATTTTAGTAGTAATATTAGGTTGTATTATTATGGCCTTAGTGGAAATTTTAATTGTACCTAATTATTTTACAAAGTCTTTAATAAAAATATGTATCTTTTTACTATTGCCCTTAATTGTATGTATAAAACAGAGAGCTATTTCCTTTAAAGCACTTTTTAAAGGAAGTAAAAAAAGCATATTTTTTGCACTTATATTTGGTATAGTTGTATATGTATTTATACTAGGAGCTTATTTTATTCTAGGTCCATTTTTTGATTTTTCTATGGTCACTACTAATTTAGAGAATAATTTAGGAGTAACTAAAGAAAACTTTTTATTTGTAGCACTATATATTACATCAGTTAATTCCCTTTTGGAAGAGTTTTTCTTCCGTGGTTTTTCCTTCTTATCTTTAAAACAGGTAAGTTCAAGAAAAGCTGCTTATATTTTTAGTGCTTTGGCCTTTGCAATTTATCATGTGGCTATTATGAATAATTGGTTTACTCCCCCACTGTTCATTTTGCTTATAGTTTCACTATTTATAGCTGGACTTCTTTTTAATTACCTTAATGAAAGGTTTAATAATATTTATGTCTCTTGGATAGTTCATATGTCTGCTAATTTAGCTATAAACACTGTGGGATTTATCCTCTTTGGCATCATAAAAATAAGCTGAAATGCACTAGCATTCCAGCTTATTTTATTATACGTTTATTTCTACTTCTTCACCTAATTCATTTTTATGAGCTTCTAATATTGGGTTTATATATTCCTCTATAAAATCAACTACCTGCCCACTAGATCTTCCAGTGAACTTACTTGGATCTATTATAGATAGAATCTCTTCTTTTGATAATCCAAAGGATTCATCAGCTAATATTCTTTCTATTAAATCATTCTTTTCTCCAAACTCTTTTACTTGTCTTGCAGCAGCTAAAGAATGAACTCTTATTTTTTCATGAAGTTCTTGTCTATCCCCTCCACGCTTAACAGCTTCCATCATAATATTTTCTGTAGCCATAAATGGTAACTCGCTATTAACATGGGCAGCTATTACCTTTTCATATACCACCATATTAGAAGTTATGTTTATATATAGGTTAAGCACCCCATCAAGAGCTAAGAAAGCTTCTGCAACGGATATACGTTTATTAGCAGAATCATCTAGTGTTCTTTCAAACCATTGAGTTGCAGCAGTAATTGCCGGGTTAAGAGAGTTTACAATTATATATCTTGAAAGTGCACTAATTCTTTCGCTTCTCATAGGATTTCTCTTATATGCCATAGCTGAAGATCCTATCTGATGCTTTTCAAAAGGTTCTTCCATTTCCTTCATGTTTTGAAGAAGTCTCATATCATTACTAAATTTGTATGCACTTTGTGCTACTTCAGATAATGTATTTAATATTATAGAATCTAATTTTCTAGAGTAAGTTTGGCCAGTAACAGGATATGCTTTTTCAAAGCCCATTTTTTTACATACAATTTTATCAAGCTCTTTAACTTTTTCTTCATCATTGTTAAATAAAGACATAAAGCTAGCTTGAGTTCCTGTTGTTCCCTTAACTCCTCTAAATTTCATTTTATCAATTGCAAAATCAAGGTTTTCTAAATCCATTAATAACTCTTGCATCCAAAGAGTAGCTCTCTTTCCTACAGTTGTAAGCTGAGCCGGTTGAAGATGTGTAAATCCAAGAGTTGGAACGTCTTTATATTTTAAAGCAAACTTGCTTAGTTGATCTAACACATTTATTACTTTTTTTCTAATTAATATAAGAGCATCTCTCATAATAAGTAGGTCCGTATTGTCACCTACATAACAGCTAGTAGCTCCTAGATGTATTATTCCTTTAGCAGATGGAGCTACAACCCCATAAGCATATACATGACTCATTACATCATGTCTAACTTCTTTTTCTCTAGCAGCAGCTAATTCATAGTCAATGTTTTCAATATTGTCTCTAAGCTCTTTTATTTGTTCATCAGTAATATTTAATCCTAATTCTTGTTCTCCCTCAGCTAATGCAACCCAAAGTTTTCTCCAAGTTTTAAATTTCATTTCCTCAGAAAAAATATAGCTCATTTCCTTAGATGCATATCTAGAATTTAATGGTGAATTATATGTATCTCTCATAGTAACCTCCGTACAAAAATGTTTTTTTATCTAATATCATTCACTATTATAACATATTATATAAATATAAGTCCAATTAAAATTCGTGTTATTTGTAATAATAGGTTATTCTCATTGTTCTATTTTATCCAAATATATCATATATATTAAACATAAAATATATTAATGGATTTAAACATATCATAATATAATTAAAATGGGGGGAAGTTTTTATGTGCAAAATTAATTTATTAGACAAAATATCATTTGTACTTGTTATTATAGGCGCAATTAATTGGGGAATATTCGGACTCTTCAATTTTGATCTTGTTCATTTCATCTTTAGTTTTTCAGATATGCTAGTTAGAGCAATATATATATTAGTAGGACTAGCAGGCATAAATATGATTAGATTTTTATATTGTCTTAATAAAAAATAGTAGCTTTAGTATTAAGAAATAGTTCCATATATAAATATTTATATATGGAACTATTTCTATTTTTGTATAGGAAACTATTTAACTATGGAACTAGGGAAATATATAAATAGTTAAATAGTTGTACTGTTTATGCGGTTTGAAGTGATTTATGATTTGAATATTGGAATAAAATAGACTCATTTATATTTCTTGCTGGAGAATAATGATATAATATTTTATAGAAAATGTACATAAACGTACTTATTGGAGGTATAACATGAAAATTGCTTTTATTGGTGATACTCATCATAATGAAAGAGCTCTAGAAGTAGCTTCAGAATACATAAATGATTTAAAATCAGATGTAGTTATTCATCTAGGAGATTGCATAGAAGATGTAAAACTCTTAGAAAGGAACTTCGAAGGCAAAATATATGCAGTGGCTGGAAACTGTGATTTTTCTAATATATATCCTAAAGAAAATACTATTACTATAAATGGAGTAAAAATATTCTTTACACATGGAGATTTATATAAGGTTAAGAGTACAATGAATAGCATTGCTATAAAAGCAGAGAGTATTGGTGCTGATATAGCACTATTTGGTCATACCCATATACCCCTTAAAGAAGAATATAAAAATATTATATTTATGAATCCTGGCAGTATCCCTAAGCCTTCTCCATGGGCTAAAGGAAAATATATAGGTTTCATAGAAATTAGTGATGAGGGAGTTATAGTTGTAGCTGAATTAAAAAACGTAGAATTATAATATAATCAATGGGAGATTATTTTAAAATACCATAAAAATAAAAACAGATAGAAAATATAGTATAAAAACACTATATTTTCTATCTACTTTTCTGAGCCTGTGAAAAAAAGTCTGTAAATTACAAATAATAGCAGCTTTCTATGATAAAATAAATATATCATGGGAGGCTGTTTTTATGGTGAAAAGAAAAGAAAGATTAAGCGAAGGAAAAAAGAATATCATAGCAGATTTAATTAGAGAATATGACATTCAATCTGCAGAAGATATTCAAGATGCATTAAAAGACTTACTCGGAGGTACAATTG
>NZ_JPMD01000060.1 GCF_000732635.1 Clostridium sulfidigenes | reverse complement strand
CAAAATATATTGTATAAAGCCATTTGTATAATATATTTTAGGAGATTTAAAGTTTATTATCAAGAAATAATAAAAGAACTCTATGTTAGGATAGAGTAAATAAATATTGGGAAAAATAAATTTCTAAAGAAATATATTTACGAAGAATTTTAAATGTACTATATAAAATATTCGTATTTTTTATTGAAAATACTACATCTCTTTGTTAATATATTTATGGGGTGATTAACATGTATAAAAATTATGATATTATAATTGTTGGTGCAGGAGCTAGTGGTGTTTTCGCAGCCTATGAATTAACAGCTTTAGGCTCAAAGGCTAAAGTACTAATGATAGAAAAGGGAAATAGCCTAGAAAAGAGGAAATGTCCCATAGATGGGAAAAAAATAAAAGCTTGCATTCATTGTAAATCTTGTGACATTATGAATGGTTATGGTGGTGCTGGAAGTCTTTCAGATGGTAAGTATAATATAACTAATAACTTTGGTGGAGATTTATATAAATATGTGGGTAGGCAAGAAGCTTTAGATCTTATGTATTATGTAGATAAGGTTTTATGTGATCATGGTGGAAGTGATGCGAAGTTATATTCAACTGCGGATAGTACACTAAAGACTGAGGCACTAAAACATGACTTACATCTTTTAGATGCTAAAGTTAGACATCTTGGTACAGATAGAAATGTAAAAATACTAGGTAATTTATATAATAAGATAAAAGATAATATAGAGATGAAGTTTAATACTGAAGTTGTGGATATAGAAAAGCACGGTAAAGAATTTATAGTAAAAACTGAGGATGAAGAATTTAGATGCAAAGATATAATAGTTGCCACAGGAAGATCGGGATCTAAATGGATATCTAATGTTTGTACTAAGCTAGGTATAGAAAGTAGAAGTAATAGAGTAGATATAGGTGTTAGAGTTGAACTACCTGCAGCTATTTTTGAACACATAACAGATAAAGTATATGAAAGTAAAGTTGTATATAGAACTAAGAAGTATGGAGATTTAGTCAGAACATTTTGCATGAACCCACATGGTGAGGTAGTTAGTGAAAATACAAATGGAATAGTAACAGTAAATGGACATAGCTATTCAAATCCAGAACTTCATACAGAAAACACAAACTTTGCATTATTAGTTACTAATAATTTTACAGAGCCATTTAAAAATAGTAATGAATATGGAGAATCTATAGCAAGACTTAGCAATATGCTAGGTGGCGGAGTATTAGTTCAAAGATTTGGAGATTTAGTACAGGGGAGAAGAACTAATGATCATAGAATGAGTAAAAGTTTTACTATTTCAACTTTAAAAGCTACACCGGGAGATTTAAGCTTAGTTATACCAAAGCGTCAATTAGATGCTATAATAGAAATGATATATGCTCTAGATAATATAGCACCAGGAACAGCTAATGAAGATACATTGTTATATGGTGTAGAAGTTAAGTTTTATAATTCTAATATAGAAGTGGATAATAACTTAGAGACAAAAGTAAAAAGCCTTTATGTATTAGGAGATGGATCTGGAGTTACACATTCACTATCACAAGCATCTGCTAGTGGTGTTTATGTTGCTAGAATATTAGATGAGAAATATAGTAAGCTAGTTTAATTTATAATAAGTTTTACTAATGAGTAAAAAAGGAGATGTAGAATATGTCATCATTTGTGGTATTAGGAGCTCAATGGGGAGACGAAGGAAAAGGTAAAATGACTGATTATCTTGCAGAAAGTGCAGATGTAGTTGTTAGATTCCAAGGAGGAAATAATGCAGGTCATACTGTAGTAGTGGGAGAAAAAGAGTATAAGTTACATTTAATTCCATCAGGAATACTTTATAAAGACAAACTTAATGTAATAGGCAATGGAGTGGTTGTAGATCCAGAAGCTCTATTTACAGAAATGGATTATTTAAAGGGATTAGGAGAAAACATAACACCAGAGAGATTAATAATAAGTGACAGAGCTCAAGTTATAATGCCTTATCATAAAGTATTAGATGCTCTTAAGGAAGAAGCTAGAGGAAAAAACGATATAGGTACTACTAAAAAAGGAATAGGACCTTGTTATACTGACAAAGTTGAGAGATGTGGAATAAGGGTTTGTGATCTTATTAAACCAGAAGTTTTAAAAGAAAAATTACAAGAATATCTTCCAGCTAAAAATGATTTAATAGTTAAAATATATGGTGGAGAAGCCCTAAGCTTTGATGAGGTTTTCGAGGCCTATTTAGAATATGGTAAGAGAATGAAGCCATTTGTAGATGATGCATCAGTTAGAGTTTTTGATAGCATAAAAGCAAATAAAAATGTGTTATTTGAAGGAGCTCAAGGAACACTTCTGGATATAGATTTTGGTTCATATCCATATGTAACATCTTCTAATACAGTAGCAGGTGGTATATGTACAGGTGCTGGTATAGGACCAACTATGATTGATAGTGCTGTAGGAATTGTAAAAGGATATACAACTAGAGTTGGAAAAGGACCTTTTCCAACAGAACAAGAAAATGAAGTTGGAGATTGGATAAGGGAAAAAGGATTTGAGTACGGAGTTACTACAGGAAGAAGTAGAAGATGTGGTTGGCTTGATCTTGTTATATTAAAAAGTGCTGCTAGAGTTTCTGGATTAACTAGTTTTGGAGTAACAAAGATTGACACACTAGCGGGGCTTGATAAAATACAAGTTTGTGTAGGATATAAGTTAGATGGAAAAGTAATAGACTACTTCCCAGCTAGCCTTGAAGATTTAGCAAAATGTGAACCTGTGTATGAAGAGTTTGATGGATGGGATGAAAGTATAAAAGATGCTAGAAAATATGAAGACCTTCCAGAGAATGCAAAGATATACTTAAGAAAAATAGAAGAATTCACTGGTGTTAGGATATCTATAATATCAGTAGGTCCAAAGAGAGATCAAACTATGAGAATCGCAGATCTTTAAAAGTACGTCATTGCATTAAAGATTACAAAAAATTAGTTCAAAGTTTAAAACTGATAAGAAATAAATTTATTTCCTATCAGTTTTATTTTTTAATATTAATTCAAGTAATATTTAAAATCACACAAATTACCTTGAATAGAGCTATTATGTTAATAGGTAATACCTAATCCTTTAGTACATTATAAATAGCGTTCACAGCAGCGCTAGAGGAGCTCCAGCACCATTGCAAATTAAAACCACCACAATCACCATCAACATCTAAAATTTCACCACCAAAGTATAGACCTGGAGTTAGTTTAGATTCTAAAGTTATAGGGTTTACCTCTGTAGTATCTATTCCACCGATGGTAACTTGAGCATTTTCAAAAGAGTTGGTATCAATAACTTGAAACTTCCAATCACATAAAAGCTTATAAAGTTTAAATCTATATTCATATTCTAGGGAATATGTAGGCATGTGAATGTCAGTAATTCCACACTCTTTTAATATAATAGGAATAAGTTTTTTATTTATAATTCCTACTAGATTGTCTGAAATACTTCTATATGAAAACACTGCAAAGTGTGTTTCAAAAAAATCTACTATATGGTCATAATCTGAATTAAGTAAATTTACATGTATAAAAATTGATGACTTATTTAGAATTCCTTTAGAAGCAATTCTACTAAGCTGTAGAATTGGAGGACCTGATATACCATAGTCTGTGAATAAGATTTCGCCAAATTCTTGTTTTTTAATTTCACCATTTACTTCTATATTACAAGAGCTTTCAAATTTTACTCCAGAAATGGCCTTAAGTCTATCATAGTTTAGTTTTAACTGAACTATACCAGGTGTTAAGTTTATTAATCTATGGCCAAAGTTTTTAGCTAGTTTATGACCAGAGCCATCAGAGCCCGTTCTAGTATAACTTTTTCCTCCAGTACATAAGAGAACTTTTTTACATGTATATGCAGTTGAAGAAGTAATAATTTCAAAGTAACCCTTCTTTGGGTTAATGATATTTAAAACTTTTTCATTCATGTAAGTAGGTATATTTCTTTCAGATAAATTCATTCTAAGAATATCTAACACGGAGGATGCTTGAAGAGATAATGGGTATATCTTTCCAGAATCTAAGGTACATGTATATATTCCTATGGATTTAAAAAAGTTAAGGGTATATTCTAAATCATAGGTATTAATAATATCTTTAAAAAAATTATTATTATCACTATGAAATCTTGATAAGGATAATTTTTCGTTTGTTAAATTACAGCGTCCATTACCAGTAATTAATAATTTTTTACCTACTCTATCGCTACTATCTATTATAGCTACGTCTATATTTAAATCTTTTGCTTTAATTGCAGATACTATGCCACAAGATCCACCACCAACAATAATTAAGTCATGATACAAAATAAAATCACCTCAAGCCTTTAAATGTATTTTATAACATATTAACTAATATATTAACTATAGTATATAGAATTATACTACATATTAAAACTATAATATAA
>NZ_JPMD01000059.1 GCF_000732635.1 Clostridium sulfidigenes | reverse complement strand
CACTTAAAAGATGAAACAAATCTAAAAAATTGTGAAACCTTTGAAGATCTATTATGTGAAATTGAGGATTACATAGATTATCATAATAAGTATAGATGCCAATGGAACTTAAAAAAGATGACTCCTGTTCAATACAGAAATCATCTTTTATCTTAGGGTCTTTTTATAAAATGTCCTTGACTTAGGGTACATTTTATATAGACAGTCATTTTATTTTTAGGTGTAAATTTATAATTAATGCTTATATTATAAATTATATGAAATATTTAATTAAATATATTGTTTGAAAAGTATTGACAAAAAAAAGAAATGAGAATAGTATAAACGTATGAACAAGTGTTCACATGAAAGGGGTATGTAATATATGTATAAAGAAGAGGTTTGTATGCAAGTATGCATACATGATGAAATTACTGAAAAATTAAAAGATAAAACTTTAAATGATACTACAGTAGAGGAACTGTCAAATTTATTTAAGTCCATGGCAGATCCTACTAGGGTTAAAATATTAAATATTTTGTTAAATACAGAAGCTTGTGTTTGCGACATAGCAGCTTTAACTAATATGACACAATCTGCAATATCTCATCAATTAAGAGTACTAAAGCTAGCTAGGATTGTAAAATCAAGAAAAGATGGAAAAGTTGTATATTATTCTTTAGATGATGATCATGTTAAAGATATTTTCTATAAAGGACTTAGCCACGTTAATGAATAAACTAGTTATAGGGGGAGTAAAATAATGGGACAAACAAAAAGGCTTTATGAAATTCAAGGATTGCATTGCGCAAATTGTGCTTTGAAAATCGAACGTGAACTAAATCAACTATATTACGTACAAAGTGCTGTAGTCAACTCTGTGACATCAAAAGCTATTTTAGAGGTTGATGAGGACACTAATAGAGAAATAATATTTGATGATGTGGAAAGCATATCTACTAGAATTGAACATGGAGTTAGAGTTAAAGAAATTGAAAAAAATGTTATAAGTAAAAAAAATGTTAAGGTTCAGGGAAATGTAAAAAGTATTAATTCTAATTCAAATGATAATAAAGTTAAGGAAACAAAGGTTACCTACAAGGATTCTCATAGTGATGATCATGTTCATAATCATAACCATGATAATGGAGAAGGGTTTAAAAGAAAACAAATAACAAAATTTATTATAGGAATTTCTTTGGCAGTTGCTGGAGTATTAACTAAGGATATGATAAGTTTATTTTTATTTATAGCTTCTTATCTAGTAATTGGTGGAGATATTCTTTTTATTGCCGGCAAAAATATAATAAAAGGTCAAGTTTTTGATGAGAACTTCTTAATGAGTATAGCTACAATTGGTGCATTTTTAATTGGTGAATATCCAGAAGCTATTGGAGTAATGCTATTTTATCAAATAGGAGAGTTTTTTCAAGAATTGGCAGTTAATAAATCTAGAAATTCTATATCAGAGTTAATGGATATTCGTCCAGACCATGCAAATTTAAAATTAAGTGACGGGGATATATCTTCTGTCTCTCCAGAAGAGGTCGGCGTTGGTGATATAATAGTTGTTAAGCCAGGTGAAAAAATTCCTTTAGATGGAGTTGTAGTAAGGGGAGATTCTCAAATAGATACTTCTGCTTTAACAGGAGAATCTGTTCCAAGAGTAGTTAAGGAAAGAGCAGAAGTTTTAGCTGGATCAATAAATAAAACTTCTCTTATTGAAGTTAAAATAACTAAGGAATTTAGCGAATCTACAGTATCAAAGATTCTTGAATTAGTAGAAAATGCTTCAAATAAAAAAGCACCAACAGAAAAGTTTATAACAAAGTTTGCTAGATACTATACTCCTATTGTGGTTATATTAGCTATTCTACTAGCTTTCTTACCACCGTTAGCTATGGGTGAAGATTTATATACCTGGTTATATAGAGGACTATCATTTTTAGTTGTATCTTGTCCTTGTGCCCTTGTGATATCAATACCTTTAAGCTTCTTTGGTGGGATTGGAGGAGCATCTAGAAGTGGGGTGCTTGTCAAAGGAGGAAACTATCTTGAAGCATTGAGCAAAGCAGAAGTGGTAATTTTTGATAAAACAGGTACATTAACAGAAGGAAGCTTTGAAGTTACAAAAATTACTCCTTATGGATTCATTACTGAGGACATGTTAATGGAATATGCGGCATATGCTGAAATATATTCTAATCATCCTATTGCAAAATCTATTGTAGAATCCTATAAAAAAATTAGTACGAAGGCTATTATTGATAAAAGTAGAATAAAGAGTTATGAAGAGATTCCAGGTAAAGGTGTAAAAATATACTTTGGTGATAGATATATATATGCAGGAAATTATAAACTGATGGAAGAACTTGAAATTAGGTATGTAAAATCAAATGAAGTGGGTACTATTATATATGTTGCAGTAAATAATAATTTTGTAGGAAGTTTAGTGATTTCTGATAGAATAAAAAATACTTCACCTATGGCTATTGCAAAGTTAAAAGAACTAGGGATTAAGAAAATTGTTATGCTTACTGGAGATAATAAAACAATTGCTGAATATGTTGCAAAGGTCATTTCCGTTGATGATGTTAGAGCCGAATTAATGCCACATGAAAAAGTAAGTGAAGTAGAAAAAATATATAATGGCCTTTCTAAGAAGGGAAGATTAATATTTATTGGAGATGGAATAAATGATGCTCCAGTATTAGCTAGAGCAGATATAGGGATAGCAATGGGGGGAATAGGCTCAGATGCAGCTATAGAAGCTTCTGATGTTGTTATTATGACTGACGATCCTGAAAAAATATCTACATCTATAAAAATAGCTAGGAAGACACAAAAAATTGTAGTTCAAAATATTGCATTTTCCTTATTGATAAAAGCTATAGTCTTAGTATTAACAGCTCTAGGGATTACCAATATGTGGATGGCGGTATTTGCAGATGTAGGAGTTACAATAATAGCTGTATTAAATGCTATGAGAGCTATGAAGATGGAAGAATAAATAAAAGTTTAACTTAAAAATACTAAAATACAGAATTAAAATATATTAAAACCCTTTAATGTTTTTAGCATTAAAGGGTTTTTAAATTTAAGTGATAATTATTAACTTATTTTTGACATAGTTTTAAATTCGCTAAACTCATCACTATTATCTACCTCAAATAATTTCTTATAACAATATGATATTATATCTCCTCTTTTTATAATTCCAATGAATATATTTGAGTCATCAACTACTGGAACGAAATTTTGTGATTTAGCAACAAGTATTAAACTTTCAATATCAGAATTGATTGATACAGGTTTATCTTTAAAATGTCTTGGGATATCCTTTATTAAAACATTTTCTGTATCCTTTAAGCTTAATTCGGAAGAATTTTTTAATTTCCAAAGAAGATCACCTTCTGTTAAAGTACCTACATATTTTCCTTTATCATCCACTAAAGGTATAGAAGTATATCTATGATATTCCATTCTCTCCATTGCTCTTCGCATAGTAGAACTAACCTTTTCAAAAATTACTTCGCTTTTAGGAGTTAGAAAAAAGGCAATGTTCATATTTTATCATCCTCCAATAAATCAATATTCAATAAGTATACTAAAAAGCTATACTTTAATTATAACATAGTTTTTAGACTAAAAGAGAGTAAAGTTTTTAATAATTTAAGAACATATAATGCTATAAATTGATTCTATAATTAATTAAACACAAAAACATATGAGCAATAAACTCTTTAGGAAATGTAATTGCTAAAGTGTTTCTAAAGGCTATTGTGGATTTAGAATTATCTAGAAGATTGCAATTTTTTAAAATTAAATAATCTTTTAGTGAAAGTTCCTTACTATTTATATTTTTTTTGTATACATTTACTTTTTGTAAAATTTTATTTAAAAGTTCATCATATCTATATACAAGATTTCTTTCAATTTCTAAAATTTCTGCAGTAATTTCCATAGCCATGATAATATTAACACGGCTTTTTGTTATTATGCCTGAAAAGTTTTTAATTTTTTTTATAGTTCTTAATAGTTTTAAATGATTGTATATGGAATTATTAAAATTTAAGGAATCAGTTATAAGTTTAAACTCAATGTCATTAATATTTACTAATAATCCCTTAGGGAGCTCATCTTTGAAAAAATAATAGTTTTGTCCTGTTAATTGCTTAAAAGTTTTTAATGTATCTAAATATCCTATACTTATATTTCTTTTAATTCTTTCACTATCAAAACTAATAATTGGACCAAGATTTTCACTACATTTTATTTCTATTATAGGTATATCATTTATATTATTAATTTTTTGACTGAATCCAGGGCCATCTATATCCACTTGGATTATAGCAGAACAAGGGCTATTTAAAAGCATGCTGGTTGGAATATTATTATACATACCTCCATCAAAGAAAGTGACACCATCAATAACCATGTGCTTTAGGCCAGGTAGAGAGCAACTTGCCATTATATAGTCAATAATTTTTCCGTAAGGAATATCAGTCTTAAATATTTCTATAGGTTTTAGGGGATACATAGTAAGGGTAACAATACCAAAATCTATAGGTGAATTCCTTATTATATCTTCATTTAAATAGCGTTGTAGTAATCTTTTTAAAGGTGTATGATCTAGCCCTCTATTAGATATAATATTTTTTATGAATTTAGGAAGGTTTTTAAATGATAGATTTTCATCTATAGAAAAATTATCATCAATATTGAAGCAAGTTGAAAAATCTATTGAGAGCCATAATTCTTCTAAATCATTATAATTATTGCTACATATAAAAGCACTATTAATAGCTCCAATAGAAGTTCCAACTACCGAAGATATATCTATATTTAATTCTATTAAAGCTTTCCACACTCCAACTTCATAAGCGCCCCTAGAACCACCACCACCTAATACTAATCCATAACTATTCAAGCGTTATAACACTCCTTTGGTAAGCAAAATTAACATAAATATAATTCTACTTAATATTATATTATACTAAATGAGTAAAATATGATAATTATTATAATG
>NZ_JPMD01000058.1 GCF_000732635.1 Clostridium sulfidigenes | reverse complement strand
TTTAATTAATTACTTTATTATTATTTCCTAAATACTAGGTTATACCTATCTCTAAAATAAAAAGAACTAACTCAAATTAATTTACTCAATTTAAGCTAGTTCTTAAAAACTATGTCAATAAACTTCAGATGGAATAAACTCTATCCTAGTCCAAAAACTCTATTTACTTTTTATTTAGTTATTAAACTACATCTTCTTTAATGTCTTCAAATTGACTATTATATAAGTTTGCATAGAAGCCATTGGCTGCAAGTAACTCATTATGATTTCCTTGTTCTACTATATCTCCATCTTTCATTACAAGGATTAAATCTGCATCTCTTATAGTAGATAATCTATGAGCAATTACAAAACTAGTTCTACCCTTCATCAAATTATCCATTGCCTTTTGTATTAAAACC
Organism: Clostridium sulfidigenes; assembly: GCF_000732635.1. GTDB lineage: Bacteria > Bacillota > Clostridia > Clostridiales > Clostridiaceae > Clostridium_J > Clostridium_J sulfidigenes. Next base: position 4,110 of record NZ_JPMD01000058.1, on the reverse strand, counting down.
TCAGTACGAGTATCTACAGAACTAGTGGCTTCATCTAAAATTAGAATCTTAGGATCCGCAAGAATTGCACGAGCTATAGTAAGTAATTGCTTTTGACCTGCAGACACGTTATTAGCTTCTTCATTTAAAATCATATCATATCCATCAGGTAAAGTTTTTACAAAGTGATCCACATTGGCAGCCTTAGCTGCAGCAATAACTTCTTCATCATTGGCATTTAATCTACCATATCTGATATTTTCCTTAATAGAGCCATTAAATAACCAAGTATCTTGAAGTACCATACCAAATATACTACGTAAATCTTGACGGTTGAAATCTTGAATATTATGACCATCTATTAAGATAGCTCCACTATTCACATCGTAAAATCTCATAAGCAATTTAACCATGGTAGTTTTTCCTGCTCCAGTAGGTCCAACTATAGCAACCTTCTGTCCTGGTTTTACATGTGCTGAAAAATCATTTATAATAATCTTATCTTCTTTATACCCAAAGTGAACATTTTCAAAGTTTACTTCACCTTGAATTTCTTCTCCCTCATCTTCTGACAATAACAGATTTTTTATTTTAACAGGGTTTTCTGCAAATTGCACTTCCTCTTCTTCTGCTAAGAATTCAAAAACTCTTTCTGCAGCCGCTGCTGTAGATTGCATTAGATTTGCTATCTGAGCTGACTGAGCTATTGGTTGATTAAAAGATCTTACATATTGAATGAAGGATTGAATATCTCCAACTTCAATAGTTTTCTTAATAGCCAGCCATCCACCTAAAATAGATACTACTACATAGCCTATGTTTCCTACAAAGGTCATAATAGGCATCATCATTCCAGATAAAAATTGAGACTTCCAAGCCGAGTCGTATAATTTATCATTTAACTTATTAAATTCACTAATTGCCTCTTCTTCTCCATTAAAGGCCTTAACTATATTATGCCCTCCATAAACCTCTTCTACTTGCCCATTAACATTTCCTAAATATTTCTGTTGATTTCTAAAGTGTTTTTGAGATTTCTTAACTACTACCGATATTAAAAACATAGATATTGGCAATATAAGGAGAGTTGCCCCTGTCATGATGCCGCTTATTGAAATCATCATTATTAGTACTCCAATTAATGTAGTAATTGAAGTTATAACTTGAGTCATACTTTGGTTTAAGTTTTGACTTACGGTATCTACATCATTTGTTACCCTAGATAAAACTTCACCATGAGTCTTATTATCAAAATATTTAAGAGGCATTCTATTAATTTTTTCAGAAATCTCTTTTCTAAGATTATATGAAACCTTTTGAGTAACTCCTGACATTATAAAACCTTGTACAAAAGAGAATAATGTACTAATTATATATAAAATCAAAAGTATTAATAAAATTCTTCCTATATATTCAAAGTCTATGCCTACTCCTGAACCTGTTATCTTACCTACAAGTCCCTTAAAAATGTTAGTGGTAGCTTTACCTAAAACCTTAGGTCCAATAATAGAAAAAGCAGCACTTCCAACGGCAAATATTATAACAATTATTATGGATGCAGTAAAAGGTTTAAGATAACTAATAAGCTTTTTCATGGTGCCCTTAAAGTTTTTAGCTTTTTCTCCAGCACCTCCCATTGGTCCACGTCCCATAGGTCCTCCACCACCCATAGGTCCTTTTTTCATATTTTGCTCCTTACTCATTAGCTAACTCCTCCTTTGAAAGTTGAGATAGTGCTATTTGTTTATACACATCACAAGTTTTCATTAACTCATTGTGAGTTCCAATACCTGCAATTCTACCTTCCTCTAAAACTATTATCTGCTCTGCATGTAGAATCGTACTTATTCTTTGAGCTACAATTAGAACTGTACTATTTAATGTTTCTTTTTTAAGGGCTTTTCGTAATGCCGCATCAGTCTTAAAATCTAAAGCTGAGAAGCTATCATCAAAAATATATACCTCTGGTTTTTTAGCAATAGCTCTTGCAATAGAAAGTCTTTGTTTTTGGCCCCCTGAAACATTAGTACCCCCTTGAGATATTTCAGTATTATAACTCTCCTTAGTACCTTTAATAAAGTCAGTGGCTTGTGCAATCTCCGCAGCCTTTATCATATCTTCGTCTGTAATACTTTTACCTGAATATTTTAAGTTACTTTCAATGGTACCAGAGAATAACACTCCTTTTTGAGGTACATAACCTATCTTTTCTCTTAAATCATGTTGACTTACTTTTCTAATGTCAATTCCATCTAAAAGTATTTCTCCCTCAGTCACATCATAAAATCTCGGTACAAGATTAATAAGGGTGGATTTACCGCTTCCTGTACTACCAATAAATGCGGTAGTCTCTCCAGGCATAGCAGTAAAAGTTATATTACTTAGAACATTTTCTTCAGCATTTGGATACTTAAAGGAAACATTATTAAATTTAAGAAATCCCTTTTTATCTTCTTCAAGTTTTATTGGAGCTACAGGATCCTTAACTACATATTCAGTGGATAATACTTCATCTATACGCCCAGCTGAAACTGTAGCACGAGGTAACATCACTGAAACCATAGATATCATTAAGAATGCCATTATAATTTGCATTGTATATTGAATAAATGCCATCATATCTCCAACTTGCATGGTTCCTGCATCGATGCTATGTGATCCACTCCATACTATTAAAATAGTAATTCCATTCATAATCAACATCATAGTTGGCATCATTAAAGCCATAGTTCTATTGACAAATAAATTATTCTTAGTTAAATCATTATTCGCTTTATCGAATCTTTTTTCTTCATGTCTTTCTGTACTAAAGGCACGAATTACCATCATACCAGTCAAAATTTCTCTAGTTACAAGGTTAATCCTATCAACTAGTTTCTGAACCCTCTTGAATCTTGGCATAACTACTGTAAATAAAACAATTACTACTGCTGAAATAGCAACTACTGCAACAACAATAATCCAAGCCATTGAAGTTTCTGTATTTAAAACCTTTATTACTCCACCAATTCCTAAGATTGGTGCATAGAATACTACTCTTAGAAGCATTACCATAAGCATTTGAATTTGCTGAATATCGTTGGTACTACGAGTTATAAGTGACGCAGTAGAAAACTTATCTAATTCTGCATTAGAAAAACCTATAACTTTAGAAAATACTTTACTTCTAAGGTTTTTACCAAGGTTTGCTGCCACTCTAGCCCCAATAAATCCAACAGTTACTGTAGCAGCCATACTTAGTAGGGCTATAAGTATCATTAATCCTCCGGTATAAAGAAGATAGTTAGTTTGCATTTTGTCTATATTCAAACCAATATTATTATACTCATTTTTTACATAACTAATAGCTGCTTGGTCTATCATAGTATTAGGTAAGTTCTCAAAATTTTTATCTATATCTTTCATCATAGTATCTCGCTGTTCCTGCGGTAACTGTGACATCACTTCCAATATATCTGCATTTTCATCTATACCCATATTAGGAGGAAACTTAGCTATGATTGCTGCTTTCATGGCCTTACTTTCTTCACTGTCACTTTCAAAGCCTTGCACTACTAACATTGGCCTTGCAAATATTCCATTTAACTTTTCAATGGTTTCTTTATCCTTTTTCTTAGTTGTAAGCTTATATACACCTTCATTTTCTAAAGAAGGATACTTCTTCACATATTTATTGTATTCTTCATCACTAAGAGAATCTTTATCTAATAAAGTATAATTACTCTTAATTTCTATTCTATCCTCTTCACTAATAAATAGTTCTAACTTTTCTAATTGACTCTTTCTAATTACTTCTGGTGTAACTTTTTCTACTCCCCCCTGCTGAATTCCAACATTTACTATATTAGAAGTATAGTCAGGTAAAGAAAGGTCACAGACTGCTTGAACAATTAGTAATCCAATTATGATGATAATTGGCACCACTGAGTTCTTTAAATATTTAATTAACTTGAACATATTCCTCCACTCCCTCTTACAATAATGAATCACTAAGAAATAAACTAAAAACAAAATACTTTATTACCTATGCTATATGAACATAGATAACAATAGTATTTACAATTTACCAGTTTATTTGCAATTTTAAAAAAATTTATTTATAATAATCTTATAAAATACTTATTAATTTAT
>NZ_JPMD01000057.1 GCF_000732635.1 Clostridium sulfidigenes | reverse complement strand
GTTGAAAGAAGTGGCGAAGTGGGAGTAATTACAATTAATTATAKGGGGAAGCAAATGAATATGAAAATCGAAAAATGTATTAAAAGTTCTTTTTCAGTAATTGGGAAAGAAGGTTCAACTAAAGAGGGAAGCGGTTTTGTAAGTAAGCTATGGAAAGATGCCAATAACCACTTTGATGAGGTTGATTTTCTAGCAAAGAAAGATGAAAAAGGAAATGTTTTAGGCGTTTGGGGATTGATGAGTGATTTTTCAAGAAACTTTCACCCTTGGGAAGAGAATTTTACAAAAGGATTATATTTAGCAGGGATAGAAGTTATGGATGATGCTGAAGCACCTGATACTTGGATAAAGTGGACAGTTCCTACATTTGAATACCTTTATATAAAAGTTGATAATGAATACGAAGCAGCCTTTTCTTATGTTTTAAATTATATGGACAATAATAATATTAAGTTAGTAGGTGCTGTATTTGAATACAATTGCCCAGAAGAAAATGGACAATTATATTTATTTTTCCCAATCAGAAGATTATAAATTTGTTAAAGTTTCAATTAAGGGAATTCTTTTTAGAAGTTCCCTTAAAAAATTTATGTAGGGAACTATTAAAATATAAAAATATGAACCTATTTAACTATAGAAATATATAACTATTAAAATAGTTGTTGTGGTCATGCGGGTTTATTAATATTGACTTGCAGCAAATGTTCAATTTCATACATCTTATTCTAATACTCAAATAAAGAATTTTAAAGCAAGAACTGCAATTTATATGTAAAATAAATACATATAATATATGTTTTAGTGTAAAATATAATTATAGTATTTGTACTAACTATAAATATAAGGATGTGGTTTTATTGAAACAAGAAAAAGCAGGAAAATTTTTATACTTTTTACCTACTATATTTACCATAATAACTATTGGTATTATATATTTAATATTTCAAGTTCTAACTATTTCTCCATATGTTCGAATTTTTATAAGTTCTATTGCATGTATTTGCAACTTTATTCTTACAACTATTCTTATTAACTTTGCTAATAAGAATATGACTAATAAAAAATATGATTTAATATCAAAATGGATATGTTTAGCTATATCTATTCTAATTTTAATTTACATTATAACAATATAATATATTAAGTGTTAACATAAAGAGGACTAACTGTCCTCTTTATTTTTTACTATAGTATCAACATTTATCTTAAACATAGCGTATAATTAACAACAGTATTATAAAGCATACAACAATTATAAATTTCATTTTATCGGCTTCTTAAAAGGGATTATAATATCAGCAATTAGTTCCACTATTATTACAGGGATATGCTATGCAATTCTAAAGCATTTAATATGGTAATAGTGGTATATAGTCTTCACTGTATAATTAAGTCCTGTTTTTATCTTAGAATTTAATTACATTAATGATGAGAAATTTCACAGTAGTTATCATATATATGAAGATATGACTAAGATATTGGTAAGTGATATTGTTAAAATTCACTTTATCGAGCTTAAGATATTAGAAAAAGACTATAATAAAATTAAGTATACATTATCTCTTTGTAAGTATTGACACAAAGGTAACTAGTTACGTATAATTATATATGTAACTAGTTACCTTTATGTTGCAATAAATAAATATTGGTGAATATAATTTTTATGGAGTGTGATGAATAGTGGATAAAAAAGAGGATAAAAAAGAGGATAAGAAAATGGAAGCTTATATATATGGAGGTATATTTGCTTTATCTAATAAATTACAACTACTAGGAGATAAATTCGATTCTAATATATCTACAAAGCAATGGTTTTTAATTGCTATTATAGCTAGCTTTAAATATGAAGCTCCAACAATTTCAATGACTGCGGAAAGAATGGGGACTTCAAGACAGAATGTTAAAAAGATGGCTAGTATATTAGAAAGAAGAGGCTTCTTAGTAATAGGCAAGGATAAAGAGGATGGTAGAATACAAAGATTAGAATTAACAAAGTACTGTACAGACTATTTTGAACAAAGAATGGAAAGTGAAGAAAAGTATATTGAAAATTTGTTTGCAGATTTTGATGAAGAAATGTTATTAGGTATATTTAAAGGAATAAAGCAATTAGAGAAAAATATTATGGTATTGGAGAAACAAAATGAAGAGGAGAGTTAAGAGAAAAATGGGGTTAATTTTAGGCATAATTTTATTATTAGTATCTATATTAGTTATTTATTTCAATGTACCTTATTCAAGATTAAAAACAAACTTTAAGGATTATTTAGTTGAAAGTGAAGAAAATATTAATGAAAATAAAAAAGCTACTAAATATACATTGGAGGATTTACCACAATCCATGCAGAATTTTTATAGCTATAGTAAGCTAGTTAATAAGGTTAGTAGTAACCATGTGAGTTTTAATTTTAAGGATGCCGATTTTGTAAATATAGAGATGAATAAAACATTGAAAATAGATTATTCAGAGCATATTTTTGGATATGTTCCAGCTAGATTTGCTTTTATAGATTCATCACTTTATGGCATACCATTTCAAGGCTTGGACTCATTTATTAATGGTGAAGGTGGGATGAAGGGAGTAGTAGCAAAAAATATTACTCTATTCAATCAACGCGGGGAAGAAATGAATAAAGCAGCTTTAGTGACCTGGCTTGCCGAAATTATATTTATGCCGTCACAGTTATTAAGTGGAGATGTAGACATAAAAGAAATAGATAAAAATACAGTGAGTGTATCAATAACATATGATAACATAAAGGCAAGTGGAATTTATAAATTCTTAGACAGTGGAGAGCTTGTTGAATTTACAACTGATGATAGAGCTCTTATCTATAATGATGGAAGATTAGAACATAGAAAATGGTCTGCGCTATATGAGGATTATAGGAGTAATGGTGATTTACTATTACCTAATAGATTAAAATCTAAGTGGCATTTTGATAATGAAGATATAATATATTTTGATGGTACTGATATAGAATATACATTCTATTAGTAGATTGGTAGTTACAGTAGATATGGTTTGAATCTATAGGTGGAAACTCTTTTTCTAAAATTATTATATGAAAATATAATATTATAAGTTTTACATTAGAGGTCCAAATATAGGGGAGAGTAGACAGACTTGTTAAACACAAAACTGTACATGCTTATTTTTTATAAAAATTTGATATAATATAAAGTAAAAAAACTCCCATGTATAATGTGATTACATAGGAGTTTTAAGTTTTAATGAGAATTCGATGAAGAAGAAACATTAATTATATTATTCACAACTGCCATCTAAATCGGGGTAATATTTAATAGACCAAGCTTCAAATTCTTTAATGATCTTAGTAATTTCTTTCCCTTTATCAGTTAGATGATATTCAACCTTAGGTGGAATTTCAGCATATATTACCTTACCTATTAATCCATCACTTTCTAATTCTTTTAAGTTTTCACTTAAAATTTTTTGGCTTATGCCTTTAACAATTCTTTGAAGCTCTAAAAATCTTTTTGGTTCATTATATAAACTACATAATAAAAGAGCCTTCCATTTACCACGTATAAAATCCATTGCAAAATCTAATAAACAAACATAAGTTTTGTTATTGAAAGAAATCATTAAATTACCTACTTTCAAATGTTTTTACATAAGATATTATACTAGAATTTTTAATGTAAATAAAGAATGTTAAATATTAATATTTAATATTTAATATCTTATTTTCCTATATAAATAAGGTATCTTAATAAATCCTACCTTTAGGTAAGTCATCTAACGTAAAAGTGCGTACTTGTTAAGTATTATAGGCATTTATATAATGAGAACATAAGTAGTGGACAAATACAAAATAAATTAAGACGAGGAGATGTAATATGAAGGTAGTTGCTTTTAATGGAAGTCCTAAAAAGGAGGGCAATACATATAAATCAATAGAGATTGTAGCAAAAGAATTAGAGAAAGAAAATATTGAGGTAGAGATTATTCACGTTGGAAATAAGATAATACGTGGATGCTTAGCTTGTGGTGGATGTAGCAGAAATAAGAATGAAAAGTGTGTCATTAATAACGATGAGGTTAATGAATGGATTGAAAAGATGAAAGAGGCTGATGGGATTATATTAGGATCTCCAGTTCATTATTCAGCTATTGCAGGAACCATGAAATCATTCTTAGACCGTGCATTCCTTGTAACATCAGTAAATGACGGTATGCTTAGACATAAAGTTGGAGCAAGTGTTGTTGCAGTTAGAAGATCAGGAGGAGTTCCGGTGTTTGATCAATTGAATAATTATATTAATTATTCAGAAATGTTAATGCCTACATCAAATTATTGGAATGTAGCTTATGGTAGAACAGAAAATGAGGTTCTTCAAGATAGCGAGGGAATGCAAATAATGAGAGTATTAGGTAAGAATATGGCCTGGCTAATGAAACTTGTTGAATTTGGGAAAGAGAATATTGAAGCACCAAAAAGAGAAGAAAAGAATTTTATGAATTTCATAAGATAAATATATTAATAAAAATAATTAAAGGGTTAGAAGGAGAAGAATTAATATGATAGATAATATGAATAGTACAATTACTTTAAACAATGGTATTGAAATGCCAAGACTAGGACTTGGGGTATTCAGAGTAGAGGATAGTTCAGAATTAATAAATGCAGTTAAAGTAGCAATAAAAAATGGATATCGAAGCATTGATGGTGCAGCTATATATGGAAATGAAGAAGCTATGGGAGAAGGAATAAGAGAAGGTATAAAGGAAGCAGGGATTTCAAGGGAAGATTTGTTTATAACTTCTAAGGTTTGGAATGCTGATTTAGGATATGAATCAACCATAGCAGCTTATGAAGCAAGCTTAAATAGATTAGGTGTGGATTACTTAGATTTATACCTTATTCATTGGCCAGTAGAAGGAAAGTATAAGGAAGCTTGGAAAGCATTAGAATATCTATATAAAGAAGGTCGCGTTAGAGCTATAGGAGTAAGTAATTTCCAAGTTCATCATCTTCAAGATTTATTAGGTGATGCTGAAATAAAACCTGTTATAAATCAAGTAGAATTACATCCCTACTTAAGTCAAAAAAAGGTTAGAGAATTTTGCAAAGAAAATGATATTCAAGTTGAAGCATGGTCGCCTTTAATGGCTGGTAATGGATTATTAGAAAATGAGATATTAAAAGAAATAGCTAAAAAATACAATAAAACAGTAGCTCAGATAGTGCTACGTTGGGATTTACAAAGTCAAGTAGTAACTATTCCTAAATCTACAAATGAGAGAAGGTTAATTGAAAATATAGATATATTTGATTTTAATCTAAGTAAGTCTGATATTGATAGGATAGATAGCTTAAATCAAGATTTAAGAGTAGGACCAGATCCAGATAATTTTGATTTTTAATTTATATTTTAATCTTTTTATTTTAGTAAATTTAATTATATAATTAAAACCTCACTTCAAATAGTTGCGGTGAGCTTTACCATAAATAAAGTAGAAGAGGTTGTGACAAAGGTATGAAAATACTTTGACACAGCCTCTTTTCTCATGAGTTTTCTTTGCTTAAACTTGAAAAACAAGAAAACTAAAGAGTCTGTAAATTCTTTTGTAAAGCGTTGACCCTAACACCACGTCATAGTGTAATATAAAAATATAGCTTGAGTATATTAACAAAAACTCATAGCCGGCTGAGTATTAGATAATATTGATAGCTGTAAAATCAAACTTTGAGGTGTAGCAATGAGAACAGTAAAACAAGTTTCGGATTTGACAGGAGTAAGTGTGCGTGCACTACATTACTATGATGAAATAGGATTATTAAAACCAAGTGAAATTACAGAGGCAGGATATAGACTTTATGATGATGAAGCTCTTAAAACTCTGCAGCAAATTTTATTTTTCAAAGAGCTTGATATACCTTTAAAAGATGTTAAAGAGATAATGTTGAGTCCATATTTTGATAAAATGCAAGCACTAAAAAATCAGAAAAAGTTGCTTATTTTAAAAAGAAAAAGATTGAATGGTTTAATAGAGCTTATAAATAAAACCTTAAAAGGAGAAAGCACAATGAATTTTAAAGAATTTGATATGAATGAATATTTTAATGTATTGGAAGAATTTAAAACAGAACACGAGGATAAGGTAATTGAAATTTATGGTAGTGTAGATAAATATAATGACCATATTGAAAAATGTAAATCTAAGGAAGATGAAATTGCTAAAATGGCTATAAATAAATATGGAAGTATTGAAAAATATGCTAAGGCTTTAAAGAAAAATCTTAACGATAGTGCTACGTTTACTTTAGCAGAACAATATGATGAGTTTAAAAGAGATTCATTGGAAGATAAGCACCCTAAATTAAAAGAACTATTTAAAAAGCTTACATCTGACTTAAGTAAAGATACTTCTTCAAAGGAGATTCAAGAAATTGCTGAAGAAATAACAGATATAGCTAAAAAAGATTATGAAATTTTCAAAATGGATAATGGGAATGATCATTGGTACTATATGGTGCAAATTTATTTGGTATATCCTAAGTGGATAGAAGAAGTGGATAAGAAATATGGAAATGGTGCATCTAAATTTATCGGAGAAGCTCTAAAAAATTATTTGGGAGATAAGCAGCCTAAATTAGAAGAACTATATAAAAAGCTTGCATCTGACTTAAGTAAAGATCCTTATTCAAAAGAGGTTCAAGAAATTGTTGAAGAAATATCAGAAGCAACTAAAAAGAGTCAAGAATTTTACAAAGTAGATGAGGGAGAGAATCATTGGGGTTATACAGCAGAGCTTTATTTATCAAATTCCACATGGATAAAAGCCATTGATAAACAATATGGAAGTGGAGCATCTGAATTTATGGGGGAAGCTTTAAAGTTTTATGCTGAAAATAGTAAGTAATGAATTAAAAACTATGAAGGATTTGCCATATAGAAAGAAGGTTACAAGCATTAACGTAGATACTCAAAAAATAAACGAGAGTGTGAAATTATTTCTGTAAATAGCTTTCTATGATAATTATTTTAAAGGCATGGAGGTCATGATGTAGCTACCATGCCTTAATTTTAATATAATAGTAAATAAATTACATGTCAAGAACACCCTTAAACCGGGTGTATTTTTTTATATATTAGCCGTAGGCTTTAAGGAAGTCTTCCTTCATA
>NZ_JPMD01000056.1 GCF_000732635.1 Clostridium sulfidigenes | reverse complement strand
AAAACTAAAAAGTGAGTTTGGCATTGTAGATTTTAAATATTGGAGGATGGAACAATATGATTGAAGCAAAATTTTATTATAAAAATGAAAATGCACCAAAACCTAATAAGCCAAACCATATAGGTGCCTGTGCAATTATTAAGTATAATAATAAAATATTATTAGAAAAAAGAGCAGATAGTAACCGTTGGGCACTAATAGGCGGAGGTTTGAAAATTGATGAAAGTTTAGAAGAAGGAATAATTAGAGAAATTAATGAAGAAACAGGAATTATAATATCAGAAGAGTCTTTGGGCTTTTGGAAAATGTTTTCTGACCCATCTAGAATCGCTGCATATCCAGATGGAAATATTGTTAGAATAACATCTGCTGCTTATATAATAAATTTAACAGAGAATCATAAATTGATATGCAGTGATGAATCGGAAGAATTGAAGTATTTTACTTACCAAGAGCTAGAAAAATTAAATATTGCTGAAACACATAGACATATAATTAATGAGTATTTTTCATCAATGATAAGTTAACTTTATAATTAAAAATATTTTTAGAATATGCTGTAATTAAAGTTTATAGTTACTGAACTAATGTAAATAAAGAGGCTGAATTTACAGAAGATTATAAATTGATGCTCAATAGTAGTATATTGTGTAACTAATGAATAACTACAAAATATATTTTGTAGTATCAAAGGGAGGTATCAATAATGAAAATAGTTTTTATGGGAACTCCTGATTTTGCAGTTCCCTCATTGAAGAAAATGATAGAGAAATATAATGTAAGTTCGATTGTAACACAACCTGATAAACCAAGTGGAAGAGGGAAAAAGGTAGCAATTTCACCAATCAAAGAGGTAGGACTATCGAATGAAATTCCAATTTTTCAGCCAGAAAAAATAAGAACAGACTTTGTAATTATTGATAAATTAAAAGAAATAAATCCTGATTTTATTATTGTTGTAGCATATGGTCAAATCTTAACTAAGCAAATACTTGACATACCAAGACTCGGATGTATTTGTCTACATGCATCTTGCCTCCCAATGTATAGGGGGTCAGCACCAATAAATTGGAGTTTAATAAATGGTGAAACAAAAACTGGAAATACAACTATAATAATGGATACTGGTATAGATACGGGTGATATGCTTATGAGAAGTGAGTTTGACATATCTGAATCTATGACAGCAGGAGAATTGTACAATTTATTAAAGGTAAACGGTGCTGAATTGTTAGAGGAAACAATAAATGGAATTACCACAGGTAAAATTTCTGGGGGAAAACAACCGAGTGATGGAAGTTCTTATGTACAGATGTTAAACAAGCAAATGGCAAAGATTAATTGGAATGACAGTAGCATTAATATACATAATTTAATAAGAGGATTGAGTTCTTGGCCATATAAAAATATAAACTCATGGCCAACTGCCCATACTTATTATAAAGATATTCCAATTAAAATATTCAAATCCAAGTCATTAGAGGCAAATATTATTAAACCACCTGGTTATATCATAGATGCGAATAATGAAGGAATTACAGTCGCCACCAATAACGGTATTCTGATTATAGAAATATTACAGTTTCCAGGGGGGAAACCTCTTGAGGTAAAAGAATTTTTAAAAGGAAATAAAATAGAAAAAGGCATTGTGTTATCATAATTAATTAATAGTCCATATAGGACTACAATATTATGATTATTGGTTCGTAATATTCTTATTTTCAGAGTTATAAATAAAATTATCAACTTGTTTTATAATATTTAAAATTTATAAAAGTGGCTACTTCCAAAGGAAAGTAACCACTTGATTTTTATAAATATTTCTTTAGATCTTCAAGAGACTCCATATCAAAAATTTCTGTACCTATATGCTCTATTACATCTCCAGATAAATTCCTAATTTTTTCTTTATATTCGTCTGGTAATATTTTGAATTTCTTCATAAGTAGTTTAATTAATAGCTCAGCCTTGCCTTTTTCTAAACCTTCTTCTTTACCTTCATTATATATCATCTTACCAACTTCAGTCATACCAACAACCTCCTTAAATCTTTTCTTAGATAATTCATCACCAAACTTATCGAACAGAGCATATAGTAATGTTAAGCATTTATTTTTATCTGTATATGATTTTATTTCATTAGCAATTTCTATACTCTCTAAAGTAATTTCACTTTTAGATTTTATACTGCTCATAAGAGGGATAAAGCTAAGAGTTATTATATCCTGTTCTGTTAATTCTATATTATTATCAACTTTATATCTTATAGTATTTAATTTGCTATCACCATCTAAGTTTTTCATATAAAAGGCTTCCACTTTATATTGTATGCTTCCACAATCTAAGTATGTAGGGGCTTCTTTTATATCTGATGAATATACTACTAGAGTTCTTATGTTTCTTTTACTTTTGTAATACAGAGAAGAGTCGTAGTAAAGAAATCTAGATATATCCTCATTTTTCTTGGTGGTTTGAAACTCAAAGTGGAGATAATCTCCACTATCCGTGTAAAATAGATAGTCCATAGCGTTAGTTTTAATATCAATATTTTTAATCTCAGTTTCAGCGGGTCTACTAATATTAATATCTAAATTAAAAAACTTTGGTGCACCTTCCTTAAATACTTCCATAGCCTTTTTAAAGACTGCATCTTCAATCTTATTATAATCCATACTATATCTCCTTTAAAGTATTTTTGCAATATTTTTAATGGCTTACTCTTATACTTAAATTATTGACACTTACTCAGAAAACATGCACATATGTTCGTTAAAAATTGTGGATTTATATAGATTTTTCAAAACCAAAGGCATATGAAATTACTTTTTCAGAAGAGCGAATGGGTATTATATATGAGAAAGTAGATGGTGAATCCTTGTTGGAGTGGGTTATGAGAACAGGTGAGGTGCAGTATATATGGCAGAATTACATAAGACAATCCTTCAGAATTGGATTATTAATGTACCTAATTATAAGGAGTTTTTAAAATGCAATATAGTAAATTCACCAGTAGCTAATTCGAAGAAGCGAGAAGAAGTATTGCAAATGCTTGATAAACTGAAGGATGGAAATACACTTTGTCATGGTGATTTCCATCCAGGTAATATTTTAATATCGGATGGACATACAATGGCTATAGATTTCATGAATGTATGTCATGGAGATTTTTTATATGATGTTGCAAGAACTGTATTTCTAGTGGAATATACACCTGTGTCCATAGAAGTAGAGGATAGAGAAATGCTTTTACGATTTAAGAAAACATTGGCAGATTTGTATCTTGTGCAAATGAATGTTACAAGAGAAATGATACAGGATTATCTAGCAGTTATTATTGTGGCTAGAGCTGGTGAATGCCCTGAAGAATAGCTAAAATCTAAATTTAATAAATCCTATTTAAAGCATCTCTTTAATGAGGTGCTTTTTCGAATTTTAAGTTAAGGTGTGATAAAGTAATTTTTATAGAGTCCAATTTGAAACCTGCAAAAAACTTCTATCGAAACTTGATGCTTCCCTCTAATATGGGACAGTATGGTAATGAAATCATTTCTATGATAAAGGGAGAGGCAAGATACTATAGTGATAGCTTAAAAAAGGCATTGCAGGAGGAATTTAATTATACAGATTATATTAAAAAAATAAATTCTAAAGTTTATGGAATATATGGAGATAGAGGCCAAAAAGGCTATGTCAATAGAATTAGCGATTTGTGCCTTGATGATAATATTGTTGCAAAAATAAATTTTAGATTTGTTGAGAATTCCTGCCATATGCCAATGATTGAGAATCATGAGATGTTAGCAGATATCATAGAGAGTATTTTAGCTGAATAATAAATTACTTATGCTAAAGAAGTATTTTCTATTAGATTTTATGAAGATAATGTGATTGGTTTTCAAGAAAAACCTGAATCTATAGGAAAGTATTATAAAATCCAAGATAAAGAATTTGATATTAAAAAGATTATATAAGAGTTACAATAAGATAAGGAATCACATTATGCTATGTGGATGTATAATTAGTTAAAAAGTTAGCGTATAAGTGTTAGCTAAATCGAAGTAAAAGTTATCTTTTAAAATAATAATTATAAGGAGGGTTTTTATGATTGATGTAAAGCAACTTACATTAAAGTATCCAAGTGGAAAAGGTGTTTTCGATTTGGACTTTTCTGTGAAAAAAGGGGAAGTCATGGGCTATTTAGGTCCAAATGGTGCTGGGAAAACAACCACAATTCGTGCGTTAATGGGTTTTATGCAGCCAAATAGCGGGGTCTGTACAATAGGTGGACTTGATTGCATAAAAAATGCTACAGAAATTCAAAAAATTCTTGGATACATACCTGGTGAAATTGCATTTCTTAACGATATGAATGGGGATGAATTTCTTAAATTTATGAACGAAATGAGAGGAACAAAGGATACATCAAGACAAAAGGAACTAATGGAAATGTTTGAGATTGAACCAAAAGGTAAAATCAAAAAGTATTCAAAGGGCATGAAGCAAAAAATAGGTATTATTACTGCTTTTATGCATAATCCTGATGTGCTTATTTTAGACGAACCTACTAGTGGACTTGACCCTCTTATGCAAAATCGATTTGTTGAACTTATATTAAATGAAAAGGCTAAAGGCAAAACTATCTTGATGTCAAGTCACATGTTTGAAGAAGTGGAAAAAACCTGTGATAATGTACTAATTATCAAGGATGGCAGAATTGTTAAACAATCCGATGTGCAAACTCTTAAAAACGCTCAACGTAAAGGCTTTAGCATAAAACCTGCCGATGTTTCTACTACTTTAAGTCTTCTTAAGAATAGAGGTTTTGAGGTCAGCATTACAGCTGATAATGCACTTGAAGTTTTCGTAACTGGAGAAAATGTTGATTCTTTCATTAAGACTTTAGCACAATCTACTGTACTGAGTTTTGATGTTAAATATCAATCCCTAGAAGATATTTTCATGCAGTTTTACAGTAAGGAGGATAAATAGCTATGAGTTTTGCATTATTTAAAACTACATTAAAAAAGAACTGGACACTACTCCTTATTTTCTTTGGAGTACTGACTATGTACATGACTATTATGATTTCAATGTATGACCCTAATGATATGGAAGCGCTGACATCCATGCTTAAATTGCTTCCAGAAGATATAATGAAAGCTATGGGTTTCACAAATGTTGTTACAGACCTTACTGGTTATCTTGCAAGCTGGCTTTATGGACTATTAATGTTTGGATTTCCTATGGTTTACTGCATAATTCTCGGAAATAGACTAGTAGCAAGGATGGTAGATAATAGTTCCTTTGTATATCTTATATCTACACCTAATTCAAGATCTAAAATCATAATTACACAAGGTATCTATGCTCTAGTTTCTATTATAGTGCTGTTTATAGCCTTATTTGGAGCAGGTATTATATTTAGTGAAATTATGTTTTCAGGCACCTTGGACATTAGGCAATTTTTAAGTCTAAACTTTACAACAATGCTTGTTAATATGGTTGTAATGATGATTAGCTTTTTCTTCTCATGCTTATTTAATGAAACAAAATTGTCACTTACTTTTGGGGCAGGCATTCCAATAGCATTTCTTCTTATGAATATGCTAGGTGGTGCATCAGCAGATATGGAGATATTGAAAGATCTATCTATTTATGGTTTTTATGATCCAGTAAAATTGGTTCAAGGTAGTGATATATTGGGTATTAATCTTATCTATATTAGTATAATTATTGTTCTTTTCGTTGCTAGTGTGCTGATTTTTAAAAAGAAAAGACTACCATTATAGTTTTTTGAATTAAGAAAGCTGTTTATTTTAAAGCATCTCTATATAGAGGTGCTTTTATACATTTTATTGAAGTTGTGTTATAATAAGTATATCAATAAGAATGTGAAGGAATAATTGTAAATTGTTACGTACTACCATATAAGGGGGTATAAATTTGAGGGATATATTAATATTATTTTTTTATCCATTATCAATAATGTTTTATTGTATAGCAATTTGGGGATATATAAGGCATATAAAGGTTTCCAAGAAACTTAAAAAGCAAAATGATACAGATATAGATAGTAAGGAAACAGTTAGTAAAGAAACTTTAGACGAACTTAAGGTAGCAATTAGATTAATTTTAATTGGTTCTTTAACACCAATAGTACTTGGAATAATTAGAGTATTAATTTTGAATGAATAATTAGAAAAGTTTTTATATTATTATATAGCTATAATTTAAGATTAAATAGTATGAGCCTATGGGGAGAAATCCTTCAAGGCTTCTTTTATTTTAGAGGAATTTATGGTATTTTATAGAATATGTTATCATAAAGCGATGGTTGTGCAAAAGCATATATACAAATGCATTTAAACAACGGAGCTAAAAGGAGGATTGAAGCATGCTAAAAGTGGAGGAACTTCTAAATTTCGATTTAGACCCCATACCTAGATATCTTTTAATGCGTGATGTGTTAAAGCTAGATATTAAAAATGAAGAATTAATAAGTGCTAAAAGCATGGTCATCCAATCAAAATGGGTTAAGGATATTATACAACTTCAGTGGAAAGATGGATCATGGGGACAGTTTCATAGTATGAGTCAATCTTCTCAATCATCAATTACCACAGAACAAGCATTAAGAAGATTATTAATATTAGGACTGGATAAGAATGATGAAGTGATTCAGAGAGCGATTATTTATATGGAGAAATATTTAAATGGAGAATTGACTTTAAGAGACCGTGAGGAGAAAAAACATGACTGGTTTATGTTGACAAGATTGTTTGTAGCAACATGGATATTAATATTTGATTCAACTAATGATTTAGCTAGAGGAATAGCTAAAGATTGGTCAAGAATTATTACCCATGCATTTTTAGAAGATGAATATAACCATAATGCTTATAAAGAAGCATATTATGATATTCACAAATCACCTAAAGAAAAGTATCTGTGGGGATTTGAAAACTTTTATGTTGTGTCTATACTTAATGGAATGTTGTCTAGTCCTATTGAATCGAAATTTTTAGATTATATAATGGAATCACAAAATGGGATATATTATATTTATGATAGATGCTCCAAAATACCTCCAAGTAGCTTTTACTCAAAAATTGCAAGCAGATATATAAATGTACATGAATTATTAAGTAATTATACAGGTGCTAAACCGAAGCTTCAATATTTTGTTGAGTGGGTAAATGACAATATATCTGAAGATGGATTTTGGGATATGGGACAATTGGTTAAGGATAATATTCAATTTCCTTTATCTAATTCATGGAGAGACCATGTTAATAGAAAGATTGACTGTACGGTTAGGATACAAAAAATATTATCAAGGCTAGATAAATAATAATTTGCGGAGGGGTTTTATGGCTAAAGTTAGAGCTATTGTCTTTGATTTATTTGACACATTGCTTCATGATATTAAATTTGATTTTAATTCGGGTTTATCTTATCTACATAAAAATATTTTATCAATAGATACTGATAAAGTTGAATTTCTAGATTATGCAGCTACATTTTGGAAAGAACTTTATGATAAAAGAAGCGAGGATAATTCAGAACTGGCATTTGAAGATGAACTTTTAGATTTTAAAAATAAATATAGGCATGTTAGATAAATTGTAGTGATCACTGATAATGATATATAAGCAAGAGTGAATAATGCTTTAATGAGAATCTCAAAAATATGGATTTACTAGATAAAAAGATAACTAATTATATTGTATATGAGGGTGATTATATGAACTATAAAATTGTGAAAATAGATGCACGGAATTATTCTTTATTTGATGATATGATATATTGGAGAATGAACGGTAGTGAAAGATTACCATTGAAAGAAGCAATTCCGCAAAGTATTATAAATGAATTGTCAAATCCTAATTTGTTTATATATGTGGTTGAAGTGGAAAGACGATATGTTGGTTGGATTTCGTTAATTTATATGCCTAAAGTTGGTAAATATAATGGTTTTGGACATGTTTATGTTGATGAATTATGGATTCATCCTTCATATCGCAGAAATGGGTTTGCCTATGAATTAATGAAAAAGGCAGAGACATTAAGGAAAGAAAAGAATGCTACAGGCATTAGGCTATATGTAGATATTGATAACATTAGTGCACAAAAATTATATGAACAATGTGATTTTAGTGTTTCATGTTCTGCATACTTAATGGAAAAGTAGTTGCGATTATATATATGGAAAGATAAAAAGCCTGTTTCACTTGTGTTTTAATAGATATTTTTATAAAAGAGGAGATGATTTGTTATGAAAATAAATATATTTATATATTCAAATATTAGGAGAGTGACAATACTTTAGTCCTCTCTAAAACGGAGGATATTATGATTAAACAAAAAATTGATAATGTGACTTTTATTTTAAATGAATTTCGTAACCTTTCTTTTCTATCAAAATACGGAAAAGTATTTTGTGTTTTTGACCAAAATGATTCTGGTAATATAAGTTTTGGTGTAGTAAATGACAAGATAAAATATTTTGTGAAAATTGCGGGGACAAAGACAATAGAATCTTCTATACAACCTAAAGATGCTGTCGAAAACCTGAAAAATGCAATGAGATTATATGATGAATTAAAACACCCACATTTGATAGAATTACTTGAACACTATGAATTAGATGATTTGTATATAGCAGTATTTAAGTGGTCAGATGGTGAGTGTCTATTCGACCATTGGAATTTCGAAAAATATTCAAAAAATCCACAGCTAAGGTCACCTAAATCAAAATTTAAACAACTTTCCATTGAAAAAAGGATAAAATCAGTGAATACCATTTTTGAGTTTTTATCATTTGTAGAATCAAAAGAACATGTTGCAGTTGATTTTTATGATGGTAGTATCATATATGATTTTGCAAATGACATTACAACAATCTGTGATATTGATTTTTTCAGACCAAATCCAACATATAATGATATGGGAAAAGATTTTTTTGGCACCAAAAGGTTTAAATCACCTGAAGAATATATTTATGGTGCTAAAATTGATACAGTCACAAATGTTTATACTTTAGGAGCGTTAATATTCCATTTTTTCGGTAGTTATACAGATGAGGATATTAATAAGATGTATAAGAATAATAGTTTTTATCCTTGCGAGTTAGAAAGTTGGCAATTGAATAAAGAGCTATATGATATCGTAATTAAATCCATAAATATTGATAGGTCTAAAAGATATAATTCAATTGTTGATTTTTATATTGGATGGAACAAAGCATTAAGGACATTATAAACACAATCTTATGGAACATAAGATTAAGTAAAGGTTATTTATACAATATTTTTTAATAGATTATAATTCAATAAAAAGAAACTAGGAGGTTTGTCATGACGCAGAAGAAATATTGGAATACTGTCGCAGAAAAAAAAAGATTTTACAACACCTTTTCACTTTGAAGAGTTTGCTAAATTTGTTAATAAGGAAGGTATTATTCTAGACGTAGGTTGTGGTTATGGAAGAACATTAGAACAGTTAAATCTAGAAGGGTACGGCAATTTAATAGGAATTGACTTCTCAGAGAAAATGATCCAACGAGGAAAGGAGAAATATCCTCATTTAGATTTGAGGGTAATGCAAGGAGATAAGATTGAATTAGATAGTGAAAGTTGTGATGCGGTTATTTTATTTGCAGTGCTAACGTGTATTGTTAACGATAAAGAACAGATAGCCTTGCTAAAAGAAATAAAGCGTGTTTTGAAACCTAATGGGATTCTGTATATCAATGATTTCTTACTAAATACAGATGAACGCAATATAGAACGTTATAAGTTATTTCAAGATAAATACCAAAAATATGGTGTGTTTGAATTACCTGAAGGTGCTGTAGTTAGGCATCACGATATAAAATGGATTGATCAATGTTTGCAGCCATTTGATAAATTGATTTTAAATCAGGTAATATATACAACTATGAATGGAAATAAATCAAACGGTTATTATTACTTAGGTAGAAAAAGAGGATAATCATAAAGGACTCCTCCTTGGATATATTTTGAGATAGATATTAATATATTCATCGTAAGGGCGGGAATCCTTCAAGGCTTATTTATTTACATACATTTTATTGCAATCATGTTATAATGAGTATATATGCTCATTAGGGTAAATGAATAATTGGAGAATGCTACTTATTAGTTTTTCGTATTTAAATAAGAATTTATGAAAGGGTTTAATTTTTATGATGAATGGAATTTTTAAAGATACCATGGCAAATATGAAGTGGACTGAGATACAAGATTTTGTTGATAAAAATGCAATTGTTTTATTGCCAATGGGGGTGATTGAGGAGCATGGTCCACAATTATGCTTAGGAACAGATATATATACTGCTCATATATATTGCCTAGCTATAAAAGAAAAACTTGAAAAAAAGGGACATGTAGTTGTTATTGCCCCACCTTTTTATTGGGGTGTTTGTCAATCAACAGGTGGCTTTATAGGGTCTTTCCATATACGAAAAGAGACTGCAAAAGCATTAGTTTCAGACATTTTATTATCATTGTCAGAGTTTGGTTTCAATAATGTTTTTGGGGTTAATGCACATGGAGACATTGACCATAACCTTGCCATTATAGAAGCGTTTAGGGAAGCCAATGAGCAATTTCATATCAATGCTTGCTACACTTTTGATGAATTGAGGTTTCCACACTTTGGCCTTAAGTTAGACGAACCCTATTTATGTCCAATAAAACAACAAACAATTAATGTAACCAAGGCAGAAGTCCCTGATGTGCATGGTGGAGATATTGAAACAGCTATTATATATGAGTTTTATCCAACTCTAGTGGATGTTGAAAAAGCAAAGTCTTTACCTCCAGTTACCTTAGATGATAGCAGTGGTGTAGCATGGTTGTTTGGCGGTCACATAAAAGAACTTTCAGCGGAAGGTTATTTAGGCTCTCCTGCTGATTTTGAAAATGTTGAAGTTCAAAATAATGTTGAGGATTATGCTTATAGAATATCAGAAGCAATATTAAGACGAATAGTATAAGGATGGTATTGAATTTAATGACTTTGATTAATAATCAAAAATGTTTATGATAAAATTATAGGATTAATAGACATAGAAATGAGAGTGAAAAAGGAACAGTTTGTTATAATTCTAATGAATTAGACGGCGTTATATGGCATTTGTCAGTTTTACCTGAATTTAGAAAATTAGGCACTGCAACCTTGTTGTTAAATGAAGCAATAAACAGGATGGAAAACAGAGGCATAAAGAAACTTGAAGCATGGACAAGAGATGATATATGGTTAAATGATTGGTATAAAAATATAGGAAATAGAACTGATGGTTATATAGCTCTTATTTTAGAGTGCAAAAATGATATAAGTGAATAATTGTATATTATTATTAATAATACATAAAATATAACTGAGAGGTGGATATTATATGAAAAAGTTTATTTTAATATTATTAATTTTAGTAACTATTATATTGGGTACATCTATTACAACTTATGCATCTTCACGAAATATGTACAAAGAGGGTTTTTATAAAATATCGGATTTTAATCATTCAAAAGATGGTTCTTACCATGTTGAAAATATATCAGCATATAGTGTTTCTGTTATTGTTTTTAATGAAAATAATATTAAAACACAAGTCTTATATCTAGAACCTAAATCACCAAGACATTATTTAGTTTCTCTTAAATCTGAATATAAAATCGTAATAGTTGGTGACGGTGAAGTACATATTGATGCAGGCATAAAATAATGCAATCCTATATTTTTTATATAATTATTATACTTATCATTAAATGGTTTTGATTTTAAATCAAAGCTGTTTATTTTAGAGCATCTCTATATAGAGGTGCTTTTTACATATACATACACTTTATTGTAGTCATGCTATAATAAGTATTATATTTATGATTGAAAATGAAATGTTTTAGGAAATTACATCCAAATTAATTTTAGGGAGGTATTTTATGTATCAATATTATAAAGGATTGATTATTAGAGAAGGAGCAGATGGGATTAAGGGGGATATCATTAAAAAAATGTACAATGAAGTTGGTTGGGTGTCTGCAAGTCAACCGTTATGGCTAGATGAAAAGTATGAAATCTGCTTTAAAAATTCATCATGGGTTTTCACTGTATGGGATAAGGAAGATATGATAGCTATGGTAAGGGTTGTATCAGACAGAGTCATGACAGCAACAATCCAAGACCTGGCTGTAAAAGAAGAGTATAGAGGAAAAGGCATAGGTAAAAAACTTGTGGACTTGTGTTTAGAAAAGTTACCCCATGGAAATTGGTGGGTGCATACTACTCCAGAAAATTATGATTTCTATAAGAAGTGTAGATTTGAGATTCCTCAAATATCTGATAGTTCATCAATGATATATATGGGATATATTAAGGCTAAATTAGAAGGACATAGGTGAGGATGTGGAAGATAGTGTTAAGAAATAAGGGGAATACTAGAAGCAAATAATAGATGATTATGAAAATCTAGCTAATTACGAACTAGAACTTAATAGTATAGCAGAACAATTTACTAGCATAGAAGAAATATTACCAATAATCATTAATAATGATAAATCAAAAATTATATTTAGTGATAATGAAAATGATGAATATTTCAATTCATTTGTAGAGGTTTTTAGGAAATACGATCAAATAGTAAGGGATTGGAGTATTAATATAGATGCTGAAGAAGTTTATGGTTACCCTAGTATAGATGATTTGAAAGGATTGCTCAATGACTTAAATCAGTACTATGATTTATTCTGTTTAGAAGAAAAGGAAAATGAAATGGACAGATATAACATGGTTATTAGTCTTCTTAAAATCACATAATATAAGTGCTTATAATTTATATTTAGGAGGTAAGAACATGAGAAAACTTTCAGAAGCAGAAGTACTATCTTTAACATCTCTTTTGAAGATGGAACAAGATGGATTAATTGTACAAAGAGCAGTGAATGCACTAATAACAGATGAAAATCTAAAAAGACAAGGTGAATCTAGCACGCTAGCATGCGAGGGTAGGATAAAAGGATTACAACAATTTATCACCGAAAATCAAGTAACAGTTCCAGGGGAGGTATAATGGAATGGCAAATTTAGTTGGAAACCTAATTAAAAACAACATTAACATCAATGATGAAGTTATATCTACAAATATGCTTTCTTCTGGAAAAGCTGCAGCTGACGCTTATCTTAATGCTACATTAACAAGCAGTACTCCAGAGTTAAGATCCATATATTCTTCTGGTTTAAGTCAAATAGTTGGAGGGCACACTGCTCTTACAGAACTAGCTGTAAACAAAGGTTGGGCTAAACCTTACAATTCACCTATGCAACAATTGACTGATACCTATAATGAATCAAAAACTGTAACTGATCAAACTGAATAATAACTTAAAAATCTATTATAATTAATTGTAAGGGGCTGTTACACAATAGAAAGTAATTTCTAGGTGGGACAGCACCTCTTATTTTTTGTATATAAAAGAGGTAGTTACCATTGTAATTACTAGAAGAGTTATACTTACAAATGAAAAAAATATATTATAACTCTTCAGCATTCTGCATAGTTTACTGCATAGTAATAACTGAAAAATATACTTGGTGTAGATTGTCAACTACTTTTAATTATAAATCAACACTTGGAGCAAATAATAAATGATAATAACAATAAAAGGACACCCTATTGGGTCCCTTTATCAATAAATATTTGACCATTACCAACTATAACAATTCTATATTCAGGCTTAAGAGGAATTAAATTATACTTAGCAGACTTAGGTTCAAGACGAAGAGATTGTATTATAAGTTGATTTTCATCATAAAGAGTAAGAAAAACACTTTCATTTGCTGAAACATTTTGAACTATATAAGATTCATTTGGGGATACATTGAAATCAGTTGCTTTATAAACACCTTCTGTAAATATATTTTCAGCAAATACACATGTAGAAGTAAAAGTATTTAATACCAATATAATTAAAATTATAAATATAACAGTAAATCTTTTCATGCCACAGCCTCCTTTCATCTTTAGTTTGTGTAATGGAGCTAGTAATATGCAGATTTGCAACTTAGGAAAATAAATTAATCAGTATAAATAAGTTTTGAACACAATTAATGCATATTTTAATTGCATTATAATATTTTACATTAATAAATCTATAGATTAATATTTAATAAACTTTGATATGAGCATCTCTTTTTAGAGGTGTTTTTTGTATATTGGTACATTTTATTGTAAATGTGCTATGATAAGTATTATAATTATGATTGTAAATGAATAATTGTGTTATAGTGCATAACATTGTAGATTTTAAATATTGGAGGATGGAACAATATGATTGAAGCAAAATTTTATTATAAAAATGAAAATGCACCAAAGCCTAATAAGCCAAACCATATAGGTGCCTGTGCAATTATTAAGTATAATAATAAAATATTATTAGAAAAAAGAGCAGATAGTAACCGTTGGGCACTTATAGGCGGAGGTTTGAAAATTGATGAAAGTTTAGAAGAAGGAATAATTAGAGAAATTAATGAAGAAACAGGAATTATAATATCAGAAGAGTCTTTGTTCTTTTGGAAGATGTTTTCAGACCCATCAAGAATCGCTGCATATCC
>NZ_JPMD01000055.1 GCF_000732635.1 Clostridium sulfidigenes | reverse complement strand
ATTATATAATATAGCTATATTATATAATAATCATTATCCATTCTTTCCCTTTGACAATGGATAATTTTTATTATATAATATCTATAATAAATAACTATAGAGGTGATTCAATGGATATTAATTTTACCCAAGTTTTCAAAGAAAAAAAACTGAAACTTACACCTCAGCGTATAGCCGTATACAATTACTTGAAATCAACAAAAGAACATCCATCAGCTGAAACAATTCATAAAGCTTTAAAAGAAGCGTATCCAACTATGAGTTTAGCAACAGTTTATAAAACGCTAAAGGTTTTAGTAGACGTTAATTTAATTCAAGAGATTAATGTTGGAGAAGGCAACTTTAGATATGATGGTTTTGCTGATCCACATCCTCATATACATTGTATAAAATGCTCTAGGGTAGATGATTTAGAAGGTGTTAACTTTGATTTTCTAAATTCTAGTGTAAAAGATAATACAGATTATGAGATTATTTCTAATAAAGTATATTTTTATGGACTATGCCCTATGTGCAAGAAATCAAAATAAGAGATTAGATCATCTAATCTCTTTTTTATTTGTCTAATTTTTAATAATTATTATCTCTCTTTACACATATAATTTATAGAGGGGTGATTATAGTGTATAAGAAAAATAATTTGCATACTAAATTATTTAATATATTCTTATTTGTATTAGCTACTTTATGTTTTTTTAAACTATTTTTTGAAGAAGATAACTTAAAAGGAAAAAATGTATTCAACTTATCTGAAGAAAACATTGTAATTAATGAAGATTTAAATAATGATAATAAAAAAGACTCCATATTTATTAAAAAATCCAACTCTGACTTATTAGCTCAGGTAAATTTAAACAGTAATGAAACCTATAGTTTAAACTATGATAAAAATTTGCAGACCCTTGGAGAATATTGCACATATTGGCCTGTAAGGGTTTCTACCTTAGATATTTCTAGAGATAATTCTAAAGAAATATTTATTCAAAGCTCTTTTCATAATAAAGCTGTTCAACATATTTTTTCTTGGAATGGAAATGGATATGATGACATATTTTGTTCTACTAATAATTTATTAGGATTTATAGATAGTGCTAATAGTAAAACTCCTAAAATTATATCAGGTAATTTTCAAGATAATAATATTAATTTAAAGGGATATTTATATAATCAAGGCTCCCTTAAAGAATTTAATAATAATCTGACTACATCTTTACCAGGCAAAGATACTATAACTAACTTTATATGCCTAATAGAAAGTTTGCCTGATCCTTACTTGTCTGTTCCCAACTATTTTTACTCTCAAATAAGCGGCTCAGATTTAGAGAGTATTTTTAGACTTGCTAATGGATCAAATTATTATAAATTTCAAGATGGTTATTTTACAGATTTAGCTTGGGATAATACTGGAAATATAACATGTGAAAATTGGATATTAAACTTTAGAGTAATAAGCACATCTGATAGTAAAAAAGTAAGTAATTTAACTATAAATTTAATGATAAATAAATATAATGATAATGATTTTCCATTTAAAATTACCTCTGTTAATATATATTAAGTTATTTTACCTTTTTAATTTTCTCATCCCATTATTGGAATTATTATATTCAAAAAATAAAAATGGGACCTAACGGTCCCAGGGGGATGGGGGGGCCTCTAAAATTACTTCTAGAGGTTTATGGAGATTTTAACTTCCATTACATTTTTATTATTGACTAAATTATATTTTATATACATCTTTTTTAAATATTTTAATCTTTTTCTAAATTATTATATTCAAAAATTTTTTGTAATAATTTAATCTTATTTGGATCAATGAGTCTAATCAATATATTTATAATCTTATTATACTCTTCCTCCGTTAACCCTTTTTCATCTCTAAATATGTTCTCTTCAATTATATCTGCTTCATCTACTGTAGTAATATTTTCTTCTGAAAACTCATCACTTTTTATAATGTCATTTATGTCTAAATTATTTAAATCTACATTGGAAAAATCTATTCGTGAAAACTCCAAGTTATTCATGTTATTCAATATGGCATTAAAGTCAAGATTAGCTAATATTTCATCTACTGATTCTTTATCTTTTTTTTTTTATCTCTGTATACTCTTCAACATTTTCATTATTGACATTATTACTATCACTATAATTATTAGAATTCATATTCTGTAGCAATGTTTTTAATTGTTCTATATCCTCTGGTTTAATCTGAGATAAAAATTGTTCTATAGAACTATAATTATTTACTGAATTATTACCATTGTTTACATTATTAGAAGGTGCTTGCGTATTACCTCCCCCTAATAAAGAAGATATCATGCTAATTAAATCACCACTATCCCTGTGTTACCTCCGCCTATGCCTAAATTGCTAAGCAAGTCCAGAATACCATTAAAGTTTCCGCCCATGCCTCCTAATATACTAGCCAACGGATTATTTCCTACCATATTATTCATTCCCATTGGATTCATCATTCCCATTGGATTCATTTCCATTGGATTATTCATTCCCATTGGATTATTCATTCCCATTGTGTTGTTCATTCCAACTGGATTATTCATTCCCATTGCACCTAAGTTAGCAGCCATATTCATTGCATTCATGCCCATATTATTATTCATTGGATTATTACCATTATATCCTCCAAAGTATCCATTATTATTTTGCTCTTGCACATAATTTTCTTCTCTATCTCTTTTTCTATGCTTATGCTTTCCCATCTACTCACCTCTTTACTTATTATAAAATTTTAAAAAAGCAATCCATGAATAACATGGACTGCTAATTTTCTTACTTTTCTAGAAACCCCCCTATACTGGGCCATGGTTTACATCATTCTTTATCCATTGTTATTTCTACTTTTATAAGCAGTCCTTACTTTTGTTTAAACATCTTATAGTTTAGCAACATTTACAGCAGCATTGTTTTCTGCAGCAACATCCATTATTAAAATTATTATGGCCAAATCCAGCATTTCCTCTATTAAATCCAAATCCACCAAATCCACCAGAGCAACATAACCAATATAAGAATATTAAAGTTAATGCATTTCTAGCACTTGAATTACATTCTGTGTCTAGCAAACACTGATTTTTTAGAATTACGATTAATAGTAGAATTGTACATGGTTGAAAGCCGCAACCTGAATTTCCTATATTTCCGCATCCACACATCATTAATTCCTCCTTCTTGTGAAGTGTACTTTCTAATTATCATAGATTAATCACTTAAAACCATTTGTTGATACTTATTAACTTTTTCTCTTGCTAATTAATAGTCCTTTAGTTAGTTTGATATTTATTGTATTATGCACAACAAACTTTTATTCTTTTGCATTTACATTTTCTTTCTTTGCATTTACATTTACAGCATTTACACTTGCATTGACATCCACATCTACATGAACATTGGTTTCCACACATTGATCCAAAGTTGCAGTTTCCTAACATATTATTACTTCCACATCCACCATTGAATCCACATAACCAATATAAGAAAAGTAATGTTAATGCATTTTTAGACTTTGATGAACCATCTAGTAATCCTTGATTTGCAAGAATAACTATTATTAAAAGAATAGTACATGCTTGTGAGTTACCTCTATTATTTGAATATCCACACATTTATTCATTCCTCCAATCTTTATTTATCGTTTTCTTATCTATATGCTTATCTACTCTTTATTCTTTAGCATGGTTTACATACTTGTTGAGGTGTTCTTCTTATAAGAAAAATTGCTATTATAAGAATTATTTGGCATATATTACATCCGCCAAAGCCACCAAAACCACTATTTCCAAAACAACCAGTATTGCCACTACATTGATTTTGATTGCAACATGGGTCACAGCATGGGTTACAACATTGGGTAAATTGGCATGGGTTGCATGAAGCAGTTTCTATAATATAATGCTTTTGTTTTTTACGATCTTTTCTTACTCCACCACAGCAGCAGCAATATTCTTTACATTTACAGCAGCAAGGTTCACAGCAACAGCATGAGCAATCACAAGGATCACAACAGCAATCATTTCCACCGCATCCACAGTTTCCGCCGAATCCACCGAATCCACAGTTTCCTCCGAATCCACCGAATCCACCACATCCACAGTTTCCTCCGAATCCGCCGCATCCACGGTTTCCGCCGAATCCACCTCTACAGAAAATTAGTATTATTATTATCCAAATTAGTATTTTTCCACTTCCAAATCCAAAGTTTTGAGAAGGGTTTCCATCTGTACATGTTCCGCCAAACATCTGATATAGATTTGAATAGTCACTCATAGTTTTTATCCTCCTATTATATTTACATTTTTATATCATCATTTGTATAATATACTATATGATTTTGCTTAAGTTTTGACACTGATAATTATATTTTTGAAGTTTTTTATATATTTAATCTATAGTATTTTTAGTGTGTTTTTCCTAAGCCTCTTTACTACAATATATGTTTTTCCATAAAATCGGTGATAAAAAAGTCATCTCATAATTTTCAATAAAGAAAATTATAAGATGACTTTTTATTATCTTATTACTATAAAATTATCTTGCTTAGAAGTAATATAACAGTAGAAACTCCATTAACAAATAAGTGGGTAAATACTGAATACCAAAACCCTTCCTTTTCAATTATATAGCAGTTGAAAAAACTTACTACAAATAACGAAGCAAAAGCACTAATACTAAAGTGAATAGATGCAAATAATATACTAACAATAGATGCAGATATTATAAATCCAAACTCACCCTTAAATCTACTTCTTAAAAACTTACCATAAAATAAGTACCTAAAAACGAATTCTTCAACCACTGGTGCAAAAATAACTGTAAAAGGAATAGTTATTAAAAAAGAAACTAAATCATAATTACTTAGCATAGTTATAACTTGTTGTTGTTCAATAGGTATTTTAAACAATAATAGTAATAAAAACCAAAACAAACCACACATTATTATAAATCCATAAACTAATAACACATATATCAATGCTTTACCTATTTTAAAATCACCTAAAGAAAACCTGTATTTTATATAATCATCATTCTTACATTTTGAAATAACCCAATTAGCTAAAATAAAAATTATTAAAACAAAAGGTAATATATTATTATAAAGTTCCGGTAATAAGAAATACAATGATATATATGCTATAATCACTATAATTTTAATTAGCTTAGAATTTCTTTTTATTTTCACTGTTCTTAGATAAAATACTAGTGGTAAAATATAAAGCATAAATATAATAAATAAATTTCCTAATATCTTCAAATAAACACCCCTCTTTAATCACATATATACTTATATGTTTAAAAGTAAATCAATATTATTATATCATAAATAAAGGGTTATTGATTTCTCTAATCAATAACCCTTTATTTTATTCGATTCCTAAGTCTTTAAATATTTCCTCAAGTAATTCTTCTTTTCCTTCCTTTTTTAAAGAAGAGAAGAACAATAATTTATCTTCTTTTCCAAGCTTTAAGGTTTCTTTTATTACCTTAGCACTCCTCTGTAATTCACTTTTAGTTAACTTATCTTTTTTAGTTGCTACAACTATAACTTCATAACCATAATGCTTAATCCACTCATACATCATTATATCATCACCAGTTGGTTTATGCCTACAGTCCACTAAAATAACTACTTTTTTCAATTCTGGCCTATTTATTAAATATTGTTCCATCATTTTTCCCCAAGTAGCCTTCTCGCTTTTTGACACTTTAGCATATCCATATCCAGGTAAATCTACAAAGTATAGCTTATTATTTATAGTAAAGAAATTTATAAGTCTTGTTTTGCCAGGTGTACCACTTACCTTAACTAACTTTCTTCTATTTGTTAAAGTATTAATAAGTGACGACTTTCCTACATTAGATCTACCAACAAAGGCAATTTCACACATTCCATCTTCTGGATATTGGGTGGGCTTTACAGCCGAAGTTTTAAATTCTGCTTGTTTAATTTCCATTTTTCTCTTCTCCAACTAGTGCATTCTTCAATACATCTTCAATTTTTTCTACTGGTATAAATTTTATTCTATTTTTTATAACTTTTGGTATATCCTTTAAGTCTTTTTCATTAGCTTTAGGAATAATTATAGTTTTTATTCCCATTCTGTAAGCAGCCAGACTTTTTTCTTTAAGTCCCCCTATAGGTAATACTCTACCAGTTAAAGTAACTTCTCCTGTCATAGCTACTGAATATTTTATTTTTCTGTTACTTAAAGCAGAAACCATAGCTGTAACCATAGTAACTCCAGCTGATGGACCATCCTTTGGAATAGCTCCTTCTGGTATATGAATGTGTATATCTTTATTTTTATAAAATTCTTTATCTATACCATACATGTCACAATGAGCCCTTACATAACTGTAACCCGCCTTAGCTGATTCCTTCATTACATCTCCTAGTTGGCCTGTAAGTTGAAGTTTACCATCACCATCCATTACTGCTACTTCTACGGGAAGCGTATCACCACCATATCCAGTCCATGCAAGACCTGTGACTACTCCAATCTTATCCTCTTTATCTAAATCATCATAGCTATACAATTCAGAACCTAGATACTTCTTAACAGTTAAAGAATTTATAGTTATTTTTTTCTTATTACTTTCTATTATTTCGGTTATAGATTTTCTTATTACTGAAGCTATCTTTCTTTCTAGATTCCTAACTCCTGATTCTCTTGTATATCTATCTATTATAGTTCTTAAAGCACTTTCATTAACTATAATCTGACCATCTTCCACAGAATATTCCTTCATAACTTTAGGTACTAAATATTTCTTTGCTATTTCATATTTTTCTTCTGTAGTATAGCCTGAAACCTCTATTACTTCCATTCTATCTAATAGTGGTCTAGATATAGTATCTAAAGTATTTGCTGTAGTTATAAATAATACCTTTGACAAATCAAACTCTACATCTATATAATGATCCCTAAAGGTCTTATTCTGTTCTGAATCTAGCACCTCAAGAAGAGCATCTTCTACATTTCCTTTATAATCCTTTGATACTTTATCTATTTCATCTAATAGGCATACTGGATTTTTGTAACCAACTTCCTTTAATGCAGATACAATTCGTCCTGGAATTGCTCCTACATAAGTTTTTCTGTGGCCTCGAATTTCAGCCTCATCTTTTACTCCACCTAAACTCATTCTTACAAATTTTCGTCCTAGTGAATTAGCCACTGATTTTGCAATAGATGTTTTACCAACCCCTGGCGGTCCAACTAAGCATACTATAGGTGACTTTAATGATTTACTCATTTTTCTAACTGCTAAATATTCTATAATTCTTTCTTTTACGTCTTCTAGTCCGTAATGTTCCTCATCTAAAACTTTTCTAGCATTAGTTAAGTCTAAATTATCTTTTGTTAGCTTATTCCATGGCATACCTAAAATAGTATCTAAATAAGTTTTTATAACCGATCCCTCTTGAGATGAAGGCCCAATATTTTTAAGTCTATTAATTTCAAATTCTATCTTAGTTTTAACATCTTTAGGTAATTTAATTTGCCCTAATTTTTTTTCATAATTAGCTATTTCTCTTCCAAACTCATCCTCTTCTCCTAGTTCTTCTTGAATTACCTTAAGTTGTTCTCTAAGATAGTACTCCTTTTGAGATGCACTTACTCTAGCTTTAACCTTATTACTTATAAGCTTCTCTACTTTTACAACTTCAATCTCTTTTTTAAGAATAACTAATAATTTTTCCATTCTTTCTTTTATTGAAGTAATTTCTAATAACTCCTGCTTTACATCAGCCTTTACCGGTAGAAATGCACTTATTACATCGCAGTATACACTATTATCTTCTTCTTCTTCTAATTCCACTATTAAATCTTTAAATTCTTCACCAGCTAATTCTAAGTAATTAATAAACATATCATTTAGTGAGTTTTTATATCCTTCAGATTCTGTTTTATCTTCTATATCTAACTCTTCAACAGCTTCAACTTCTGCACTTATACAATCATCTTCATCTAAATATTTTACAAGTTTAGCCCTATATTCTCCCTCTACTAATACTCGCAAGTGATTCCCTGGCAACTTCATAAATTGCTTTATTGTACATACACATCCAACATTATATATATCTTTTTCAGTTGGATTTTCAGTAGTTGATTCTCTTTGACTTATTATAAATATCTTCTGATCTTCATCCATGGCTCTATTAATTGCTTCTATAGATTTCTTTCTTCCTATATCAAAGTTTAAAGCCATATGTGGAAAGATACTTAATCCCCTAAGGGGAATTAATGGAAGTTTCATTATTTGATTTTCCATAACATCTCCTCATTTCTATCTAATCTATTATTTAATCTTACTTAATTTCATATTATAAAATCTTACCTAGTTTGCTCAAACTAATAATTCAACCTAAAGTATTTATACAGGAATCTTTCAGGGCAGTGCAGTGTTTTCTTTTTTATTGTAAAATACAACTTATAAAAGAAAATCCTACTTTAATAAACATCTAAATGATATGTCGTTGTTGTATTAATTATAATTAGACTAGTATATTATACCTATAAAAATATAATTTTTCAATTAAATAATCCCTATAAAAGTTTTATCCATTGAACTTCTATAGGGATTAGATTTAGGCATCTAATTGAGGTAACATATTCACTTCAAACCCTTGATCTTTTTTCTCTACACTTATGTGAAGAATTTGTTCTTTTATTATTGCTTCATCTATTACTTCCTTTATAGTATTTACCGGTATTACTTTTATATCTTTATAATCTTTATATACCTCTTGCCAATTTTCTTTTGGAATTAAAACCTTTGTTGCACCAGCTTTTATAGCACCAGTAATCTTAGCTGTAACACCACCAACTGGCTTTACTTCACCATGAATAGATATTTCTCCTGTCATAGCTGTATTATTATCTACACTCCTACCTGTTATTGCACTATAGATTGCAGTAGTCATACTTATTCCAGCCGAAGGACCATCTACAGGAATTCCCCCTGGAAAATTAACATGTATATCGTATTTTTTTGTATCTATGTTGTATATTCTCTCCAACACTGTAATTACATTATCAATAGAATTTCTTGCTGTACTTTTTCGTTTTAATTTTCTGCCCTTATCTCCTAATTCCTCTTCCTCAACAATACCTGTTATTTTTACTATTCCTTCTCTTTCTCTTGCCTTAGTTGCTGTTGCCTCTATTTCCATTACAGATCCAACATTTGAACCATATACCGCAAGACCATTTACATAACCAACCTTTGGCTTCGCACATATTTTTTTATTAGGCTTTGGTGAGTATTGACCGTTCTCAATAACCCATTGTATTTCATTTATACTAACAGTATTTCTATTTTCATTAATTACAATTCCACAAGCTAATTGAACCAAATTTACAGCATCACGACCATTATTAGCAAACATTCCAACTAGTTTTGCTGCTTCTTCTTCTATCGATATTCCAATTTTTTCCGCTGCATTTTTTGCAATTATCTCAATTTCATCACCATCTAGAGCTCTAAAAAATATTTCTACACATCTAGACCTGATAGCTGGAACTATTTCTTCTGGACTTCTAGTTGTTGCACCTATTAATCTAAAGTCAGCAGGAAGTCCTTCTTCAAATATCTCTTTAATATAAGATGGCATATTAGGATCTTCACTATTATAATATGCACTATCCAAAAATACTTTTCTATCTTCTAAAACTTTCAATAACTTATTCATTTCTATAGGATGTAATTCACCTATTTCATCAATAAATAGGACTCCTCCATGTGCTTTTGTAACTGCTCCAGGTTTTGGTTGTGGTACCCCTATAACACCTAATGGACCCGCCCCCTGATATATTGGATCATGAACTGATCCTATTAATGGATCCGCTATTCCTCTTTCATCAAATCTTATAGTTGTAGCATCAATTTCTACAAAAGAAGAAGTTGCCTTAAATGGTGAAGCTGGAATTAGTTTTGCCTCTTCTAATACCAGTCTTGCTGCTGCTGTTTTTCCTATTCCTGGAGGTCCATATATTATAACATGTTGAGGATTGGGACCACATATGGCTGCTTTTAAAGCCTTAATCCCCTTTTCTTGACCAATTATATCTTCAAAATTTCGAGGTCTACTCTTTTCTGTTAAAGGCTCGGTCAAACATATACTTTTTAACTTTCTCAGCTTTTCAATTTCTTTAGTGTTCTCTTTATTAATTGTAATCTTAGATGATTTTTGTCCCTTTAATGCATTAAAGAAGTAAATTCCCATTACTATTGTAACTAATAGTTGTATTAGCATAATTAAAATCGCTACTGGTTCCATATCAATATTAGCCTACTTTATAAGCAAACTAATCTTCCCTCCCTTTACTAATTATTTAAGTCACAATAGTATTATTCACAATATATTGGATTAATATTCTATAACAAGAAAAAACTGCTGAAATTCAGCAGTTTTTATATTATGCAAGTTCAGGTGTTCTCTTTACGCCCTTTTTACTATCTATTTTTAAAGGTTCTCTTTTTCCACTGTCTGCAATGATATATTCAGGAATCTTTGTATTTAAAGTTTCTTCATGAATTATAACCTTTTCTATTTCTTCACGTGAAGGAATCTCATACATTATCTCCTGCATTATATCTTCTATTATTGCTCTTAATCCCCTTGCTCCTGTGCTTCTCTTTATTGCTTCTTTAGCTATAGCTATAAGAGCATTTTCATCAAATTCAAGTCTAACATCATCAATTTCTAATAACTTTTGATACTGCTTTACTAATGCATTTTTAGGTTCACTTAATATTTTTACAAGAGCATCTTCATCTAAGTTATCTAAAGTTACTATTACAGGAATTCTTCCTACAAACTCTGGAATTAATCCAAACTTCAGTAAATCACCTGGCATTATTTGCTTAAATAATTCTCCTAAGTCTTGTTTTTCCTTAGATACCACCTCTGCACCAAATCCCATGGCTGATTTTTGAGTTCTCTTTGTTATAATTTTTTCTAATCCATCAAAAGCTCCACCACAAATAAATAATATATTAGATGTATTTATTTGGATAAACTCTTGATGTGGATGTTTTCTTCCTCCCTGTGGTGGTACAGAAGATACAGTTCCCTCAAGAATTTTAAGTAAAGCTTGCTGAACACCTTCACCAGAAACATCTCTAGTTATAGATGGATTTTCAGACTTACGTGCAATCTTATCAATCTCATCGATATAGATAATGCCTCTTTCAGCTCTTTCTATATCATAATCAGAGTTTTGAATTAATTTTAATAATATATTTTCTACGTCCTCACCTACATATCCAGCTTCCGTAAGGGTTGTAGCATCTGCTATTGCAAAAGGTACATTTAACATTTTTGCTAGTGTTTGAGCTAATAAAGTTTTACCTGAACCTGTTGGTCCTAAAAGAAGTATATTACTTTTTTGTAGTTCTATATCATTATCCATAACATTAGAATTTATTCTTTTATAATGATTATACACTGCTACAGACAAAGCCTTTTTAGCATCATCTTGCCCTACTACATACTGATCTAAATACTTTCTAATTTCTTTAGGTTTAGGTAATGTGCCCATGTCAATTTGGACATCCTCTTCTCTTTCGTCTACTATGATTTCAGAACACAGCTCGATGCACTCATCACAAATATATACACCTGGACCTGCAATAAGTCTTCTTACTTGTTCTTCACTTTTTCCACAAAAAGAACATTTAAATTTTTTCTTTTCTTCATTTCTTGGCATGTTGACACCCCTTTAAAGCTATTTCTTTTTAACAATTACTTCATCTACTAATCCATATTCCTTAGCTTCATCCGCAGACATAAAATAATCTCTTTCAACATCTTGTTTTATTTTATCTAAAGGCTTGCCTGTTCTTTCACTTAATATTTCATTAAGAGTTTCTTTTATCTTTAATATTCTTTTAGCATGAATATCAATGTCAGTTGCTTGACCTTTAAATCCACCTAACGGCTGATGTATCATTATCTCACTGTTAGGAAGCGCATATCTTTTTCCTTTTTGTCCTGCTGCAAGTAAAAAAGCTCCCATAGATGCAGCCATTCCTACACAAATTGTAGAAACCTCCGGCTTTATATAGTTCATAGTATCATAAATTGCCATTCCAGAAGTTATTGAACCACCAGGGCTATTTATATATAGATATATATCCTTATCTGGATCCTCTGACTCTAAAAATAAAAGTTGCGCTACAATTAAACTAGCAGTAACATCATTTACTTCATCTGATAAAAAAATAATTCTTTCTTTTAATAATCTAGAATATATATCATAAGATCGCTCGCCCTTACCAGTTTGCTCTACAACCATTGGTATATAACTCATAATTACAACCTCCTTACTATTGTAAATATATTAGAATATTTACTATTATATCCTCATTAAAATTATTTTAACCTATTTTATTTAAAATAATTGCCAGTATATACTGGCAATTATTAATTAACTTAAATAGTTTTGCTATTTTCCATTATCATGTTCTTAATTTTTTCATTTACTATTTGAGTTCCAAGGTATTCTCTTTGAACTTGAACTAATCTATCAACAGTTTCTTCCAATTTCTCAGCTTCACCATACTTGCTAGCAATCTCTGTAGCTTTTTCTCTTATCTCGTCTTCTGATGCTTCAATTTTCTCAGCTTTAGCAATTTCACTTAATACTAATTCGTTTTTAACATTTTTAGTTGCTATATCTTTCATTTGTTCTCTAAAGTCAGCTTCTGAAGTATTTGTAAACTTGAAGTAACTTTCTATATCTAAACCTTGATACTTTAATCTATTTTCTAAATCTTGTAGCATTCCATCTAATTCTCTATTTACCATAGCATCTGGAATTTCCACATTAGCATTAGCTACTACAGCTTCTATAACAGCCATTTCATAGTCATTAATTGCTTTCAACTCGTTAGCTTTTACTAATTCTTCTTTTATATTGTTTCTAAGTTCTTCTAAAGTTTCAAATTCAGAAACCTCACTAGCAAATTCATCAGTTATTTCTGGTAATTCTTTTTTCTTAACTGATTTAACTGTTACCTCAAATTTAGCTGGTTTTCCATTTAAATCTTCTTTTCCATATTGTTCTGGGAAATTAACGTTTACGTCTTTAGACTCTCCAGCTGTTAATCCAACTAATTGGTCTTCAAAGTTATCAATAAAGCTACCTGAACCTATTTC
This sequence comes from Clostridium sulfidigenes, assembly GCF_000732635.1. GTDB lineage: Bacteria > Bacillota > Clostridia > Clostridiales > Clostridiaceae > Clostridium_J > Clostridium_J sulfidigenes. The sequence continues at coordinate 7,960 of NZ_JPMD01000055.1, read as the reverse complement.
TAATTCGTAATCTTTAGCTTCTCCGCCTTCAAAAGCAACTTCATCTACATACCCTTTGAAGTCTATAACAGCTATATCACCTTTTTCAACAGCTCCCTCTTTAACTTCTACTCTTGTATTTTGAGCTTGTAATTCTTTTAATTTATTTTCTACATCCTCATCTGTAACTTCTACTACTTCTTTCTTTGCTTCTATTCCTTTATAAGCACCTAATTCAACTTCTGGTACTACTGGTACTGACGCAGTATATATAAATTCCTTACCTTCACCAATTTGAACAATATCAATTGATGGATAATCTACTGGATTTATATTGTTTTCTGCTAATACTTCTGGATAAGTAGTTTCATATATGTAGTTTATAGCATCTTCATATAATGCACCTTCACCATAGTATTGTTTAATTATATTCATTGGAGCCTTACCTTTTCTAAATCCAGGCACATTGAATTTTTTCGCATTTTTTGCATAAGATTTTTTAACAGCCTCTGCAAATTTATCTGCTCCTATTGTTACTTCAAATTTAACAACGTTTTTTTCTAGCTTCTCCATTTTAACGTTCATTATTTCTTCCTCCTAATATTCCCAACTCTGTATTTCTTAAAATTATAACATAAATTTAGTAAAGTAAATAGTACATTTCATCATTTAACTGTTAGTCAGATCCATCATCATTCTCTAAATTTATGATAATAAATTAAATATTACCTAATAAATTATACAATAATACTATTATTATGTACAATACTTTTTCCCATGATATATTTATTCAACTATTTTACCATCTTTATCCACAACTATTTCCTTATTGTCTAAAGATATAGTAAGACCCTTATCTGTTATTTGTCCCACTTCAAAAGTTTTTCCTTTTACATTATAAAATCCCCTATGGGTATTACTCTCCATGTTATATATCCACAAATACTTATCATCACTGTTATTTATCCAAGGCAAGCTACTAGAATATGCAATATGTGTATTGTCAATAAATTGTGCACTTTCAACCCATTTATAAGAAGGATTATATTTTAATACGTTTTCCTTGTTAAATACTTCATTAGTAGTTGATACATACTGTTCGTTGGTAATGTTTATTAGTTTCTCGTTACTATTTAAAATATACATATCTTGAGCTTCTTTGTCTAAAATTAAAATCATTTCTTGTGATGGGGCTATACTACATTTAACTTGTGAATCTGAATCAATTGTGTTGATTTTCTTAACTTGATCTTTTTCTTCATAATTAATAGTAACTTTTTTTCCTGATTTAAGAACTACATCTGAATAGGTTTTAGTAGACTTTTCCTCTACAACACTTTCCTCTTCAGAATTTTCTTCAGTTTTATTCTTATTTTCTTCTGATTTATGGTTATTGTCCTCTGTACTTTCTTTAATAAAAAAATTTTTTATAGCCACTATTCCTTCTCTATTAGTAAAAACTAATCCAGTTATCCCAATAACCATTATTATAATCAAAAATATAATCATATATTTTATACGCCTCAGCTTTAACTGTCTGCGATAATCCTTACTAAACATACTTGGCTTTTTCCTCACAGCTTTTACCTCCATAGTTAACTTTATTATTTCACTATACATTTTGATTAATAATTATATTCTCATAACTTATTATAACTCAACTTATTATAAATTAACATTTTTTTATACCAAATCAATTTAAATTTACAATTAATTTATTTAATTATATTAACCAGCTTTATTTTTTATTTTATTTTTTCATTTATCATTGCTGTATTACTTTAATATATGAAATTGTATTTTACAACAAATTAACTTCTCTCTGTTTCAAAATTTCATTTAAACTGTTATATTCATCTTCAAATTAACCTTTAATGAAAATTGTTAAATGTCTCCTTGCAATTATCTTTTTTACTGAATTTCGCAAATTTAATCCTTTACTTGTTTGAATTTTCTCAATTTTTAATCTTTTATCCCTGTTAAAAAAACTGTTGTTTTTCATCTGTTATAGTTGTACAATTATAACAGATGGAGATAAAATTAAATTTAAATTCAAATTATTGATTAATAATTTTAGTACATAAAACAAATAAACTACATCTGTTTTATACTTTAATTTTATTAAAAATTATTTTTTAGGAGGATTATATATGTTTACTCAATGGAATGGCTTTAAAGGCAAAACTTGGAAAAAGGAAGTTAATATAAGAGACTTCATTCAAACTAACTATACTCCATATGAAGGTGATGCATCATTTTTAACAGGTGCTACAGAAGCTACAAACAAATTGTGGAATGAAGTAAGCGAATTATTTAAAAAAGAAATAGAACACGGTGGAGTTTTAGATGTTGATACTAAAACCATATCTAAGATAGATGCATATAACCCAGGGTATATAGATAAGAATCTTGAAAAAATTGTTGGTGTTCAAACTGACGCTCCACTTAAAAGAGCCGTTATGCCTCAAGGTGGAATAAGAATGGCTGAAACCGCAGCTAAATCTTATGGATACGAAATTGACCCTTTGATTTCTGAAATATTCTCAAAACATCGTAAAACTCATAATCAAGGAGTTTTTGATGCATATACAGATGAAATGAAATTAGCTAGAAAGTATGGTATAGTAACAGGTTTACCAGATGCTTATGGAAGAGGTAGAATCATAGGTGACTATAGAAGAGTTGCTTTATATGGTATAGATAGATTAATAGAAGATAAAATTCAACAAAAGAAAAGCTTAGAAGTTAGCACTATAGATGCTGATGTTATTCAATTAAGAGAAGAATTATCTGATCAGATAGTGGCTCTTAACGAGTTAAAAACAATGGCAGCTAGTTATGGATTTGATATATCAGTTCCTGCTAAAAATGCTCAAGAAGCTATTCAATGGTTATATTTTGGGTATCTTGGTGCAATAAAACAACAAAATGGTGCTGCTATGTCTCTTGGTAGAACTTCTACTTTCATTGATATATATATTCAAAGAGATATCGATAATGGCATTCTTACTGAAGAAGATGCTCAAGAAATGGTAGATCACTTTGTAATGAAGTTAAGATTAGTAAAGTTTTTAAGAACTTCTGATTATAACAACCTATTCTCCGGAGATCCAACTTGGGTTACTGAAGTAATAGGTGGTATGGGATTAGATGGAAGAACATTAGTAACTAAAAACTCTTTCAGAATGCTTAATACATTATATACATTAGGAGCATCACCTGAGCCAAACTTAACTGTACTATGGTCAACAAGATTACCTCAAGGATTTAAAGATTTCTGTTCAAAAGTATCTATTGATACAAGCTCTGTTCAGTATGAGAATGACGATTTAATGACAACTTATTGGGGTGATGACTACGCTATAGCTTGTTGTGTATCAGCTATGAAAGTTGGTAAACAAATGCAATTCTTTGGAGCTAGAGTAAACTTAGCTAAGACTTTATTATACACTATAAATGGTGGTGTAGATGAAAAATCTGGAGTACAAGTTGCTCCTAAGATGGAAAAAATCACTTCTGAATACTTAAGCTATGATGAAGTTATAGAAAAATTCGATGTTATGGTAGAATGGTTAGCTAAACTTTATGTTAACACATTGAATGTTATTCACTATATGCATGATAAATACTCTTATGAATCTTTACAAATGGCTTTACATGATAGAGATGTATTTAGAACAATGGCATGTGGTATAGCTGGACTTTCAGTATGTGCAGACTCTTTATCTGCAATTAAATACGCTAAAGTTAAGCCTATTAGAAATGAACAAGGAATAGCAGTAGACTTCGAAATCCAAGGTGACTTCCCTAAATATGGAAATGATGATGATAGAGTTGATGATATAGCAGTATACTTAGTTGAAACTATGATGAATAAGGTTAAAAAGAACAAAACATACAGAAATGCATATCACACTCAATCAGTGCTTACTATAACCTCAAATGTAGTTTATGGTAAAAAAACTGGTTCAACACCTTGCGGACGAAAAGCCGGTGAGCCATTTGCTCCTGGTGCTAATCCTATGCACGGAAGAGATAGTAGCGGTTCTTTAGCATCTCTAAACTCTGTAGCTAAATTACCATATGAATATTCTCAAGATGGTATTTCTAATACTTTCTCAATTATTCCAGATGCTTTAGGAAAGTGCTCTGAAAACAGAATATCAAACTTAAGTAACTTATTAGATGGATATTTTGTGCAAAATGCTCATCACTTAAATGTAAATGTATTTAATAGAGAAACTTTATTAGATGCTATGGATCATCCAGAAAAATATCCTCAGTTGACTGTAAGAGTTTCTGGATATGCTGTTAACTTTATTAAACTAACAAGAGAACAACAATTAGATGTTGTTAACAGAACTTTCCACGCATCAATGTAATCTAAATAAAAAGAATTAATTATAATAACATAGTAGAGATGTCTTAGTTAGATATCTCTACTATATTTAGTATTTTGAAAGGAACTTAAATTAATTTTATAGAGAAATTATTCAATTTATTTTTTGTATAAAGTTAATTATGTTATTTAGTTTAAATTGCAAGGAGGCTTTATAATGAAAACTGGTAGAATTCACTCAATAGAAAGCATGGGCTTAGTCGATGGTCCTGGTATAAGAACTGTAGTATTTTTTCAAGGATGCAAATTAAGGTGTGCTTATTGCCACAATCCAGATACTTGGAACTTAAAAGATGGTAAGGAAGTCACTTCTGAAGAAATTATAAATAAAATCATAAGATTTAAACCCTATTTTCAACCTTCTGGAGGTGGTGTAACATTCTCTGGTGGAGACCCTCTTGTTCAACCTGAATTTTTATTAGAATTATTAAAAAAATGCAAAGAGCTAGGTATTCATACAGCTATTGATACCGCTGGCTATGGACACGGTGACTATGATGAAATATTAAAGTATACTGATCTAGTTTTATTAGATGTAAAACATATTAATAGTGATGGATATGTAACTCTTACTGGTAGGGATACACGAGATGTTAACTTATTCTTGTCAGCTCTTAGAAAATCTAAAGCCCGTGTATGGGTTAGGCATGTGGTAGTTCCTGGTTATACAGATACTTTAGAGCATATGGATAAGATAGCTAATATAATACATGAAGAAATTCCTAATGTAGATAAAATAGAATTATTACCTTATCATCTTTTAGGTGTAAATAAGTATGAGAGTTTAGGTATAGACTATAGGCTAGATGGTGTAAATCAAATGGACAAAGAAACTTGTAGTCAACTTCAAGATTATTTAATATCTAAAGTTCAACAGAGTAAAAAGAGTAAAATTTCTTAATCCGTTAATACTTTTACATTTTTTTCCACATAATCCCCAAGTTTATCCACAGGTTAGTAATAAATTATAATTTAAATCATATACTTATAAGTTATACAATTCTATTTACTAACCATCTCTTTTATGAGATAATTACTAATACATTATAATATATATAATATTCAAAAAATATATTTATATAAATTTTATTCAAGGGGGAAATAGTATGAGAAATAATGCTATAGAATTTGAAAAATATATAGAAGAACATAGACTTCCATTAAACAAAGGACTCAATGTAGATGAATTTACCATCTTTTCATTTCCTGAAAAGATCACTATAAACGGAGTTACTAAACCAGTTCTGGGAGGTGGCCAAGATAGAAGAGCTGTTATATCATTAAGAGATGATGATACATTAGCTGACATCTTCTGCTTTAATATAGCCTCTATATCTAAAGCTCAAGATAAATATAAGTTATATGCTTTATTCAATGAATTAAACTCTACATATAAATATGTATCCTTTTATGAGGATAATGAAATTATAAGTGCAAAAGTATCCCTACCATTTAATGATAACTTTGATGCAGATTTAGTTTTCCAAATGCTTTCTATTATATTTAGAGCTGTAGATGAGGAATACCCTAAAATTCTTTCTACCTTGCACAACTAAATAATCTAGAAAACTAACATGCTAGTTTTAATTTTCTAGCATGTATTTTTTTAATCATTTATGCTATGGCATATAATGGCATTAGCTTAATTATAGTTAAATAGATCTCAAAGTCTTCATTGTTCTAAAATTTAAATTAGAGGAGGAAAAAATGAATAAAAATAAAAATTTTAATAAAATAATACAAATTCTTTTAATAATAAATTTAATTCTATTAGCTATAGGACTCTTCAGTAAAATGAATTTTGTACTATCTCCTATAACTACAATTCTTAATGCTATGTTTATACCTATAGTTTTAGCAATTTTTCTTTACTATTTAGTGAGACCTGTGAAAAGATTTCTTCAAAACAGGAAATTATCAAGTGGAATAGCTACAGCCCTTTCAATACTATTGATAATAGTATTAATTGTATATATGCTTATATATTCTTCATCGATAATAGCTACTCAAGGTGAAAGTTTAACCATAGCTATTATTGAATCCGTACAGAACTTAGCAGATAAATATAGCTACTTATTTCCACAAATCAATGAATTTTTAAATATTGGTGAATTACTTCAAAAAGCCGCTAACTATTTAGTAAATTCTTTTACAGACATAAGTAAAAACATATATGTATTTGCTAGTTCTATAGGTAATTTTATAGCTCAGATGATTTTAATACCAATAATAATGTTTTATATACTTAAAGATGACAAAAAAATATATAATACTTTCACTTCCTTTCTTCCAAGAAAATTTAAAAGTATTATATTGAAAATACTTCATGAAATTGATACAGTATTAAAACAATATATTACTTCACAGATTATGGTTGCTTGTGTCATCGGAGTTCTTATGTTTATAGGTTATGTAATCATTGGAATGCCTAATGCTCTTGTTCTATCTCTATTTTCTCTTATAACTGCCTTTATTCCTTTTTTAGGCGTAATACTGGGAATTATTCCAGCCATCCTTATATCCTTAAGTATGGGCTTTGGTATGGTACTTAAAATAATAATTCTTACAGTTATTGTTCAGCAGTTAGAAGGCAATGTTATAACCCCTAATATCACTGGTAACCAACTGAATATGCATCCACTGACAACTATTTTAGTAGTTACCATAAGTGTATACTTTGGAGGTTTCTTCGCAGCATTCCTTGCAGTTCCTATATATAACATTGTTAAAATTCTTGTTAAGAATTTATATTGTTATTTGATAAATAAGCATAATACGGAAATTACAGTTGAAAAATAACTTCCAATATTAAAATAAGCACTATTGATTTAACTCATCAGTGCTTATTTTTTTACTTTTTACTCTATCATTTTCTCTAATATTGTTGTTCCTGAGTAAATTTCATCATTAATCATAAATTAATAATAAAAAAATACCAACGATTTCATCTACTGAAATCGTCGATATCACTACATTCATGGTACACCCAACAGGATTTGAACCTGCCACCGATGGATTCGAAGTCCAGCGCTCTATCCAGCTGAGCTATGGGTGCAAAAATAAAATATGAATTCCTTATAAAATACCTTCTCAAAAAATAAAAAAATGGAGCGGGTGAAGGGAATCGAACCCTCGTAACTAGCTTGGAAGGCTAGCACTCTACCATTGAGTTACACCCGCACATATTTAATTTAAAGTGGTCGGGGTGACAGGGATTGAACCTGCGACCTCATGGTCCCAAACCACGCGCGCTCCCATCTGCGCCACACCCCGATATATGGTGCGTCTTAAGGGATTCGAACCCCTGGCCCACGCCTTAGAAGGGCGTTGCTCTATCCAGCTGAGCTAAAGACGCATATTTTGGAGCGGGTGAAGGGAATCGAACCCTCGTAACTAGCTTGGAAGGCTAGCACTCTACCATTGAGTTACACCCGCATTTGGAGCGGAAGACGAGATTCGAACTCGCGACGTTCACCTTGGCAAGGTGACGCTCTACCACTGAGCCACTCCCGCATTTTTTTTATTTTTATGATTGGTGCAGGTGAAGGGAGTCGAACCCCCACGCCTAAGGCGCTAGATCCT
>NZ_JPMD01000054.1 GCF_000732635.1 Clostridium sulfidigenes | reverse complement strand
AATTAAATAGTACATAGATATTATATAGTATATATACGTATATAGAAAAAATTTTTAACACCACTGTAACACCCTCTGTAACCCTTGATATATAAATGCCTTAGTACTTTTATAGACTGTAACAAAGTAGTGTAACATTCCTTGAATCTAAGGTCATTTAATAAATTCCTTGCATAAATACATATAAATATATTTTTTTTCGTTCTTATCTCTTAATCATTAAAATCAATGCTACACATTTACACTTTGTCGCATATTTGTCGAAAACTTTTTTCCATAAAAAAAGACCTCTGCAGCAGCAAAGGATCTATTTATATTCATAGGTATCTTCAGTCTAATACTTTGGCAGCGAAGAAGTTCGCCACGAAAAATATTGTTTCCTGCAAACGCACGAAAGAACTTTTTTCAACTTGTCCATCTAATTGATTCTGTTGTGCGACCAACCCTGGTCTCAAATTTATTTCTTCATTTCTATTTTTATAGGAAAATCATTTCTACTGTTAAGTTCCTGGATTAATTGATCTATTGAAGCTTTCTTTAAATAATCTATTATTTTAATTTCTTCATCATGTTCTTTTTCTTGTATTCTTTCAACATCTCTTTTTAGCTTTTCAAGATCCATAGTAGCATCAAATATATCCCAGATTGGAGTATCCGGATCTAAATCTTCTATTTCAACATCTAAAGCTTTAGCTATTTTAATTTTAACTTCTAGTGATGGATTATTTTTTTGACCTAATTCTAATTGTTGTATATATGACGTTGAAAGTCCAGTATCATTTGCTAATTGCTTTTGAGAAATCTTCTTATTTATTCTAGCTTCTTTTATATTTTTTCCTAACAAATTAATCACAACCTTCCATTTTATTCTTCAATTATACTACAAGTTTACTAATTTGCACACACTATAGTGTTGACACATTCTTAAGTAGGTGCTATTATATTGATACACACTGTAGAATGTATCAAGGGGGTGAATTATTAAATTGCAATTAATATTAAAACAAATTAGAGAACGCGAAAATAAAACTCAAAAGCAATTGAGTGAAGATAGTGGCATATCTGTAAGTTATATTCAAAAACTTGAAACTGGAGATAAGAAAAGGCCTTCTTATGAAATTGTTTTAAAACTCGCTGCAGCTCTTAATAGTTCAGTAGAAGAATTATTTTTATCTAGTGAAGATTAATCATTTTAAAACCACTAAAAATGGTCATATCGAGAATTTAAGCACATTAAAATGACATTACATAGTAAAGACACAACCAGAGTATCAGAGGCTCTTAAAACCATTATAAGGAGTGATTAAATGTTAAGAATTGAATTACCTAAAGACATGCAGAAGGTTGAAAAGCAGATTAAGGCTTTGAAATATCAAATATCCAGGGACATAAGTCCAAAGGATAAAAATATACATGAAGCAGCTCTTGAGGAGTTAATAGAGCATAGAGAAAAATTGTTGAATAAGGAGGATTAGGTTATGGAAGAAAGAAAGCCAGTTCTTACAACTAATGAATTTGCCAATAAAATAAATAAACCTGTATCGACTGTTCAAAGTATGATAAGAAAACATGAAATTCAAGCTAATAAAATTGGTAAAACATATTTAATACCAATATCTGAACTTGATAAAATCACGGGTGTTGTACCAACTGATGAATTATCAAAACTACGCTTGGAAAATGAAAGACTAAAAAACAAATTAGAAAACTACAAAAGACAATACTCAACAGTTAAGCAACTTATGCAAACAATGGAAGGCGTTATAAATATATTATAGGGGGGGTTAAGATGTCTAAAAGTTTGTTAGGAAGATTTAAAGAAATTTATGAGAATGGAACTGATTATCATGTTTGTTGGTCCGAATTAGACAAAGGTGGCAATCTTACTGTTGGTATAGCAGATAAGGAAAATATAGAACGGTTTTGGCTACACGTTGTTGAGCGTGAAAATGGTGAAATTGAATGGTATTAGGAGGTGTGTCTAATGAGTCTTAAATTACTAAAAAAATATATGGAGCTATGTCAAATGTTAAATAAGCAGCCATCATTTGAGGGCCTTAGATATTTTAGACTAGCTTTTAAGTAGGTGATATTTATTGATTACGAAAGAAGAAATTAACTTAAAAGATTTAATTGAAAATGAATCTAGTAAAAAATTTGATAGAAATAATAAAATGTGTTGTCCATTTCATGGGGAAAAAACACCTTCATTCACCATTAAAAAATATGACGATAAATATAGATATTATTGTTTTGGTTGTGGTAGACATGGTGATGCTATTGATTTTATCAAAGAATATAAAAATATTAATTATAATGCAGCATGTGAATATCTTAATATTGAACCTAGTGAAGATTATTCTAAAAAAGTGGCTTTAATAGAAAAAGTGGAAAAAGCAATTCATAAAATTAGCTTTAAAGATGTTATGGGAAATCCATTAAATTATGTATGTTTATATATGTTTGTTGATAAATTCAATGATCCATTATATTTTAAAGCCAAGTTCAAAGACATTAACAATAAAAGCACTAATAGATACTTCTCCATCAATAATAATAAAGTTATGTGTAACCGTGGAACCGATGAAGTTCCATATAATCTATACAAACTATTAGAAGGAATTAAAAAAGATAAATATATAATTATCCTTGAAGGTGAAAAAGATGTTGATACGCTTTCCTATATGGGATATATAGCTACATCACTTAAAGATGTTACTAAATTTGATTATAGTATATTTCAAGATTGTAAAATATATATTGTTCCGGATACTGGTCAAGCTGGAGAAAAGTATAAAGATGATATTTACTATAAGATTAAAGATTATGTAAAAGAGTTTAATGTAATTTATCCCGAAGGATTAAAAGATTTAGGTGATAACAAAGATATTACTGATTGGTTTCAAAGTGGTAAAACAATAGATGATTTTAAAGCAGCTCTTAAAGATAAATGGGATTATAAGAAAAACAAGAATTTCAAATATGTAAATTCTAATGGATCTCCATTAGTTATATGGGAAAACTTCCAACGAATATGTGAACTTAATAATATAACCATAAAATACAATGAGCTTTCAAAAAAGATTGAGTTTAATAGTCGTATATTTAAAATTGTCAACGATGAAGCGTGTTTTGAAGATTTATATTCATTATGTATTGTTAGTAATTTCAAAGTAAGCAAACAAAATTTGAGAGGTTTTGTATTTAGATTATCACAAGAAAATTCTTATAATCCAGCAAAAGATTATTTTGAAGCTTGTTATAAAAATTGGGATCATAAAGAAGGTAGAATTTTAGAGTTATCAAATACAATAATTTCATCTAAAGATTATGACGATAAACTTAAATATATGTTATTAAAAAGATGGCTCATAGGTACTGCAAATATAGCTTTTAATGATGGCGCTAAAAATATGAATGGTGTCCTAGTAATACAAGGTGGTCAAGGTATAGGTAAAACTAGATGGATTAAAACTTTATTACCTAATTCAAACTGGATTGATACTGATAAATATATAAATCCTAAAAAAGTTGACGATGTAGTTGATGTTACATCTGCCTTAATTGTCGAATTGGGAGAATTAAAAACTAGCTTAACTAGAGATAAAGTTGATACATTAAAAATGTTCTTTACTAGATGTAATGATAGGTATAGACGTCCATATGCAATTAAACTTGAGGAATATCCAAGAGTAACATCCTTTTATGCCACTGTTAATAATAGTGAATTTCTAGAAGATGATACTGGTAATAGACGTTACTGGTGTATTAGAGTAGAGAAAATGATTGTAGATCATAATGTTGATATTAATCAATTATGGGGTGAGGTAATGTATCTATTAAGATATAAGAAAGAACCTCATTGGCTTTCAAAAGATGAAGAGCAACAACTATATACTTCAAATTCAGAGTTTGAGGTTAAAACTGATGCTGATACTAAAATAATGGATATGCTTGATTGGTCATTCCCTAAAGAAAAATGGGTTTATACCACATTTAGTGAAATTTGTAGTTATTTAGGTTTAAAAAGTAATTCTAGTACTCGAAATTCACTAAAAAAATTAGGTGCAATTCCACCACCTAAAGATGCATTTAGAGTAAATGGAATTTTAAAACGTTGGTGGAAGGTTCCTCCATTGTCAGGTGTAGTATCACTAGAATATACTCACCCAATAAATGAAGTTCAAGCCCATGAACCAATATACAAAGGTGTACAAGTATGTAATTCAATAAAATTATAAAGGAGGAATAAACATATGGATAGTATTATAGAGCAATTAAGTGATATCTCAAATACCAATGAAGAAATTGAAGATGTGAGGAATGAATTAATTGAGTTTAAGGAGAACTTAATCGATTCTTTAGAAGCACTGGATCCACTCAATGGTATTGATGATGTTATGGAAGACATAGACCTATTAATACAAAAAATAAATGGTCATATTGATTGGTAAATTAATATAAAAATAACCTTACAAATTCTAGGGATACGAGGATTGTGTCTAGAATTTAGAAGGTTATTTAGAAATAATCTGCCAAGATTAAAAAGTTTTTAACACTAACTGAATTAAGTTAGCAACTATAATATTATTATACCACTTAAAGCTAGTAATATCAATGATTTAGGAGTGATTAAATGAATATAGTTGAAGAATATAAACTTAATAAAACTAGACTTAAAATATTTAAAAATAATATAGAACTTTATAAAAATAACTACTTAAATTTAGACGAAGATAAATGCATTAAAATGATTAATAATTTAAATTTAGAAATTAATACCTTAACTGAATTTAATACAAAATTTATTAATGCACATGGTCTATTAAATGAGTATGAAAAGTTCTTTATAGAAGAAAGATATTTTAAAAATAAGTTGTTAAAAGAAATAACCAATTTCTACTTAGAAAATCAAGATCTAATTCACACTATTTCACCCAATATAAAACACCATGTTGGACTCAAATCATTAAAGACAATTGAAGGTTATTTAATTGCATTTAATAAAAAAATACTCTCAAAATTAGAAGGAAGTGTTAAGAATGAACTCTAGAATAATAAGTATACAAGTGATAAAAGAAGATAATGAACCGACTTTACAAACTATTAGAGATATTGATGATTTACCAGTATTGGATAATATACCATTAACAACAGGCTTTGGTGTGTATAAAGCAAATGAATTTTTACGTTCACTAAATACTGGATTAGCAATTAAATTTGAAAACTATTATCAATATAATGAATTAATTAAAAATGTAAATAAGATTTTAGAAACTATACGGGAGGATCTATAATGGCAAGTTACAAACAAATATCGAAATATAACTGGAAAGTAGATATACCCTTAGGGTATGAAAATGGAAAAAGGAAAAGAGTAATTAAACAAGGCTTTAGAACCAAAGGAGAAGCTGAAAAATTTGTTACTGAAACTTTAAATAAAAAAAATAAAGGGTATATAGCACCTGGGGAAAATAATATATTATTTAAAGATTTTATAGATAAGTGGTTTTATGAATATAAGATCTTTAACATAAGTATTAACACTAAAAATGATTATATATCAAGAATAAATGCTCATATCGTTCCTATGCTTGGTGATTATAAACTTAGTGATATATCCATTGTAACAATTCAAGACTTCTACAATAAACTTATAAGTGAAAAGGGAATGAAGCCTGTATCAGCTAAAAAAGTTTATGATATTGTTAACAGTTGCTTGAAATATGCTAAAAAATTAAAACTTATATACGAATTACCTACAGATATAGAAAAACAAAGAGTAGAAAAGCCAACTATTAAATTTTGGACACAAGCCGAAGTCGATTTTTTCTTATCTATGATAAAGGGTACCTACTTATATACACCTATTTTTATAGATATACTAACTGGATTACGTATTGGGGAACTTTGTGGCCTTAGATGGTGTGATGTTGATTTTGAAAATGGCTATATAGAAGTTAATTGTCAAGCTATTCAAGATAAAGTTAATAAATTATTACTTCTATCACCAGTTTTAAAGACCTCTACAAGCCATAGAAAGATAAGCATACCTAATATATTAGTTGAATACTTAAAGGCTCTTAAAGAGAGTAGAGGAGCTTCCAAAACTGATTTTATAGTATTAAGTAGAGAAGGGTTTATGTGTAAGCCTAGGAATTTATCAATGAATTTTACTAAAACTATAGCTAAATATAAAAACTCCATTGAAGATATGAAAAAAGAAACTGGTAATGTTCCCAAAGACTATATGCAGCTTAAACAAATATCTTTCCATGGTCTTCGTCATACTCATGCTACACTACTAATATTCAATGGTGAAAATGTAAAAGTTGTTAGTGACCGCCTTGGACATAGAGATATAAGCATAACATTAAATACTTATACTCATATAATGGATGATATGAAGAATAATACTGCTAAATTGTTAGATAACATTTTTAATGATGAAAAATCTGAATAAAACTTTTAGTCACCTTTTAGTCATCTTTTGAGTATAAAAAAATGACTTAACCATTGAGATTAAGCCATTTTCATCATTCAATATGGCAGGGTGTGTAGGAATCGAACCCGCAATATACGGTCCGTAGCCGTATGTTATATCCATTTAACTAACACCCCAAAAGGTTATTTAAATAACTATTACATAATAACATAGAATCCTCACGATTTCAATAATTATTTTTTGATTTTATTACACCTTATTGAGTCGAAAAAATAAATCGAATTCTTAAGAATCCGATTTTTAAATATATCTTGGCGGAGAAAGAGGGATTTGAACCCTCGCGACGGTTACCCGACCTACGCCCTTAGCAGGGGCGCCTCTTCAACCACTTGAGTATTTCTCCAAAAAATAAAAAAATGGCGGAGAGATAGGGATTCGAACCCTAGGTACGCTCACACGTACGCCGGTTTTCAAGACCGGTGCCTTAAACCAACTCGACCATCTCTCCGTAGAATTATTAAAATCATACTCTGATTTTACTTATTTAATTTTCATAGGTTATTTTTAAATGGCGGAGAAAGAGGGATTTGAACCCTCGCGACGGTTACCCGACCTACGCCCTTAGCAGGGGCGCCTCTTCAGCCACTTGAGTATTTCTCCAATTTAAAAATATGGCGGAGAGATAGGGATTCGAACCCTAGGTACGCTCACACGTACGCCGGTTTTCAAGACCGGTGCCTTAAACCAACTCGACCATCTCTCCATTTCCTACAAGGGTTATTCTATCAAGAAATAGCCCTTGTGTCAATATTTTTTTGAAAAACTTTTATATAAATTCTAAATTTTTTTTATCTAGTTATCTTTTCACACCCCATATATGTTCTTAATACCTCTGGTACTGTAACACTACCATCTTCATTTTGATAATTCTCAAGAACTGCAGCTAAAGCTCTTCCTATAGCAACCCCTGAACCATTTACTGTATGAACAAATTTAGGTTTAGCTTTTGGATCATCTTTATATTTTATATTAGCACGTCTTGCTTGGAAATCTTCAAAGTTGCTACAGCTTGATATTTCTACATACTTATTATAACTTGGCATCCAAACCTCAATATCATATTTTAAAGCAGCAGTAAACCCTAAATCTCCTCTGCATATTTTTACAATCCTATATGGAAGTCCTAATCCTTGTAACACACTTTCTGCATCTTGAACTAATTTATTAAGTTCATTATATGATTCTTCTTCTTTTGTAAATTTAACCAATTCTACTTTATTAAATTGGTGCTGCCTAATTAATCCTCTAGTATCTCTTCCAGCAGATCCAGCTTCTGACCTAAAGCATGCACTATATGCTGCATATTTTATCGGAAGTTTATCTCCTTCAAGGATTTCATCTCTGTAAATATTAGTTACAGGTACTTCTGCTGTAGGTATTAAAAAATAATCTGTATCACTAACTTTAAAAGCATCTTCTTCAAACTTAGGTAACTGACCTGTTCCAGTCATACTATTTCTATTTACCATATATGGAGGAAGTATTTCATCATATCCATTTCTACCAGTATGAGTATCTAAAAAATAATTTATTAATGCTCTCTCTAATCTTGCTCCAAGTCCCTTATAAACAGTAAATCTAGACCCTGTAATTTTTCCAGCTCTTTCAAAATCCAATAAATTATTTTCTGTACCTATAGTCCAGTGTTCTTTAGGATTAAAATCAAACTTTCTTATCTCTCCCCATTTTTTAATTTCAACATTATCCTCATCATCACTACCATTTGGAACTGAATCATGAGGTATATTAGGTATCCTCATCATTATATATTCTATTCTTTGATCTATTTCATTTAAGTCCAAATCATAATTTTTTATTGTATCTGAAAGTTGTTTCATTTCCTTCATAGTTTCTGATACATCTATACCTTGTTTTTTTAACTTAGGAACTTCTGCAGAAGTTTTATTTCTTTTATTTTTTAATTCTTCTACTTCTATTAATATATTACGTCTCTTTTGGTCAAGCTCTACAACTTCATCTATAAGCGATAAATCAAAACTCTCTCCTCTATTTTCCATTTTAACTTTAATTTCATCTGGATTATTTCTTATTTTCTTTAAGTCTATCATTGTTATTCCTCCTACCCTTTTCTTATAAATATATTTTGATATAAATAAAAAGCCTTCCACCCCACCTAAGGGACGAAAGACTCCGTGTTACCACCCTAATTGAATAAAATTAATTATTCCACTCGCAAATTTAACGACAAACTTAATGCCGTACTGCTCATCACAGTCCCTCAGAGGCGGATTCGTAATAATATATATATCAGTTTACACCAAACACTGACTCTCTTACATATATAATTAGTACTACTATTCTCTTCAACGGTTTATAATTTATTTCATTAAATATATGTCTATATTATTCCCTAACATATTTTTTGTCAATATTAATATTAATTTTTGTAGGCATATTTAGTACATACTATATCTACACCTGTATTAAGTATATTCTTACATATAACATCTCCTTCTGATGTCTGTGGTCCTACATATATTCTACTTAGACACTTAGAGCATTCAAGCCATAAACTTTTATCTATAGGTTCGCTACTCTTTACTGAAACTACCCTACGCTCTGCAGATCCTTTTACTCTCACTATAGTTGTTAATATATCCTTATCCTTCACTTTTTATTACCTCACATTTCATCAAATTCTTTTATTCTTGATAATAAAATGGTTGAATCCTTTGAATTATTAACCACTTCTGTAACTCTTTTATCCATTTCTCTTGCCAAAATTTCAATTATTTTATCCTTGCAGTAACACCCATCACAACTTCCAAATCCCGCTCCAGTTCTCCTTTTTACCCCGGTTACTGTTCTAGCTCCTAAAGGTCTTCTAATAGAGTCTACAATCTCACCTTCGCTAACTTTTTCACACTGACATATAATACGTCCATACTTACTGTCTAATTTAATAATTTTATTTCTTTCTTCATTTGATAGATTTTTAAATCTAAAATATTCCCTTCTCTTATCATTAAAATCCTTTTTAAATTTACAATTTAACTTTTCAACTACTATTTTTGATATGTTCAAAGCTAAATATGGTGTTATTGTAACCTTAGCATAATGATTAACCTTAATATTTATATACCCACTATTAATAATATCATCTTGTATAATAATAGGTTCATCAAAAAGGCGCCAATCTCTTACTACTTTTATATCATTTTCACTAATTTCTTTAGTAAGAGGTTTTATCTTTTCAATAACTTTATCATAGTGAACATTTTTATAGTTACTATAAGCCCCTATTGTTTCATTGTTAATTGTAGGTCTTATATATATTCTTTCATTTTCTCTTACATCAAAAATTATGTTAGAATATAACTTTTCATAAGGCTTATCAATAACCACATATTTCATATATTTTCCTTTATCATCTTCTTTATTATTTTCATTAACTAATTGTAGATTTTTATCTTTAGTTGTATCAATAACTATCTTACAAGTAAATTTATTTTTACTTGTTTTTATCTTGAATCCTTTATTTATACTATTTATAGATTCAACCTCTTCTTGTAATCTAAAGTTAACTCCATTATCAAAAGCAATTTCACCATAAGCTAAAGCTAAATCATATGAGCTTATTACACCTGTATTAGGTATATATATTGATTTTATTATATTTCCTTCTATATTAGGTTCATACTCCAATATTTCTTTCCCTATAAGAAGTTTTACATCATCTATTTTTTTTTGCTTTAGCTCTTTCATACATTTTATCAATACTTATAGCCTGAATTTCATTTCTTGCTATATATAAGGTTCCACACCTCTTATATGGAACTTTAAATCTTAATGCATACTCCTCCATTAATAAATTGCCTTTTCTAATAAGCTTAGATGATAATTCATCCTCACATTCTAATCCATCATATATTGTTGCTGTGTTTATAGAAGGTGTATCATTACATATGTCATAATCTTTTTCTATAACTGCAATATTAAGATTATATTTTGACAATTCATAAGCTATAGCACAACCTATAATTCCTCCACCTAATATCAATACATCATAATCCATAATTTCCTCCACCTATGCATGTTAATACTACTTTATATAAATTATTCTAGCCACTCTATCTTCCATTTTACTACGAAAGCTTTAGAGCGGCTAGTCATGTTATTTATATAAATTTATTTTGATAATTCGTCAATTAATTTTCCTATTTGATTTATATACTCACCATACTTTGCCCAGTCTCCATTTTTTTGAGATTCAATAGCATTTGTATATGCTTCTTTTAATTTTCCTAAATAATCGGAATTTAAATTTCCTTCTTGTTTATTATTTTCGATACCTTCATTATTAGAATTATTATTTCCCTCAGCCTCTAGATTAAACATCTTAGTAATAGCAGTTCCTATATCTTTTTCAAGTATTAGTTTATCTCCGTAACCAACTATGACATTTTTCATTTCAGGTATGCTATTTTCACCAGAAGCTCTCAAATAAAGAGGTTCTACATATAACAAGGAGTTTCCTATTGGTATTATTAAAACTTCTCCAAATTGAACCTGAGAACCCTTAGTATCCCAAAGTGATAATTGTTTAGATATTTCTGGATCCTGGTTTATTTTTTGTTTAAATAACATTGGGCTATATATTGTTCCTCCCGTTGGAAATTTATACAAAAACATTTTTCCATAATTATCTCCATCCATTCTAACACCAAACATACCTACCATATTATCTCTATCTTTTGTATTAAAATACTCTAAAATAACCATCTCTTCTTTATCTTCTCCAGCTAATTTAGTAGTAACATATGAAGCTTCTGATTTTACTTCATCACCTTCAATTGTAGCTACATCACTAGCTATAGACCATATATCATCCCCATTGTAGAAAACTCCAGGATCTGAAACATGGTACTTAGACAACATTTCACTCTGAATTGCAAATAAATCTTGAGGATATTTGAAGTGAGCTTTAATTTCATCTGGTAAAGTACTTAAGTCTGTAAATAGCTTAGGAAATATCTTAGCATAGGTTGCAACTATAGGATCTGTATTATCTGTTATATAAAACTTTGTTGTTCCATCATATGCATCAATTATAACTTTAACTGAATTTCTAATATAATTTATATCTCCCATAGGTTGTGAAAATGGGAACTTGTCGCTTACAGTATATGCATCTATAATCCAATAAAGCCTATCATTGTTTATAACTACATATGGGTCTTCATCATATCTTAAAAAAGGTGCAACTTTATTAACTCTTTCTACTATATTTCTATGAAGTAGAATTTTACTATCACTAGTTATATCTTGTGATAGTAAAAATTTACTATTTTGTTCTTTAATAGCAAATATAATTCTGTTTAGATAATTCATGGATATACCAGCATTACCGTCATAATTATTAGTAGCATTTTCCCCACCTATTGGATAATCAATTTCTCCAAGCTTTGTATTTACTATACTATAATCATTAGTGTTCTCACCAAAATATATCCTTGGATTCTCTAATGAAATATCCGTTTCATTTTCAATAGGTATATTGCTCATAATAAAGTCAGGTTGTCCTTCACTTGTTACCGAGTTAACCTTACTCATAACAACCCCGTATCCATGGGTATATGACAAATGTCTATTTTGCCAGGTAATAGAATTTTCATCTAACTTTTCAAAATCAATTTCTCTCGGTGCTATAAATACTTGATTATAGTTTCCATTAATATTATATCTATCAATATCTATATCGTTAAACTTGTAATAATATCTTATATATTGAAATTGATTATAAAATTCTAAAGCAGGTCGATATGCATTAACCTTAATATTTTCAACTATATCTTTATTTTGTTTTATACCTGTAGCATCTAAATCATTTTTTATTTCAAAATTATTTTCATCAATTTCATCAATGTTATAAGCCATATTAGTATACTCAATATTCTTGGATATATAAGGTTTTTCCAATGTTTTTTCATTAGAGTTAACAATAAATTGTTGAACAACTCCTGCTGCAACACTTTCCCCAATCATCAGTACAAATACTACTATTACTGAAAATATTATTGGTTTAACTTTTTTAAACAATATACTTAAGAATATTAATACAGCAAAAATAATTGAAACTATAGAAATTACTTTATAAAATTTTAAAGATACGTTTACATCTGTATAACTTGCTCCAAAAACTATACCCCTAGGAGAATATGCTAAGTTCCACCCTTTTATCATATATCCTAAAGATATAACTAACATAAGTAATGCAGCTATCACTGCAAGTTGTTTTCCTGCAAAACTTGTTATACCACTAGTCATAGATTTAAAATTTACAACCTTATCTGATCTATCAAAGTGATTATTAATCTTATCCTTAACATTTAAAATAATATAAATTATAAAAGTAGCTATTACAAGTAAAACTAATAATGAAATCATACTACTATATAAAGATTGTATTAAAGGTAACTTAAATGTAAAAAATGATATATCCTTATCAAATATAGGATCATTAACATTAAACTTTGTAGAGTTGGTAAATTCTAATATTTTGTACCAATATATACTTGCAAAACTAAAAGAAAAGAATAAAGATATAATAAAATTTATTACTAAAAAGATTTTAAACCTTTTTTTTCTCTTTAACTTTATCAATTTCTACTATCTCTTTTAACTTTCTAATATTAGGTATTAAACTTTTATAATATAATGTTATTCCAATAAATATTACTAAAAATGTAGGAACCATTAGTTTCATTATAGATAATAACTTAGTAAAATAAATAGAAATATATCCCAATTCACTGAACCATTGATAGTCTACTATTATACTTATTCCAGCAACAGTGAAAAGTAATATAATTATTATGATAGAAACTATACTCCCGATAGCTTTCTTCTTCAAAATATTCACACCCCTTTTTATAATTCTTTAATCAAAAATCCTTTTTTATTTAATTCCTCTACTATATTTGATAAAACTCTATCATTTTCACATATTATTGTATGAAGATGAACTCCATTTGTTAATGCGCTTAAAGGTTCAGCTTCATACTGCTTAAAATTACTATAAAAATTTTCAATATCCATCATATTTTTAAGCATAAGCATAGCTCTTATTTCTCCATAAAGAGGATGTTCAACTATTACATCTTCTACAATTGCACCATATTTAACAATAGTCTCAAGTTCATTTTTTACTTCTTCCCTTCCATGATTAACAGCTATAACTTTCTTTATGCTATTGATATTTTCCTTTAGAGCCATATATCCTTTTGGCGTAGATATTATATCTACCCCTTCAGCTCTTATAATAGCTATATCCTTAACTATAATTTGACGAGTAACTTCAAACATTTGTGCTAATATCTGACCTTTTACAGGTTCTTGAGATTGTATTAATAGATTCTTTATTTTTTCTCTTCTCTTTGCGCTTGTCATAATCCCCTCCATGTATAAACATATATTATTTAAATAATAGTATATCATATACCCATGTATATTATTGTATTTTTTCTTTCATTATTAAATATTTCTTTACTTATATTAATTATATGTATTAATTTCTATCATCATACTTTCGTAAAATATCTAGCCATTTATTTTGTATTTTATAATTATGATGATTTCTTATAATATTCAAAAATTCTTTATCATATCCTTTTTCTTTTAAAATTTTATAACCTTCTTCTCCATGATTATAGAATATATATATCTTAGAATTTCTATCACTATATTTTTTTATTTTTGTTTTTGTAATGTTATTTAATAAGACTAAAATAGATTTATCTATTACATTTAGAGGAGTATGAATTTTACCGACATCATGTAATATAGCTGATTTTACAATTTCTTTATGATTAAGATTATTCTTTTTAATTTCTTCTTCAGATTCATTTGTATATATATCTCTAGCTACATTAACTGAATGTTTCAAATCATAAACAGGGAGTTTATACAGTATTTTTTTTTCATTCTCATCTAAATAATTATTAATAAACTCCATATCTTTTTTAGTTATTTTTGCAAATACACAATTAATAAATTGTTTAACTCTATTCATACTAATTACACCATCTTTGCAATGAATTTTTTTTAATTACTTTACATTATTATATACTTAATTAAAACAATAATATAATAGTTAATTAAGTAATATAAATATAAAAAAAAAGCAATCTAAATAGATTGCTTTTGGTGGAGATAAAGGGATTCGAACCCTTGACCCCCTGCGTGCAAGGCAGGTGCTCTCCCAGCTGAGCTATACCCCCAAATATGGTGGACCTTCAGGGACTCGAACCCCGGACCTACCGGTTATGAGCCGGTTGCTCTAACCAACTGAGCTAAAGATCCAAATGACCTGGCAACAACCTACCCTCCCACACAGCTTCCCGTGCAGTACTATCGGCCTCTTGATGCTTAACCTTCGTGTTCGGTATGGGAACGGGTGTATCCATCAAAAGCATAATTACCAGATTTGAAAACATTGGTTAAATGTTCTCTCAAAATTACACAGTGAAATTTATTTCGTCTTTATTTAGATCAAGCCCTCGACTTA
>NZ_JPMD01000053.1 GCF_000732635.1 Clostridium sulfidigenes | reverse complement strand
CATCTTATAGCGGATTACTCCTTTGATGTTTCTACCATGCGATAAAAACATTTCATGCGGTATTAATCTTCCTTTCGGAAGGCTATCCCCCTCTATAAGGCAGGTTACCCACGTGTTACTCACCCGTCCGCCGCTAATCCACCCCGAAGGGCTTCATCGCTCGACTTGCATGTGTTAGGCACGCCGCCAGCGTTCGTCCTGAGCCAGGATCAAACTCTCAATTTAAAAAGTTTGAGCTATGCTCTTTTTTTCGCTGACTTGTTAAGTCATTTATTTGATAGATTTCTCTATCGGAATTAACTGGTTTTACCTTTTTCTCTGTTTAATTTTCAAAGACCATTTGGTTTTCATTATCATCGATTACTTCCGACGACTCTTACTATTCTACTAGATAATCTCTTATCTGTCAACATTTTTTTAAGAAGTTTTTTTCTTAATTTCTTGTTGTTTTCTGCCGCATCTCTCAGCGACAAGACTTATCTTATCATGATATGATAGCTTGTTCTTTTATAATAACTGCATTGTATCAAAATAAATAGATATTTCTTTAATTTCCTTATAATAGCTATATAATTCTATTACTGATACACCAGGCAATATTGTTACCAACAATTTCAGTATTCCTTACTTTCTAATGATTATAAGTTTAAAAATCAAACTATACTTTACCTTTTTCTTTAAAATTACATCGCGAAATTTTAATAATTTAATATTAAATTAAAGAGCGTGGACAAAATCCACACTCTTTAACTTAGAGATATTATATTAATTCCAATCCTTATCAATAATATCAAACATCATTTTCCCAACTCTTGTTAAAGAACTAACTCCATAAACATTAGATGGTAAATTTCTTGACATAACAACAAATACAAAATCACCTTTTTCCAAATTTAATAACACAATATCATTTTCTATTCCTTCTAAACTTCCTGCTTTATGTGCCGTTTTAACTTTAAAATCTTTAGGCCAATAAAATGATATCCCTGTGGTTAATTGATTTCTTCTAATAACTTCTAAAATAAATTTACTATGTTTTTCATTTAACACTTTCCCCTTGCTTAATAATGCTAAACCTTTACATAAATCATAGCTTGTAGTTATATTTTCATTATCAAAATCTTCTTTTTTACCTGATGGATATTTTTTTATAAATGTAGATGTTAACCCCATATCATGAATGATACTATTTATCCTATCTTTGCCTATAGTGTTTATAAGTTTGCATGCTGCTGTATTATCACTTTGAATAAGCATTGCAACTATTAATTCTTTAATACTATATTGTCTTCCTTCTAATTCATGTATAATACCAAAAGAACCAGAAACCTTATCCTCATTTGTTATTGTTACTAATTGATCTAAAAATATATTAGTAGATTCCACTTCTTTCATTACTGCCATAGCAATAGGAAGTTTAATACAACCAGCAGCTACCATTTTAAGATCTTCATTAAACCCATAAGTATAATCGCTTTTTAAATCTGCAAAATAAAAACTATATTCCCCTTCTCTTGTCTCTAAATAACGTTTGATTTCTTTCATACATACCCTCCACATGCCAAATGGTAATATCAATTTATAACTAGCTATATTATAATTTTCTTTATATATTATGTCAAATTTCTGACTATTGTAAAAAATCAATAAAGTGATATACTTTTTAGATTATATCACTTTATTGTTCATACTAAATGAGTTAATATACAGCACTTTTATGCTGTAGTATTTTAATTGTAATATATAAATACGTATTACACATTTATATAATCACTTTATTATTCATTTACGCGTCTTATATTTACAAATACTTAACTTATTTATTTTATTTATATATATATATAAGTTAAGTAACTATTACCTCAAAATTGTAAAAATTAACAATTATATTCCTGCACACAAAGCTTGCGGAAAGATAATGTCATCTACGTCCCTAGTTTTCTCTTTTCCCCTTTCTTCTATTTCTTTATAACCACCTGTCGTAAGGGATTAGTACCGTCTAATGAAATCTCTATAGTTGTAACACCTTTTTCTATAGATAAATTATAATAGGTGTCAACCTTAATAAAATCCCCATTATTTACTCTAACATAAAACTCCTCAAGCATTAAACTATTCATAAATGCTCCTAAAGTAAATTTTATATAGTTATCATCATCTTCCTTTACATTGGTTTTCGCAAATATAATAGTAGGAATTTTATCTACCTCATTATTCACTTTTTCTTCATAAGGATTAATGTTAAATAAAGAATCATTATCTACAAATATAGTTGGTGGAATATAACCTTTAGAAGTTTCCAATTGAGCATCCATAACATCTTTTACATATGTTATATATGAGTTTATTATGGATCCCTCATATTTACTGTTATCAATTCTTATACTGTAAGTACCTAGATGATTATTTAATAGCTTTATAGACTTTTTATCTAAAACTCTACCTTCATTACTACTAACCTTAAGTTTCGATAAATCTTTCTTTAGAACCTCAATGGCACTTAAAGGTTCATCACCCTCTTTAAAATATCCACCTGTGACCACATCAAACATTACCCACTTATTAAAATTAGAATCCCATACTTCTAATACAGAGTAGTTTCCATTTAATCTATATTCCCCAACTCTAACCTTTATACCTATTGAAGATAACAATTCTTGAAGCACTGTATTATAATCCTTTTGTGAAACCTTTTTTCCCGACATTAGAATTTTTAAAAGCTCTTCTCCATCTTTGTTAGTATCCATATCAGAAAGAGTTATTTCTCCTTTTTCATCTAACCATTTGTTTATATCTACACATTTCATAATTTCACTAGTATTTTCTTTAACTAAAGTCTCAACTTTATATTTACTTTTCAGTGTAGCTATTTCCGCTACAGAACTATCAATGTAATAAAACTTTATATTATTTCCTGAATATAAATTATCCCATTTTTCTACTTTAGTAGTATAATCATGTTCTTTATCTCTTTGACTAAACATCCAAAATCCCACAACACTTAATATTATAACCAAAACACCTAATCCTATATTTTTTCTTTTTCTAGCTTTCAACCCATTACTCCCCTTTACATCTGCATATTGTTATATTTATATTTTATTATAAACTTTTTTCCAATAAAATAAAAGTTTTCTATACTTCATGACAAATTTTCGTTATTTATATTATTCTATCTCTATATAAAGAAAAGAAACTCATTTTAATCTGAGTTTCTCTTCTTTATAATTATTATTTATTATATCCAGGTGCTGCATTCAATATATCTTCACTTACGCTATCAAATTTTTTAAAGTTTTCACGGAACTGTTTAACAAGCTCGTACACTTTCTTATCATACTCTTTTTTATCTTCCCAAGTATTTTTAGGTTTTAATATTTCAGATGGTACATTTGGAACCTCTTTAGGAATAAGGACATTAAAGTTTTCATCCTTTTCGAATTCAGCATTTCTTAAATTGCCTTCTATAGCAGCCTTAACCATAGCTCTAGTATAAGATAAATTCATTCTTTTACCTACACCATATTCTCCACCAGACCATCCAGTGTTAACAAGATATACTTCTGTATTATTTTTTATAATTCTTTCTCCTAATAGTTTAGCATATACTTCTGGTTTCATAAGCATAAAAGGCTCACCAAAACAAGCAGAGAATGTAGCTTTTGGTTTAGTTATTCCTCTTTCTGTACCAGCTAGCTTACTAGTATATCCTGACATAAAGTGATACATAGCAGCTTCTTTAGTTAATTTAGATATTGGTGGTATTACACCAAAAGCATCTGCAGTTAAAAATACTACTGTATTAGGATTTCCACCAACTCCACTTATTTCAACATTTTCAATAAAATCTATAGGATATGCGCCTCTTGTATTTTCAGTTAAAGAATCATCATCAAACATTGGTCTATTATTTTCATCTAAAATTACATTTTCTAGTAATGCTCCAAATTTTAAAGCATTATAAATTTCTCTTTCCTTTTCTTTATCTAGCTTGATAGTTTTCGCATAGCATCCACCCTCAAAGTTAAATACTCCTTCATTACACCAACCATGTTCATCATCACCAATTAATTTTCTATCTGGATCTGCAGATAAAGTCGTTTTTCCAGTTCCAGAAAGTCCAAAAAATACAGCAGTATCACCATCTTCTCCAATATTAGCTGAACAGTGCATAGGGAATACACCCTTTTTAGGTAATAAGAAGTTCATTATAGAGAATATTGATTTCTTAATCTCTCCAGAATATTGACTTCCACCAATTAAAACAATCTTCTTTTCAAAATTAATTATTATAAAGGCTTCAGAGTTTACTCCATCCTCTTTTCCTTTAGCTTTAAAACCAGGTGCTACAATTACATTAAACTCAGGTTTAAAACTTTCTAATTGTTCTTTTTCATATCTTCTAAATAATTGATTAGACATTAAAGCTTGTGATGCCAATTCATTGACAACTCTTATATTCATGCTATACTCTTTCATTGCTCCAACATAACCATCAAATACATATAAATTCTTAGCAGATAAATAATCTATAACTTGTGAATATAAATTATTGAAAATTTCTTCTTCTATAGGTAAGTTAACCTCTCCCCAATTAATTAAATCATTTACACTTTCTTGTCTTACGATAAATCTATCTTTAGGAGATCTTCCTGTATATTTTCCTGTTTTTACAACAAAAGCTCCACTATTAGCAAGAATTCCTTCTTCATTTTTAATAGCATGAGAAACTAACTCTGCATAGCTTAAATTTCTATAAATTTCCTTATTAGTATTAATTTTTAAATTATTTAAGTTAAAATCCATTTTACTACCCCCAAATATCTTCTAGGAATTAATGTAACACATTTTTTAATTTCCTAATATTATAATACTACTTTTTTATAAAAATGCAACAAATATTTTATTTTTCTTTATTAAATCATATTTTATTCAGAATTATTGCAAGTCGAACTTCATTATACTGCATTTTAAATATTATAATAGTATATAGTACATCACTTTTATCGAATTTTGCTAACTTTTAATATTTTTTTAAATCTAAATTAATATTTTAAATCATCCTTTCATTTTCAATTTAGAATGATGTCATTAATGTAGATATATGTTATAATATAAAATTGATATACTTATAAATACTTAAATTAATTTATTAAAATAACTCTGAGAAATATTTAAAGGATGTGTGAAAAATTAAAATAAATTCATTTATAGCTATAGTCACTTCAAAAATTATATTAAAATTAAGTACCAAATTATTTAAAGGAGGTTCAAACTTTCCTGGCAAAGTCGCTTTAGCCTTAGACAGAAGTATATTATCAACAGTTGCTAAAGGTTATAAAGTAATTTTAAT
Organism: Clostridium sulfidigenes; assembly: GCF_000732635.1. GTDB lineage: Bacteria > Bacillota > Clostridia > Clostridiales > Clostridiaceae > Clostridium_J > Clostridium_J sulfidigenes. The sequence goes on along the minus strand of NZ_JPMD01000053.1, from coordinate 35,366 downwards.
CACAGGTACTAACGGTAAAACTACAACCACTAGCATGATTTATAATATTCTTAATAAAGCGGGTAAAAATGCTATAACAAATAATACTGGAGCTAATATGAATACTGGAATAGTTGCGTCTTTCATTTCTAATTTCAAATTTTCTGATAAGAATAAAGATATGTACGCAGTTATCGAAGTAGATGAGGCTTACCTTAAATTCATAACAGAATATATAAAACCTGAAATAATTACTGTAACTAATCTATTTAGAGATCAGTTAGATAGATATGGAGAGGTACATACTACTTATAACAAAATTTTAGAAGGAATACATAAATCTCCTCAATCTCTACTTGTTCTAAATGGTGATGAGTCTCTACTAGGTAAAATTGATGCCAATAATCCTGTAGTTTATTATGGCTTTAATGTTCCTATTAAAGAAAATATAGTTTTAAATGTAAATGCAGACAGCAAGTTCTGTAAATTCTGTAAGACTCCTTATAGTTACGAATTTATTACTTACAACCATCTAGGAAAATACTTTTGTGCAAACTGTGGGTATGAAAGACCTGAACTTAAATATCATATTGATGAAATAACAGCTTTAACTACCGAAGGCTCAGAAGTTGTTGTTAATGAAGAAAGTTACTTTATAAATCAATCTGGAGAATATAACATATATAATGCTATTTGTGCATTATCTGTAACACTAGAATTGGGTATAGAATCAACTTCAATTAAAGCATCTTTACAAAATCAAAAGAGCACTTTTGGAAGGCAAGAGAGTCTAAATATAAATGGAAAAGAAGTAAAAATAATTCTTGTAAAAAATCCTGCTGGTTTTAACCAAGCTATAAACACTTTGCTTCTTAATAATAAACCTATAAATTTAGCATTGATGTTAAATGATAATTATGCCGATGGTACAGATGTTTCATGGATATGGGATGTAGATTTTGAAAAATTAAATTCACTAGAAATAAATGATATTATAATCTCTGGTATACGTCTTTATGATATGGCTGTAAGACTTAAGATTGCTAATCTTAAAGAAGAAAACTTTAAAATCTGCGAATCCGATGATGAGCTTATAAATAATATAATAAGTGCTGAAGCAGAAACCACATATGTACTTGTTACATATACTGCTATGTTACATCTTAGAAAGTTATTGCACAGTAAAGGCTATATAAATAAAATTTGGTAAGGTTAAGGTGAGTTTATGGAAATTAATATATGTCATTTATATCCTGATTTATTGAATGTTTATGGTGATATTGGAAATATTCTAATTCTTAAACATAGGGCTGAGAAAAGAGGAATAAATGTTATAATAAGAAACGTATCAATAGGTGATGCATTTAACCCTGAAGATTTTGATATAGTATTCTTCGGAGGTGGTCAAGATTATGAACAGTCCATAGTTTCTAAAGACTTAGTAGAAACTAAGAAACAAGGGATTACCGATTATATAGAATCTGGAAAAGTATTTATATGCATATGTGGAGGATATCAACTTTTAGGAAAAACCTACGAAACTTCTACAGGTGAGATTTTAGAAGGATTGGGTGTATTAGATATTTATACCAAAGCTTCTAATGAAAGATTAATAGGCAATTCAATTATATATAATGAATTCTTTAATGAAACCTACGTAGGATTTGAAAATCATTCAGGTAAAACTTACATTGGTAATTTAAATCCTCTTGGTATAGTAAAATACGGATTCGGTAACAATGGTGAGGATAAAAAAGAAGGTTGTGTTTATAAAAATACTTTCTGCACTTATTTTCATGGAAGCTTACTATCTAAAAATCCCGAGCTTACAGATAGACTTTTATCTTTAGCCATAAAAAATAAGTATGGTGAAGTTGAACTTTCCCCTCTAAATGATTCCTTCGAAATTAAAGCTAAAGATCATATTATAAAAAGATTTATAAAATAAATATAGGTTATTGCAAAGTGATTAAAAATCATTTTGCAATAACCTATTTTCATATTAAAACCTGATAAATAAACTCACTAACTAATAAAAACTTTTATCCATCTTAAATGCCAAACTAAAATATTTTATTGAATCATTAACATTTCCCATATCATGATACATGGTACCTATCTTCATATACCTTTTATATATTTCACTCTTAGTTCCATATTTCATCAGAGCATCTAAAGAGAGCATCATATACGTTTCAGCCATTATATAATTCTTCTTCCTTTCGAATATCATGGCTTTATAGTAGTATGCTTTTTCCATTATTGGAACAAGCTCTAGTTCAATAGATAAATCTAGGACTTCTTCTATATAGTTTAACACTAAATCGTAGTAACCATACTCTATCAAACTTTTAACCCCATCAATTAAAAATTCACATAACTGCTCTTTATCACTTCTTGGATATTCACTCAATGCTCTTTCTACATAGTCTAAAGCCTCGTCTTTAATTCCATTTTCAAACATAGCTTTTGCAAGATCATAATATGCTCTTGCTTTTTTATCTAGCAAGTTATCATATCTTTTTAAAGCTTGTTCTTCATAGTATTTAACTTCATCGCCACCTAAATAAATTTCTATAATAGCTAGTACTTTATATATTTCTGCATTTACATACTCATTTTTATTAAATGAAAGTATTTCCTTTAAATCTTCACTAACTTTTTTTGCTTTAATTATATTATTACACATTATATAGATTACTACTTGATTATAAGTTGCCTTTATATATTCTACTGAGTCTTTTTTATCTAATTCAATAAGTTTCTTCCTTACTGTTGATATATAACTACCTGCTTGAGAACATTCACCATTAGTATATAAATATTTTGCTATATACATATAATAATTAATATGTAAAATTTCATCTTTAGACTTTTGACAAGAATTATAATATCTAGGTATAGTAGTGCTTAATTCCGCTGACATACCGTGATTCAAATAGTATTCAAATAGTATTTGAAATAGTTTACAACTCAAATCATAATAGTGATACTTTTCTGCATAATCTACATTGTATAGTACATCTTCTAAAGAAATTAATGGCGTCATAGAATTAAATTTTTCAATATTTGCTTCTATCTGTTCTCTTACACCATGTTTTAAATACTCCATATCTAATCCAAGCTTATCTACAATAATTTCTAGAATCCAATCTTCTGGATCAACCTTATTGTTTTCTATACAACTCATTTTAGAAACGGAAATTTTATCTTCACATATATCTTTTAAAGTTAGACCTTTATATATTCTGGTCCTCTTTATTTTTTCTCCAGCCGATAATATTTCCATAGTTATCCCCCATTTTTAAAAATCCGTTAAGCATTTTGTTTCTTCAAGAATCCTAACCCCTTCATCTAAATATTTTCTAGCTTCTTCTTCTCTTCCTAAGTCCATGTAGAATTTTCCTAAGGCAATAGCAATCTCAGCACTTTCCTTATGATAATTCATTTTTTCTGTATAGTTTAAAGCATCTATTAAAGTTCTTTCAGCTTCTTCATACTTCTTCTCTAGTAACTCAATTTTATATTTAAGAATATGGTACTTATACATTAAAGTACAATCTGTTACACTTAAATTTTGCATATTAGATACTATCTGTTCTAGTACCTTTTTTGCATTTATTTCATCTTTTAATTTTATATAGTTATTACAAATCAACATTAAAGTATTAACAGTAGACTCCTCAGAAAGCCTTTCTTTAATAGCTTTAGCATCTAAAAGATATTCAAAGGACCTGTCTACATATCCATATTCTGAAAACATTTCTCCTAACCCTGACATTAAATCTGTAATTAAAATACTTTGTTGTCTAGTTCTAAAGAGATTCAAACTTTTTTCAGTGTATGCAATAGCCTGGTTTAAGTTACCCTCTTTAAACCTTACTTGTCCAATCTTCATAAATGATTCTCCATAGTTTCTCGAATCCTTTAGTTTTAAAAGTTTTTCTTCAGCATATTTCATATACTCTATTGCTTCTTTATCAATTCCCATTTTATTAAGAGTTTTGCTTATGTAATAATAAACCTTACCCATAGCAACTTCATTATATACATCACTTTCTTCAAACACCTTCTCTGCTTGTTGAAAATAGCTATATGCAGAATGATATGCATCAAGTTCAAGAGTAATTTTGCCTAGAAGCATAAATACTTTAATAATTTCGTCACTACAATTATATTTAATATATATATTATTAGCTGAAAGTAGTAACTCCTGAGCTTCATCATATTCTTTTTTCTTTTCATGTATTAAGGCTTTTAAATACAAATTAGTTGCCATATTTAATTCAAGACCATATTTTTCAATATATAAAAATGAATCTTCTAATGCCTTCCAAGCTATCTCCAAATTATTATTTAATATATTAGATTCCGCGATATTTTGATAGTATATACAAATCTTGCTTGCTTGCGTTTCTTCAGTCTCCATAAGGTGTTCTACCGAAACTTTTAATGCACCTGCTAAATATTCTAACAAGTCCATGCTAGGATTAGATTTACCTGATTCAATTAAACTTATTTGACCAGCAGTTATTCTATCTCCAGCCAGATTTTTCAGAGTTAAATCAAGCTCCTTTCTCCTTTTTTTTTATTTTTTCTCCTAAAGATAAAATTTCCATAAATTCATCCTCTTCTCTTAGCAAATGCTTCCTAATTACTTCAGATAATTATACCCCTATATTGTATCATAAACAAACAAAATACACAAAAATAAATGTCTTAAATTTTTATTAAATGTGAGTTAATTTAATCAGTTTTATTGTATTATATTAAACTTTATTTAAAATAAAGATAGCTAGAGCAGAAAATCTGCTCTAGCTATCTTAAAGGAACCATTGCTTTATTAAACATATCTTCAGCTCTATGTTGAAATCTCTTAGCCTTTTTCCTTAATTTTCTTTTAGTTCTTCCATCCATTGAAGGCATTACGTAATTAACAGCTAAGGCTAAACTTGCTATCAACACCATAATCTTTAATAACATTTTCATAAAATACACATCCCTTCTCATTGTATACTTATCTACCTAAAATTCCATAGAATTTTCCATATAAATAAATATTTTAGGTTACAATAATATTTACTTATTCATAATTAGTAGATCTTAAGTATGTTTATAGGATGCACATATTTCTAATTTATATGCCTATAATTAATTTATTTTAAGTTTTGAATTAATTCTAATATAATTTTATCCTTAACCTCTATAGGTACACATTTTAAATATTTTTCTCTCTCATTTATATCTATACTATTTAAGTGTTCTACTATTCTGGCAATGTTATATTTATCTTCAATTCCTATAGTACTATGAACATCTAGAGACATAACGTTACTAATATTTTTCTTAATAATTTTAGAAAGTTTATTTTTAACGTCACTAGTAGCAACCCTTAAAGTATTATTTTCAACAGCTTTATCTACTACAGAATCAAATTCTACCCCAGCACCACTTTTTGCCAACTCATCTGCAATATCGTTATATAAATCATTAGTATGACTATCTACCTTAACAAATATAATGTTTATATTACCTTCTTTTTTTAACTTGTTAATAACTTCATAGTATTCCTTTGATAAAACTGTATTTCTCTCCCATGCACCTGTTGCATGTTGACAGACTCCAGCATAATCATAAAATAATACTATTTCTCTATAGTTATTATCTAATGCATATTTTACACCATTTATAGCAGCTTTCAGCTCTCCATTTACTTGCCTTTGATTGCACTGATTATTCTTGCCTCCACCATAGTTGACATATGTAATTATATCCTTTTCAATTACAAGTACCCCATATCCAAACTCTTCTGTAGATATGTTATAGCTACCATCAACATATATATGAGGCACATCTAAAGGATAGTTGTCCACACCTTTCTTTAATTCTGAACTATTATCTAAATAATCTTTTGCCTCTTTTTCTGTTAAAAAACTCTTATATATAGCACCTTTCGCTCCTTTTACATAGGAAAGACACTCACTCCAACTTTTAACAATAATATTATTAACGTCTATATTATTATTAAAATCTCTTCCTTTTTTTATTGCATAATATTTAGTTGCCATAATAACCCCTACCTTAAACGTAGATTTATTTAGTAAAAAATACTATAGTCTTTTTTATAGATATTCTTACTACATCTACCATTTTTCTTATTTCTTTTGCTCCAAACTTGTCATTTAGTAAAGTCATAGCTTCTCTAGAAACCTCTATAATATTGCCCTGCCCTTCCCAATTATCGAGAATTATTTCTTCCGGAATATCACAAAGCACTTTTTGAAGTATAAAAAATGTAACTGCTAAATCATCAATTTTACCTATAATAGGTACTGTATCTGGCAATATATCTAAAGGAAACAAAAGATATCCTAAAGCAATAGATATATTAAACTTTACCTCTTTTGCTACTCTTTTATCCTTATATAACCTCATAAATAAAGCAATTATATCTGGTATCATCACTACATAGGGATACATCTTTTCATATTTTACAGAAAATTTTTCTTTAAATTCTTTTCTAAACCTTCTATAAGTATACTCTTTATGATTATCTAAATTTTTTTTATTAGATTCTACATTGGAAATTGGCACCTCTTCTTCATGTTTTTCTTCACTTTTATCATTTTCATTTTTAAAATTAAAATTACTAACCTCTGCTTCAAGACCATATGGGATTATAGATAAATCTTCTAATTTAAAATCAACCATCGGTATAACTTTACATAACCTGTATAAATCTACAATTATCATATTATCAGTAAATTCTATACCAAAATTAACCACTTTTGAGCTAATTACTTTTAATGCTACATTTACAATGCCTTTAAATATTTTAAGACTCTTTACATTAATTTTATCTATACTTAAATACAGTTTATTATTTTCAACTTTGTTTATAGATATATCAACAGAAAAAGGAATAGATACTTTATGCTTATAACTTCCAACTACATTAATATTTTTATCTACTAATATTTTGTCAATTTTAAGTCCTTCAACGGGTACATAGTCTCTTAATACATCTACAATTATACTGTATAAATCTTTTTCTGTTATTGAAATCTTTATATTAGATATCTTCATTTTACTTTACCTCCAATTGTACTTTAATCATAATAGAAACAGAGTTCTTTGTTTCAGATGGAGTTTTTACACCATCTGAATAGAAATCGTTATCCAAGACGTAGCAACTCTTTACTCCCACTTTGAAGAAGATGGAAGTATTAGAGCCGGTAGTCACATGGTAAAATATGTTTATAAATACGCCAAATTTCTATATCAAAACCAAAAGGACATACCTCAATTATACAGCATAATTAAAAACAGTACATCCCTCAATCCATATATTTATTAAATTACACATTGAATAATTAAATTAATTTTTTCCAACAAATTAATTTCATAAAATCTTACTGGTTTTCTAGTTTCATGATCATATAGTACTCTTATTATAGGCCTATCGGGGAACCCTTTGTTCTGACTTATAACATATCCTTCTACTCCATTAGAAAGTTTAACACAACATCCTAATGGATACACTGAAAACGTTTCTTTAAATGTGCGTACTAATTTTTCATCAAACTGACTTCCTGATCCAGAAAGTATAAGCTCATAAGCTTGATTAGGCTCAAACCTTTTTCTATAGCTTCTATCACTAGTTACTGCATCATATACATCGCATATTCCTACGATCTTACCAAATCTTGAAATTTCATCCCCTTGCAATCCATAAGGATATCCTTTTCCATTAATTTTTTCATGATGCTGCTCTACTCCTTCAATTGCACTAGCTGGAATTTTATAATTTTTACTCAATATTTCCACACCATAAATTGGATGTTTCTTCATGACTTCAAACTCCTCATCAGAAAGCTTCCCATTTTTATTAATTATACCTGCAGGCACTTTTATTTTTCCTACATCATGTAGCATTCCACATATACCCAATTCTCGTACTGCCCACTTTTTCATTCCAAGGCTCATTCCTAAAAACACTGACATAATTCCAGTATTTATACTATGCAAAAAAGTGTAGTTATCATGAGTTTTTACATCATTTAAACATTTATTCACATCTTCAATTTCCATTATATAATTCAATAACTGATCCATATTTTCTAAATATTCATCTCCACATGAACCGACTATACTTCCTATACCCCTTGATATGTTCTTTAAACTTTTCATAGTGGCTTGTTTTAGTACTATTAGTTTTTCATCTACTATGTCTATATCCTCTAATCGTTCATCCTCAACATAAACATAATATACTCCTAACTCTTCAAGTCTTTTTATGTATGCACTGCTAAGACTCATACCAGCTTTTAATAATATTCTTCCATCATCTCCATATACATGTTTACCAAGTATATCTGATTCATTAACTCTACATATATGTTCTAATCTCATGATTCTCCCCCAATTATGTACTATTGATATTCCTCACATTTTCCTTCTATATCAATAAAAACTTTTTCTAAAGCTTCCTTAATTCTTGTACATACATTGTTTAATCTATTATTTAGCACATTATGATCTTCATCGTAATCAAAAGTAACAATCCAAGTAGGATTAAATTCCTCATCATAAATTTCTATAGAATCAACCAAATCAGTTAAACTTTCATCATCGAACAAATCATATATGGCTGAAAATTCCCACTCCTCTACATCTTTATTAGTATCAAAATATAAATTTACCTTTTCACCATCATAAAATAGTTTAGTAATATATTCTGCACCTTCGTTAACCTCATAGCTTCCAAGCTCTCTTGTAAAAAATTTTGTCTCTTTATCCTTTTCCATTAATACAATAGCAGAAAAATCCATTATCATACCCTCCTAATATCTTTGTAATTTATTTACATAAATTACTTTAAATGCTATAATTGATTATATTCTTAAAGGAGTGTGAATTATGAATCTTATAAAAAATCTTAAAAAATTCAAAACTCTTTCCCTCATATCTTTAATTATTATAATTACTACTTATATAATTGTTTTTAGCTACACTAACTTTAAATGTAAAAACTTAGATTATGCTATAAAAAAATATTCCACTTCTGGTATTTTTAATAAATATAAATTATATTCCCTAGAAGACTTTAACATTAAGTTTTCAGATGGTAATATATGTATAGCAGAAGTAAATGGCATAGAAGGAAAAAGCCCATATAAAACCACAACGTATAATCTTCACTTAGTAAAACATAAATCTGGCAAATGGAAACTATCTGAAATATCTCCTAATAACAATTGATTTTTCCCAAAAACACAACTATTTTAGTATACCTTAGTAGCCATAAATATACAACAATAAACAACTCCCCTTAAGATAATATTTATTGTTACCTTAAGGGGAGCATTTGTTCTTCCTATCTTATTTCTGCTAATACACTTAATAAGTAATCATACATTCTATCTAGTGAAGAAATACTTACATGCTCATCTGGTGTGTGAACATCAAAAATATTTGGCCCAAAGGAAATCTGATCTATATTCCCATTAAATTTATCTCCAATTAATCCGCATTCAAGTCCTGCATGAATTGCAGATATCTCTGCTTTATTACCAAATTTATTTTCGTAAACTTGTTCAAATACAGTTCTAATTTTAGATTCTGGATTATACTGCCACTCAGGATAATCTGATTCAAGTTCTATAACACAATTCATTATTTCAGCAAGTACTGTCATTCGATCTACAATTGATTTTTTTAAAGAAGCTACTGAACTTCTAACTGCATTGTCAAATTCTACAGCTTCACTAGTAGTAGTTACCACACCTACATTGGTAGAACTCTGTACTAACCCTGGTATTGCCATACTCATAGTTTGAACTCCATTTGGTAATAAGAATAATGTTCTTAGAACTTTCTGTCTAGTATCATCGCAGAATACTTTATCTACAGACTTAGTAACTTCATAGGTTAATTTCAAATCATCATCTATACCTTGTAATTCATTTATAAATATAGATGACCATTCTTTCACTTTTCCTTCAACTTTTAGTACATCTTCTGGTCTTACAGCTATAATAGCATCTGCTTCTCTTGGAATAGCATTCATTTTAGCTCCTCCATTTAAAGATGCTAGTTTAAAGTCTACAACTGAATTAAGATCCATTAAGAATCTACCCATCATTTTATTGGCATTTCCTCTTTCTTTCTTAATTTCCATACCAGAGTGTCCGCCTTTAAGTCCTCTTATTTTAATAGCTAATGAACTATAGTTTCCTTCTATATTCTCATAATTTGTTGGTACAGAGAATTTAAGTCTAACTCCTCCTGCACAACTTACTAACAGTACTCCTTCTTCTTCAGAGTCTATATTTATTAATATTCTTCCATTTAAATGGTCTGGATTTAAATTTGTAGCTCCACCCATTCCTGTTTCTTCTTCAGTAGTAATTAATACTTCTATAGGAGGGTGAGCTATTGTTTTATTATCAAGAATTGCAAGCGCATAAGCTACAGCAATACCATTATCCGCTCCTAATGTAGTTCCATTAGCCTTTATAAAGTCACCGTCTATAATAAATTCTATTGGATCCTTTTCAAAGTCATGTTCAGTTCCTTGATTTTTTTCACAAACCATATCCATATGCCCTTGTAAAATCACTATTGGAGCATTTTCATAACCACTAGTAGCTGGCTTCTTAATAATAACATTTAGTGCTTCATCTTGTTTAACTTCTAAATTTCTGTCCTTGGCAAACTTAACTAACCAATCGCTAACAGCCTTTTCATTTCCTGAACCTCTTGGTATTTCATTCATCTCTTTAAAAAATTTGATTGCCTCAAAGCTTTTTAAGTTTTTTAATGTTTCTATCATTTTAATCATCCTTTCCTAAAAGAAAATCATCTTTAATCCAAATAATATCAAAATTATGCCTCCTATATAATCAGCATATTTTCTTAATATATGGATTTTTCTTAGATACTTTGCTATTATAAATGCTAATATGCTCATAAAAAATGTTATCATACCAACAATAGCAGTAAAGAGTGTTAAGGTTACCATACTTTCTATCCTTGAGAAAGCAATAAATCCAATTACTATTGCATCAATGCTCACAGATATCCCTAAAATGAAGTACATTTTAAAGGTTATGACAATACTTTCTTCTTTTTCTATCATACCTTCCTTTATCATAAGTATACCAACTATTGCAATTACTATTCCCCCCATAACTGCAGGGACGGAAGCAATGTTCTCTGTAAATATTTTACCACCAAATCCTCCTAAAATAGAAAACAAAAATTGGAAAAAACCAAAAGAAATTGCAAAAGAAAACTTTTGTCTTGCCTTAGCCCCTCTATTTAATCCAATAGCTATTGCAATACCAAAAGCGTCTAATGAAACTGCTAAGGCTATGAATAGCAATTCTTCTATTGCCATAAAAGACCTCCTACAAATACAATAATTTAATATTATCATAAATTTATATTTTCAATAACAACATTAATATTAATATTATAATTCTAACTTATCAAAATTATGATTATAAATTAAATTATATGTACTATAATAATTATTACTTTTAAATATACAGTTGTCAATTAGAAATATAGTGTTAAAATATATTCATGAGTTTTATTATATGAGGTGATAACATTGATTACAATATTTAAAAGTGATACCTCGGGCCGTCTCACAGAAATCGATTCTATAGAACATGGCTCTTGGATTAGTATGATTAATCCATCCGATGAAGAAGTTCTTCTGATTACACAAAAACTTAACATTCCTCAAGATTTTATAAGAGCTGCCTTAGATGAAGAAGAAGGTTCAAGAATAGAATTTGAGAATAATGCTACTCTTGTAATTATAGATATTCCATTCACTGAAATGGATGATAATTCATTAACTTACGATACATATCCATTAGCAATAATATATACTGAAAGCGTAATTATAACTGTATGTCTTAAAAATAGTCCTGTATTATCAGATTTTACCATTGAAAAAATCTCTTCATTTTATACTTTTAAGAAGGTCAGATTTATGCTTCAAATATTATATAGAGCATCAAATTACTATTTATTATACCTAAGACAAATAAATAGAAAGAGTCTTTTGGTTGAAAAAACCCTTTATAAATCTTTAAAAAACAGAGAATTAATTCAATTATTTGCTCTTCAAAAATCCTTAGTATATTTCTCTACATCTTTGAAATCTAATGATTTAACCTTAGAAAAACTTTTAAAGCAGGAAATCCTTACAAAATATGATGAGGATAGAGATATTTTAGATGATGTGATGATAGAAAATCGTCAAGCTATAGAAATGTGTAGTATATATAGCGATGTCCTCACTGGTACTATGGATGTGTTTGCTTCTATAATTTCTAATAATCAAAACCAAGTTATGAAATACTTAACATCTGTAACTATAGTTATTTCTATTCCAACTTTAATATCAGGTCTTTTAGGTATGAATGTAGGTGGAATACCTTTTTTCAATGCCTCTGATGGATTTCTGTATATGTGTATAATTGTAGGATTAATAACTTTAGCCGTTACCTACTATCTTAGAAAAAAAGATATGTTTTAAATAATAAAAACCCAATAGAAATCTAGTATGTAATTATGAAGGTATTTATGGATAATTATATACTAGATTTTATATTGAATCCCCTTTTGTAACATTCCCTAATTATATTTCATATACTATATTTGATAATATTTTTATATGAGGTATATAATGCAATATATTAATGTTCCCTTTAATATTCCTACAAGAGTAGATGACATGATGAATTCTGAAGATAATATGTCAGCCTATGTTAGGGTTGCTCACATTGCAGCTAGAGCCCCTGATGTAGATATTTATGTAAATGATAAACTAACAATACCTAATCTTGAGTATAGAGATTTTACAACCTATATTAAACTTCCTTCTGGAACTTATAACATAAAGGTGTATAGAGCTAATAATACTGATTTTCCCTTGGCAGATGTTGATATTTTTATAGCACCCAAAAGTGTAACTACTATTGTAGCTTACATGCAAAGAAGAATGTTAAGCTTATACCCTGTGGATGAAACTCCGTTAACCTCTACAACTGATGGTAAAGCTAAAATTAGAATTGCTCAGTTTATTGAAAACATTCCACCTGTAGATGTAGTTCTTTCTAATGGTACTGTACTTTATAAAAATGTAAACTTTAAGGACATAAGAAATTATATTGAACTACCTATTGGTAGATATACTATGCTATTAAAATTAGCTAATACAGATATTGATATGTTATATGTTCCCAATATAAATCTAAAATCAGATAAATACTATACTCTTTATTTGATTGGTTTAGTTACTAATTTCCCAGCACCACAGATGTTAATTCCTTTAGATGGAATAAGTTATTTAAATATATAAATTTTGTTTCTTTAGTCTCTAAATCTTTATTAATTAATCTTTACACATTAACGTAAAAGCTAGCCCACAAGCTAGCCTTTACGTTTAATTTTTATTTAACTACTTTAATTATTGTCCTGCATATTGTAATTTATACAAATTGCTATAAAGCCCTTTTTTCTCTAATAGTTCTGAATGACTTCCAATTTCACGTATCCTACCCCTGTGCATTACAATAATTTTATCTGCATTTTTAATAGTTGACAATCTATGTGCTACTACTATAGTAGTTCGTCCTTTAGTTAATTTATTTAGAGCATCTTGAATTAAACTTTCTGTTTCAGTATCTATGTTAGCTGTAGCTTCATCTAAAACTAAAATTGGCGGGTTAAAAGCTAATGCTCTTGCAAATGCAATCAGTTGTCTCTCACCTTGAGAAAAGGTTGTTCCTCTCTCATTAACCTCAGCATTATATTTATCTGGTAACTTTTCAATAAATATATTTGCATTTACATATTTACATGCTTTTACAATCTCTTCGTCTGTTATATTCTCATTATTTAATCTTACATTTCCTTTTATATCACCAGCAAATAGAAATACATCTTGAAGCACTGTAGCTACATTTTTTCTAAGTTCGTCCTTAGACATTTCTTTAATACTAACTCCATCTATCAGGATTTCGCCCTTTTGAATATCATAAAGTCTAGTTATGAGACTTATTATTGAGGTTTTTCCTGCTCCCGTTGCTCCAACAAAGGCTACCGTTTCACCTTTTCTAATTCTAAAGCTTACATCTTTTAATACCCAATCTTCATCATTGTAGGCAAACCAAACATTTTTAAATTCAATATCTCCTTGGGCACGTCCTATATGTTTAGGCTCCTTTGGGTTTTTAATTATAGAATCATTATCTAATAACATAAATATACGCTCTGAGGAAGCCATAGAAGACTGAAGTATATCAAATTTCTCAGATAAATCAAATATTGGTTGAAATAGTTTTTGTATATATATTACAAATGCATATAACACTCCAAATTCTATTGTTAAATTTAGAACTGCTGTACCACCAACCCAAATTAATATGCATAGAGCTAATTGATAAGTCATATCCATAAGTGGTCTAAATATAGCAAATACTTTAATTTGTTCCATTGCAGCTGTGGAATATGATGTATTAATTTCATCAAATTCACTATACTTCTTACTTTCAACTCCAAATATCTGCACAGTCTTCATACCACTTATATTTTCAGATAAATTAGAGTTAATTCTAGATAATCTAGTTCTTACTTTCCTATAAGCTTCTCTATCATATTTTCTAAATATAAAGGTTAAAGCAACTACTAATGGAAGGGTTACAATTGATACTATTCCTAATTTTATATCTAATAGAAACATAGCAATTACAATGCCACTAACAAGAAATAAATCTTTGATTAAATATACTAAAACAGATGTGTACATTTCATTTAAGGTTTCTACATCATTTGTAATTCTAGTTACTAATCTTCCCACTGGACTCTTATCAAAGAAAGATAATGATAAACTCTCTACATGCTTAAATATTGCAGCTCTTATATTATATACAATCTTTTGACCAGTATACTGTAACAAATAAATTTGAATATAATTTAGTATAAATATTACTATATAAATTAGCAATATTATAATAGCATTCCACTTTATCAAATCTAAATCGTTAGTTCTTAATACTTTTATATCTTTTATAGTTATTTCATGAGCTTTAAATTCATTGTTATCTTGAAAAAACTTTTCACCTGATATTTCATAGGCTGTGTTTTTCCTTGGTTCACCCTCTATAACATAGGGCTCATTATTCTCATCATATACTATTGAAGCTCTTATTGCTCCATCTCTTTCTCCCCTTACTACATATTTATCCCCTATGGCTATTGAACTATTTTCAGCTTCTTCTATAATAGAATATTTTCCACTTAAAGGATTAATATTATTATCTATAACATTTTTTATTATGAAGGGAACAGACAAATCTAAGCACACTACTAAAAACATTATAATTACTACTATTCCCATTAGTCCTTTATATGGTAATGCAAATTTTAAGAGCCTTTTCATCAAAAGGGAGTCATATTGCTTATCTAATACTTCATCTTCCTGATTAAAGTTTTCCATAATTATATCTCCTCCTCTTCCATAATTTCTTGCTCAATCTGTTGTTTTTCATATATATCTTTATAAATTCCTGGCATATTTTTAAGCTCTTCATGTGTTCCTTCTTGAACAATTTCTCCTTGTTCTAGAACTATGATATTATGAGCATCCTTAATTGCTGAAATTCTATGAGATACTATAATAGAAGTTTTCTTCTTCATTACATCTTTTAAATTTTCAAGAATTATAGCCTCAGTTTTTGCATCTACTGCTGATAAACAATCATCTAAAATTAGGATATCAGGATCTTTAATAAGAGCTCTAGCTATAGAACATCTTTGTTTTTGACCTCCTGAAAGAGTTGTTCCTCTTTCTCCTACCATAGTTTCAAACTGCTTTGGAAAGTCTATTATATTATCATAAATATCTGCCTTTTTAGTTGCATCATGTATTTTTTCAATGCCTACTTCATGAAATGCAAGTCCTATATTTTCAGCTAAGCTAGTGGAAAATAAAAAAGGATCCTGTGATACAAACCCAATATTAGTTCTAAGACTATTTAAAGATATTCTATTTATATCTTTATCCCCTATAAAAATCTTTCCGTCTTCCACATTATAGAGTTTAAGCAATAAACTTATAAGAGTACTTTTACTGCTTCCAGTCTTACCCACAATCCCAAGAGTTTCTCCTTGCTTTACTCTTAAATTTATATTTTTAAGAGCTGGTGTTGTTGTATTATTATAGCTAAAAGTTAAATCCTTTATAACTATATCACCTTGTAATTTATCCACATATGATGTACAACAATCCACTATATCAGGTTTTGTATTTAAGACTTCTTCTATTCTTTCAAGGGATGCAAATCCTCTTTGTAAATTATTAATTACTTGTCCTATAGCCATCATTGGCCAAACTAAGTTTCCAAGATACATGTTAAAGGTCACAAAGTCCCCAAGAGATATTTTCCCCAAAACTACAAAAGTTCCCCCCACTACTATTAGTAATGCAAAGCTTAAGGATGAAATAAATTCTATCAAAGGAAAGAATACTCCCCAAATTCTTATAAATTCCATATTTACTTGAAAATTTTTATCATTCTCTTCTATGAACTTTTCATATTCCCTTTCCTCTTGAACAAAAGATTTAACTATTCTAATCCCTGAAAAATTTTCTTGAACTATATCTGTAAGTTTTGAAAAGCATCTTTGTACTTTTGTGAATTTTCTGTGTATTCTTTTGCCAAATTTCTGAGATACAAATGCTACAAAAGGAAGTGGGATTAATGATAACAAGGTAAGTGGTACATTAATAGTTAGCATAATAACAATAGTGGCAATAGTCAACACAACTGCATCAAAAAACATAATAACGCCGGGACCTAGTGCCATTCTTACAGCATTCAAGTCATTTGTTGCTAAAGCCATTAAATCTCCAGTTTTTCTTTCATTGTAAAAATTAGAAGATAATCCTTGTAGATGCTTAAAAAATTTACTTCTTATATCGTACTCTATTTTTCTTGAGGTACCATTTACATACATTCTCCACATAAATCTTCCAATAGCTATAACAGATGCTATAACTAATATATATATTATAGATTTAACTAAAGTATTTTTATTAGCACTTCCTAAGGCAAAACTATCTGTTAAAAAACCTAGAATTTTTGGTGGAACAAGTTGTAAAAAGTCTACTAGTATAAGAAAAAATATCCCTATAAAATATCGTTTCTTATATTGCTTTGCATACTTTAATAGTTCTTTAATTTTATCCATATTTCCCCCCTTGATTATAAATCTCCCCTATGATTTTAGAAATAATTAATTTTCTACTACATTTATATGATACAAGAAATTACCTTTTATTTCAATATTTTTACTTGTAACCAAAAAGCTTTTTCTCATAGAATTACTTATGTTAGTTTTTTATGCAAAAAATTCCATAAGTAAATTACTTATGGAATTTCTTTAATCATATAAGTCTTCTTTAATTATTTTAAAAACTTCTAATGCCTCTTCTATCTTTGATTTTAATAACTCTTTTTTATGTTCAAACTCTTCAATTCCTTTATTTGTAATCCTATATATCTTCTGGGATTTTTTTTCTTCATCCCAACTACCTTCAATAAATCCTTGTTTCTCCAGTTTTTTAAGCAATGGATATATTCCTCCTGTACTAGGTATCCAAAATCCATTAGTACGCTTTCCTATTTGATGAGATATATCATTTCCATTAGTAGGCCCCTGAACCAATATATATAATGTGTATATTGGCAATAATCCTTTAGTAAACACTTGGCCTACTGCTTCATTTTCTGTTTTTACCTTTCTAAGCTCTTGTAATTTTCTTTTATATTCTTCATAAAGTTTCTTTTCTTCAGCTTTTATATCATTTAGATCTCTCCCTAATTCATCCTCCACCATATCAACCTACTCCTTTTCATAGATAAGTACTCCTATGAATCCTGGTCCTGAATGAACACCTGATACTGGACTTAGATAACCTCCGAAGTTTACGAAGTTAGCATTTTTATGATCTTTAAATTTATCTAGCAATGTCATAGCCTCAGCCTCTGCTTCACCATGCATTATATGAATATCATATTTTTTATCATTTAATTTTGATACTACAACATCATAAATTTTATTTAAAGATTGTTTTCTTCCTCTAACCTTTGCATAAGTATAATACTCACCTTCCTTATCTACACTTACAATTGGTTTAAGATTTAAAAATTGAGCTATAGTTCCAGCTACCTTTCCAATTCTTCCCCCTCTTATAAGATATTCTAAGGTTCCTATAACAAAGTATATATTTATTCTATCAGTTATTTTAGGAAGTTCTGATACTATTTCATCAAAACTTTTTCCTTGTTTAATCATTTCTGCTGACTCTTCAATAAGTATAGTTTCACCCTTAGATATAGACTTAGAATCATGAACATAGGTCTTAATCTCAGGATGATCCTCTGATATTAGTTTAATTGCATTATTAAACCCTGATAATTTTGAAGAAATTGTTACTACTATTGCGTGAGTATATCCTTCTTTTTTTAATTCATCATACATTTCCTCCATATCTCTCATGGATGGTAATGAAGTGGTTGGTGCATTAGTTTCTAAAGTATCATATACATATTTAGATGTAATATCTACTCCATCACTATACTCCTTATCCCTATATATTATTTTAAAAGGTAATACCTTTACATTATACTTATCAACTATATCCTTAGTAATGTCACTAGCACTGTCAGTAATTAAAGCTATTTTTTCCATATTTATCACTCCTATATCTGTTCTATTATTATTATATATCAGTAATGAGTACATTATCAATAGTGATATATCAGAAGTGATAATATTATATGCAATTTTATTAAATTTAATTATTTTTTATTGATAATTTATTTTTAAAATTAAATTCTATGGACTTCTTCCTTAATAGAATTTAAAACCTCTTCTAAACTCTCATTCTCCACAAGTACTCCATCTACCCTGGCAATGTATTTGTGACTACACAAATTACATGCACCTATACACATATTTTCTGTTATCTTATTCTCATCACTAATAACTTTTTTTAATTCATCTACTAATTTTTCCTGTCCCTCATTACATTTACATGTACTAATTTTCTTTCCCATAGTTTTTTAATCCTTTCAACCTTTATTCGCAAATTATATAATTATTATATACTATAGTTCTTTATTTACAACCATCATTAAAGTTTATTTTCATGGAAAATTAGAGGCGCATACTATAAAGTACACGCCTTATTTTGCATTATATAATTATTTATTATTCATAGCACTGTATATAGTTTCTACATTGTATTTTAAAACATCGGAAAAAGATTTTCCGTCCTCGTTACTATGTAGAGTGTATATTTGTTTAGTCTGCGCTCCCACTTCTTTAGCTAAAGTATCCGAAAGCTGAGTACTAATTAATTCTTCAACAAAAATAGTTTTTATATTATTCCCTTTACAATATTCCATAAGATTTTGTAATTCCTTTGGTGATGGTTCTCCTTCTGCAAAAACCCCCTCTATACTCTTTTGTATAAGACCAAAATCTCTACATAAATACCCAAAGGTTGCATGACCTGTAACAAAATTTTTATTAGTTAGTTCTTTGAATTTTGGATTATACTCCTTAATTATGCTATCTATTTTTTCATTAAACTTCTTAAGGTTTTCTTCATAATACTCTTTATTTTTAGCATCCTTTTCTACCAAAGCATTTTTAATATTTTCACCTTGAATCTTTGCTTCACTTAATCCAAGCCAAGTATGAGGATCCTTGCCTGAATGATTATGTCCTTCATGTTCTCCATCTTCTTCATCTTCTTCATCAGCATTTATAAGTTCCACACCTTTGCTAGCTTCTACAACTATTAGTTCTTTTCCACTGATAGCTGCTTCTACATCCTCAATCCACGATTCCATGCCAGCTCCATTATAAATAAATATATCAGCCTCTTCTATGGCCTTCATATCCTTAGCCTTAATGTCAAAGTCATGGGGTTCACTACCTTCTGGTATAACACTTTCTATGCTAATCTTATCTCCCCCTATCTCCTCAGTTAAAGCCTTCATACCGTAAAAGGAAGTAACAATATTTATTGTGTTATCCTTTTCTTCATTATTCTTTGACTCTCTATTAGAACATGCTGTTAACATAACTACTATCAAAGTTAATGCTCCTAAAACCTTTAATTTCTTCATAATTTTCTCTCCTTCAATTGAAAATGATTTTCATAAGTAGTATAATTATATCATATTCGATTTTATTATCAACACTGACCTACAACTATTATGTACTAGGTCAGTGTTAATAATTTACATATATTACATTTTAAAATATTGTCATATTAATGAAAAATCATTCACTCATAGATAATTTTTATTATAATTTATTTAAACTATAGCTATAATATGTAAAATTATGGCTAGACTTATAATTGTAGAAAGGAGCAACACTAATGATCAAAATTAAAGACCTATGTTTTTCATATAATAATTCTAAGCCCTATATTATTGATAATCTTTCACTAAACATAGATAAAGAAAGTTATGTATCCATAATTGGTGCTAATGGTAGCTGTAAAAGCACCTTAATAAAGTTGATTTTAAATCTACTTACTCCTCAAAAGGGAAGTATTAATTTAACCTCTAAAAAAATTGGGTATGTTCCTCAGATTGTCGAAAGTTTTAATAGTTCTTTTCCTATAACTGTTTGGGAAATGCTTAATGCCCATAGAAATGTTCTTAAAATTAAAGATAAAGAGTCAATCACTGAAGCCCTAAAGAAAGTGGATATGCTTGAGTATAAAAATTCTCTTATTGGAAATTTATCTGGAGGTCAAAAACAAAAGATTTTTATTGCAAGGGCTATATTAGCAAATGAAGATATATTAATTCTAGATGAACCTTCCACTGGAGTTGATAGTAAAAGCATGAAAGAAATTTATGGGCTTATAGCCTCTTTAAATAAAAAGAATGGAGTTACCGTTATATCTGTAGAGCATAACTTAGAAACAGCTCTTCAAAATTCATCCCATATCCTTACCATGGAGAATGGCTTTGGAACTCTATATACATCTGAAGAGTACATAAGGAGGATTTCTAATGTTTCAATATGAATTTATGCAAAATGCCTTTTTAGCAGCCATATTCATATCCATACTATGTCCTATGGTAGGAGTATTTTTAGTGCTTAAAAGACATTCTATGATGGGTGATACCTTGGCTCACTCTGCCTTTGCTGGTGTTGCTATTGGACTAGTAATGGGATTTAATCCAATAATATGTGCATTTATATTTACAACCATATGTGGTTTATCCATAGAATTTCTTAGAGACTACTACAAAAAATATGCAGAACTTATTCTTTCTATAGTTTTGACCTTTAGTGTTGGTATAGGAATTACCCTTATAAGCACCGGAAAGGCTTCTGGAAACGTGAATAGCTATTTATTTGGAAGCATACTAACCGTTACTAAAGCAGACTTAATTATTATGGTTATTCTTAGTTGTATATCTATTGTAGTTATATACTTTTTATATGATAAGCTTCTTTATACTACCTTTGATGAAGAAGGTGCTAAGATTTCTGGTATAAATGTAAAAGCAGTAAACTATATATTTTCTTTACTTGTTGGAGCTACCATTTCTGTCTCTATACGTATAATGGGTATCCTTGTAATGTCATCAATGATTGCACTACCTGTAGCTACAGCTCTTCAACTAGATAAAGGCTTTAAACCCACTCTATTACTGTCTATCCTTTTTGGGTTTATAGATATAATATTAGGTCTTATTTTTTCATATATACTAAATTGTGCTCCTGGAGGTACTATAGCCTTAACCTCTGTTGTTATATTAATAGTAATTATTATATTTAAATCTACTTTTAAATCTAGAAATTAAAATATAAATAGCTATAATCTTAAAAAATTAAGATTATAGCTATTTAATATAATAATTATAAATCTAACCGATTTATCCGATGACTACCTGCTCTAATACTCCCATCTTTTTCAAAGTGGTGGGTAAAGAGCTACTATGTCCCTGGATAACGATTTCCCCTAAAGGACAACGAATTCTAAGTATCGAAAATACTGATACTAAGAATTCTGTTAGTAACCTTCAGAGGGAGTAAAAACTCCCTCTGAAGCAAAGAACTCTGTTTATATTAATGTTTTTAAATATCCTTTAATTTCTTCTGTAGTAAATGCAGCATCTACAGAATCCATGTATATCTTTTTATAGTCTTCATAGGTCATATTTACAACCTTACCTATACTTTCACACTCACCAGTTACATTAGTAGCAGAAACAGTTCTATTGTCAGTATTAAAAGAAACCCTTATGCCCTCTTTATAAAATTTAAATAATGGATGTTCTTCATAACTTTTAACAGCCTTTGTCTGCATATTACTAGTTGGGCACATTTCTAAGGTTACATTATTTTCTTTAACTAAGTCATAGGCTTCCTTAAGGTCTCTTATAGCTACTCCATGACCTATTCTCTCTGCATGAAGTAATTTGATTGCATCTACCACATTTACTCCTATACCGGTTTCTCCTGCATGTATAGTAACTCTGTAGCCATATTCTCTAGCTACCTTTATTACATCTACAAACTCCTTAGCAAAACCTTCATTTTCAGCTCCGGCAAGATCTACAGCAACTACCCCTTCACCTAAGAATTTCTTTCCAGCTTCCACCACTGTAGATGCACTATTTGCACCATTATGTCTTAAGCAAGATAAGATTAAATTAGCCTTTATATTAAAGTCTTTTTCACCTTGTCTAATTCCCTCTAATACACTTTCAATAACTTCTTCTAATGTTAATCCCTTTTCTGTATGTAAAGTCGGTGCATACCTAATTTCTAAATACTTTACATTTTCTTCAGCTGCATCTTCTAAAAGTTCATAGGTAATCCTTCTTAAACTTTCTTTACTTTGCATTATCTTTATTGGAATATTAAATCTATCTAAATATTCCACTAGTGATTTACACTCTAATGGAGCTTCTAATAATTTCCTCAATTGTTCTAAATCATAAGTTGGTATTTCTATATTTTCTTTTGTAGCTATATCTAATATAGTTTTGGGTCTAACACTTCCATCTAAGTGACAATGTAATTCTATTTTTGGCAATGCTTTAAAGTCCATAACTCATACCCCTTTCTATTTTGTTGTATATTATCATATTCTTCTTTAAATATCAACCAGTTAGTTAAATTATACTAAAATTAAAGTTAAATTACTACATTTTAGTAATCATTACATTTTACTTATAGAAATTCTCTATACTAATTTCAATATATTGACTTACACTGTTAATTTATATACTATATGTTATGGAGATATAGTCACTATAAGGAGGCAACACTGTGAAAAAAAAATAAAAAACTTACAATTTCAATGATAACCCTTTTAATACTTGTTATCACCTATTTTGCATTTTTCAGAGGATTAACTCCAGAGATTTTAAGAAATTACATAGGTGGTTTTGGCTACTTAGCACCATTTATTTATATATTATGTTTTACTATGCTTCCAATCGCTTTTTTCCCTGTACCTATCTTAGCCCTTGCTGCAGGACTTCTATTTGGATTTCTTCCTGGCACCATATATACCTTAATTGGAGCAGTTTTAAATAGTGCCATAATGTTTTTAATGGCTAAAGTCCTAGCAAAGGATGCTGTTACTAATTTACTCCAAAGAAAGCTTCCTGAAAACTGGAGCAGCTTCTTATTTAATTTAGATGAAAAAAAAGGCTTTGGAATTATATTTATTCTAAGGTTAATACCAGCCATGCCATACAATTTAATTAATTATGGTGCTGGATTAACATCAATAAAGTTCAGTTCCTATATGTTAGCTACTATCCTTGGAATTCTTCCAGGTACATTAGTATTTTTGAACATTGGAAATCAAGCTTTGAATATCCATAACCCAGCATTTATGGTATCAATTATACTTCTAATATTGCTGACGATTTTCTCTTTAATTCTTGGAAAAAGGATAGGAAAAACCAATTCTTAAAATAAACCTCATATGAAATTCCCCATAACATTTAACTATATAATATAAAAAATAAGGATATCAATTAAATAATTGACTCCTTATTTTTTATCTTTATAATTCTATCAGAAAAAATAATCCTTCCATCCCCTAAAGTAGTAATTTCACCTAAGTATTCATCAATACAAGGTATATTAGTTAATCTATTTAGGTTTTCTGTTTTATCTACTAAAGCTATACTTCCTTTAAATAAAAAAGCTATACTACTACTCATAGAAAAAGCATCTTCCTTTTCATGAGTGATCATAATGGTAGTAATTCTAAACTGTCTTTGTATCTTCATTATATAGTCTTTTATATAATGCTTTAAATTATTATCTAACCCTGTAAAGGGCTCATCAAGCAAAAGCACCTTAGGGTCTATAGCTAAAGCTCTCATTAATGATATTAACTGTTGTTGTCCCCCAGAAAGTTGATGGGGGTACTTTTTCATATGTTCACTCATGTTAAAAAACTCAACAAGAAATTTGACCTTATCATCAATATATTTCCTTGGAAACTTTCTCATTTTTAATCCAAACTCTACATTTTCTCTTACCGTCATATGTGGAAAAAGTTGATTTCCTTGGTGTACCATTACTACATTTCTTTTTTCCATAGGTAAATAGTTAATAATCTCACCATCTAATCTAAGCTCTCCCTCATTAGGTAATATAGCCCCTGTAATAGTCTTAAAAATTGTAGACTTGCCTGCCCCACTAGGACCTAATATAGAGAAAAACTCTCCATCTTCAATAGTTAAATTAATATTTTTTAGAATTTCCTTATTACCAATAGAAAAATATATGTTTTTAAGCTCTATCTTACTCATATTTAACCCATCTCCCTATATTTATCATTAGGCATCTTCAAAAAATAAATAAGTCAGAATGCTCGTTTATTTTGTGTTATACTGCGTCAACAGAACCCTTAGATAGTGCTACTATCTGCGGAACCTGTTTCCTTGTCTAACTCAAAATATACTTCCCATCTTTGACTTGTTATTTATTTTCAGATGCCTTACTGCACTTCTTTGTTATATATGAACTCATTATCATTACTATTACTCCATGGAGTATATACATTAATGTATATACCGAAGCTATATTTCTGTTAGAATTTCCTATATACGGCGTCATAATCATAGAAAAGTTAACATGGCTATTATCTCCAATAAACATATTTATGAAATACTGAGAGTAAGATATAATAAATGCCATAAAAAAAACTTGATGTATACCCTTGAGCATACAGTGGTATATTCACATATTTAAACGCTTGCCAAAAAGATGCACCCAATCCTCGAGCTGTAAGCTCATCTCCTATACCCCAAACAGTATAATATGAATATATTAATTTAAATGCATAGGGTAAGGAAAAATAAATATGTAACACTAAAACAGCAATACTACAAGAAGTAAAATAGTTTAGAAATAATTTATGACTTCCTAAACATATACTTATTACTGGTAATAACATAGGTAAATAAAAAATGCTTTCCAATGTGACTTTATACTTTATATGGGTAGTTATAAAAAATCTTGCAGCCATGATACTTAAAACTAAAGATATTAATGCTACTTCTATAGAAAAGAAAATAGACTTTATTCCAATAAACCAATCTCCTGATGTAAAAAAGTATTTAAAACCATCTAGTGTAAAAGTATTAGGTAAAATATCCGTTGCTTTCCAACTTTTAAAAAAGGCCCAAACTATCATAGATATTATAGGAAGTACTAAAAATATAAGTATAGAAAATATGAATACACTTTTAATCCACCTTCTCACTCCCTTACCTCCTCTTGTCTATTATCCTTTATCATTTTATAATAAAGCACACATAATATTAAAGATATTATGATCATTATCATATTTATAGCCATTCCATATATTCTATTGGATAAATCTGCATTTAGGTAGGTTTTATAAGCATAAACCCCTATAGAAATTGGGTTTGATGGTCCTAGATAGTAAAAACCTTCATAAGTAAACATATTAAAATTAAATATTACTAAAAATGAAGTAAATATAGCTCTCTTAGCTAAAGGTAAAAGAATTTTTATTATATACTGAAATCTTGTACATCCTAAGTTCTGTGCTATAAACCTATAATTTTTATTTACTTTCATAAAAATAGGAACAACACTAAATGCTATGAAAGGCATACCTTTAAAAATATTTAAAAGTATTACTGCTATTCCCTTGGAGTTAAAAATTAAATTTATATTTATATTAGAAAATCCTAATAATGATATTATGTGAAATAGTAAGCCCTTATCACTATAAGTTGTATATATAAGAACTGCCGCTGCCACATAGGAGAGTAGAATTGGCAATCTATATAAAACATTTATAAATTTATTCCTTGATTTTGATATGTAATATCCTAGGTAACTACCTAAAACTGTAGCAATTACTGAAGATACTAAGGATATTTTAAAACTATAGTATAAACTATTTAAAAAAACAGGATCTGAAAATAACTCTTTATAATATTTAAATGTAAAATTATTAAAGGAAAGCTCAGGAATATATCCTAAGCTTTCCATAAAGGTATTGATAATAACAAACATAGTAATTACAACTATCACAGATAAAGATGGAATAATCATTAATCCACCTATAACCTTTTGTCTCTGCTTATTATTTATCAAAAAGAATCACGTCCTCCCATACCTTTTCTATAATTACCACTAAGTCTGATCTTAATTCTGCTTGTTGATGCTTTGAAAGTTCTTCATAGTTTAGAATTGTATGTTCATACTCTTTATCTGGAGTAAGCTTTATATCAAGCTCCTTCTGTTGTTCTTGATTTAACTTATTATATTCAACAGATGGTAGATCAGCCCATCCCCTTAAGTCTGCTTTAGATATTTGCATTTCAGCTGATAAGGCAGCATTAATTACCTTTAGTGCACCATCTACATTAGATGCATTAGCTGCAATGGCTAAATAATGTGTATTAAATGGAGTTCCTTTATCCCATACAAAGGATTTAGTAGACACAGGCCAACTTTTATCCATTACTTTACTTAAAGCTTTATTAGCATTGTAATCCATGGCAATATCAACTTCACCATCTTGATATAAACCATCTAGTTGAGCGGAATCTGTAGGGTAAACCTCCCCTTTTTTCCATAGATAAGGCTCAATCCCTTTAAGGTATTCTAATGCAGGTGTCATAGCTTCTTTAACTTCATCATAATCTGCTGGTAAGTCCTTTAATTTATCATATCCAATAATATCATAAAGTACTGTTCTAACAAAGGCTGAGCCAGTAAAATCACTAGCCTGAGGATATGTAAATCTACCAGGATTCTTTGTTACATACTCTTTTAACTTTTCTGCATTAGTTGGTGGTATATTTATCTTATCGCTATCATAATTTAATACAAATTGAGCTGTTCCCCAAGGCGCTTCATATCCTTCTGTAGGATACCCAAAATCCTTATTTGCAGCATCACCTTCTAAGTCTATATACCCTTGTGCATTTTCTAATTTATCTAAAAAAGGTCCATACAAAAGCTCATTTTCCTTAGCATAATGAAAATTTTCACCATTTATCCATATAATATCAATAGTCCCTTTTTCTGTAGAGCTTTTTTCATTAGTAAGTTTCAGTAAAATTTCATCAATATTCATAGGAATACGATTTAAAGTAATATTGTAGTTCTCTTTTACATAAACTGCCAATTCCTTATCAATCCAAGTGTTAACTCTTTCATCTCCACCCCATCCATATAAGTTTACCACTTCAGCTTTATCATTTTTCTTACCACAGGCTACAAGTCCAAAAACAAGTATTATGGAAAGAATTATCAAAAGTTTTGATTTTAATTTCTTATTTTTCATTGTTACCTCCTAATACTTTAATTGCCATATATAGTCTTTGTACTGCTGTATATAAAATTAACACGGCATAAATAAATGCTAATATTTTCATATGAGGATAAAAGATTATCATAAAGGTAAACATTATAAACCCTTCAGTTCTTTCCATTAATCCAGCTTGATAATGAAAACTTTTAATACCTGTATTTTCTAAGAGCATTCCACTAGTCAAAAATACCGTCATAGATAAAATTAT
Organism: Clostridium sulfidigenes; assembly: GCF_000732635.1. Lineage (GTDB taxonomy): Bacteria > Bacillota > Clostridia > Clostridiales > Clostridiaceae > Clostridium_J > Clostridium_J sulfidigenes. The sequence goes on along the minus strand of NZ_JPMD01000053.1, from coordinate 7,224 downwards.
AGTGCAAGCTAATATCATTAAGGTAAAGGTTGCCTCATTACATACTATAGCAAAGGATATTATATATGAAATTTCAACTAATCTATCAAGCCATATATCTAATAATGTACCTACCTCTGAAACCTTACCGCTTTGTCTTGCCATAGAACCATCTACAGCATCTAAAAATCCAGAAATCCATAATAAAATTATTGATAAAATAAACTTATCAAAGGAAAATGAAACAGCTCCTACGATTCCAACCATAGCGGCAATAAAAGTTATATGTGTTGGCATGAAACCGATTTTAAGAAAACTTCTTCCGATTTTATCAAATATTCTATCAAAATATTTTCTTCCCCTTGTATCTAACATTATCAATCTTACCTCTTACTCTTCCTTACAGAATTATACCTATTCTTCCAAGACCCATTAGCCTTTGTTTCCCATAATAACTCTAAAATATGATATGCTTCAAAACTATTTTTTCTAAAAGTATCTACACAAGAACTGCAGTATGTCACTATTTCTTTGGATGGTGCTTGTTTTGCACGAATTTCAAATAGCTTTTGACCTTTTTCTGGATATAAAGTCATAATCATATCTTTTTTCCCACAACAAATTGTTCTATCCCTATTATTAGGGAACTCTAATATATCTACTCCTAGTTTATTTAATATATTTCTTGCAGCAACAGCATTCTCTAAATAACCTCTTATTGGACAAGGATCATGTAAGGATAATTTTCTTCCTTTATATATATTATATTTATTTTTGGGGATTATCTCATCTAAAACTGTCCATGCTGATATTATTTCACAATTGCTATTTTCAACCAAAGTATTTTGGCAATTAGGACATAAAGTATAAATTTTCTTTACTCCATTTTTCTCAAAAGCCTTATTTAAAAACTGTTTTCTTTTCTCATAAGGTTTTCCCCCATCTATATGAAGTGATGGTTTTCCACAGCACATAGTACTTAATTTTAAATCAGGTATCTGTGTTTTTAAAAGTTCATAGGTTTTCATCACTATTTCTTCTCCCATAGATAAAATAGCACACCCTGGCCAAAATACATTTTCTCCTGGTGAAAGCTCAATAAATAGTGAACTAAAACTAAGAAGTTGATGAGTTTTTATGCTTATTTTCCCCTTAACCATCCTCTTATAACACTACCTTTCTATGCATAAAAATAAGAGGTACTATTGACCCCTATTTCATATCCTTTTATTTCAACAAAAAAAGTATAGCTTTAATAATAATTATTGTCAATAAGTATAGCTATCTCTAATACACCTATTACTTTCAATTTAATTTCCCTATTTGATTTTAATGTATCCTTTATATATAATAACTTTGGTAATAGAAACCAATATAATAAATATATTAATTTACTTACGGAGGGATATAAAATGAAAAAGAAACTTACTCTTCTACTTGCTCTTTGCTTAATTATCTCAACTATGCTTATGGGATGTAGTAAATCAAAGGATACTTCAAAAGAAGGCGAAGAAAAACAATATCAATATTATACAGCTGAACAATTAAAAACTGCTATTGAAAATAAAGATGATATTTATTTAATAGATATACAGCCAAAAGAAGATTACGATGCACATCATATTGTTGGTACTGTTCCAACTTATGCTTATCCAGCAGATACTGATGATTTAAGATCTAAAATAGATGTTACCTTAGATGAAATTAATAAAACAGATAAGCCAATAATAGTTATTTGCCCAGGTGGTGGCGGTGGTGCTAAAAACACTATTGATTACTTAACAACTAAAGGTGTGGATGCAAAGAGAATGTTTATATTAGAAAAAGGCCAAAAAGGTTGGCCATATGATGAATTATTAGAAAAATAACTTTTATTATAAAATGCAGAGTGAATTTTAACTCTGCATTTTATTTTTTACTTTTCTTTTGTCTCTCATTATATATCTGTTTAAACATAAATACTAATACAGTTATTGCAAAAAGTATTAATAACGCCGTAACAATCATTTGAGCTCCACCAGTTAACATACCACCTATATAGGAATAAACAACAGTTGCTGGTAATTGTCCAATCCCTGTAGCCACTATAAATTCTAAAAATCCCATAGATGTTAGTCCTGCTGCATAGGATATAAAGTCAAAGGATACAAAAGGCAATAATCTACATACTAAAATTGTATGTTTACCATACTTTTCAAAGAACCCATCCACACTTGCCATTGCATATTTACTAGTAAGTTTTTCAACAGCATCTCGTCCAAGAATTCTTCCAATATAAAAACACAAAGCTGCTCCTGTCATAGAACTAATCCATGATAATAGAGCACCCTTCCACCATCCAAAAATAGCAGCATTGGCAAAGGTTATTAGAAATGCCGGCAAGGGTGCTGCCACTGATTGAAACACCATTAGTAAAAATGAAACTAATACTGCATATATTCCAAAGGATCTTATATATCCAGCCACAGACTCAATACTCATAGAGCGGAATAACATAAAGATGCCATTTACTTTTGAATTGAAAGTTGGTATGAAAAAATATGCTAAACCTAGTGATACTATAATTAATATTAAGATTTTTCCTAAATTTCTTTTTTTGTGTGTTAATTTCTTTTCCATAACATACTCCTTACTTTAACTATGTATATTTATCCATAGAAAATCATATTTACTTATTATCTTTTTTGTATCATATATAATATCCAAGCTATTCAGTAATTTGTATTATTTCTTGTATTAGATATAATGTTTTTCTATTGTAATAAAGTATTCTTTGATATCAAAGAATACTTTATTTTATAATATTAACTTTATGATATTAGTTTTCAACTTCCTCTACCGCACACCATCTATAGTATGATTCATCATAATTTAGAGAATTTTCAAATCCACACATTTCAAGAATTAACTGCATATATGCAGAACGAATACCTGCTGTGCAATAGGTTACTATCTTATCACTTTTTGATAATCCTGATGTTTCAAATATTTTTGTTAAATCATCATTTGACTTTAAATTTCCTTGTTCATTAAATAAATCTGTATATTTAATGTGTATTGCCCCTGGTAAATGACCACCTTTTGCCTCACCATACAAGGTCTTTCCTTCATACTCTTCATCAGCACGAACATCTACTACCTTTACATTTTCATATTCTTTTTTTAAAGCATCAGTGTTAATTAAATGAGTATCATCAATAGCCTCAATTTTTACATCTGCTAGCTCCGGTGTAGCAATCTCCTTTACTACTGGTAACCCTGCTGATACCATAGCATCGTATCCACCATCAACCATTTTAACATTATCATAGCCTGCTGCTACAAGCTCCCATAAAATTCTTCCGTCATCGCCCCATCCATTTTTAGCCGCTGCAAAAATAATAATCTCTTTATCTTTATCAATACCAAGGTTACTTAGCTTTTTACTTAACTCTTCTGGTTCTAGAATAGTACCCCACATCTCATCTCCAGCTTTGCTATCTTCAACTTTAGCAATAGACTGCCATGCCATAGCCATTGCTCCTTGAATAGTTCCTTTTTTTGCAGTTTCTTCACCCCTTGCATCAATGAGAAGTAGATTTTCTTTTTCTAAACTTTCTTTTACATATGAAACATCTACTATGTACTTACCTTTAAAACTAACCTTTTCTTCAACTTGAGCTCCTTTTGAAGAATTTGCTTCTGGTTTTACTTCTTCTTTTTTACCACAACCAACCAAGGAAATAGTAGTAGTTAACATTAAGCTCATAGCTAATAATAATGCCTTTTTTCTCATATTAATTCCCCCCCATATGGTTTTACTATTTTATATACCTACATAAATATAGCAAAGGCACTATTTATAGTCAAAATTTATTAAATATACTTATAGTTTTCTTATTTTCTATTTGAAATATCTATAGATTAAATACATTATAAAAATAAAAAAACAAGATTCAACATCAATATAAAGCTAAATCTTGTCTCTTGTTTTTATTTTAATCTTGCCACCAAGAACATAGTTTTCATTCCCATAGCTGTAAATTTGCTTTCATACTCTGTAACTACATTACCTTCAAATCCACTATTATGTAAATCATAGGTTATAAATTCTATAGAAAATCCTGCTTCTTTAAAGTATTCTTGAGAATCATTGAATAAATCTACATCATCGGTTTTAAACCATATCTCTCCATTTGGTTTTAAAAACTTTTTATATGACTGTAAAAATTTCGTATATGTAAGTCTTCTCTTGTTATGACTTTTTTTCGGCCAAGGATTACAGAAGTTTATATATATTCTATCTATCTCATCTTTACCAAATACGTTGTCTATAAGCATTATATTAAGAACTATGAGTCTTGCATTTATATCTTTTGCTCTTTCTATTCCTTCAAATGATGCCATAACTTTCCTTAATGCATATACTACAACTTCATCTTTTAAATCTATTCCTATAAAGTTTACATTTCTATCTTTAATTGCACGTTGACTAATATGTCCTCCCATACCACAACCTAACTCTAAATGAATAGGATTATTATTTTCAAATTCTTCTCTCCATTTTCCGCAATGACCGTATTTATCATATATTACAATATCACTAGCTTCTAATTCTGGTCTTGCCCAATGCTTTTTTCTAAGTCTCATATATTACTCTCCTCGATATTAGTTTGTTAAATTATATCATATATTTATTTTTGTCTTAATAAATTTTATAAAAATAAATATGTAGCCATAGCTGCAAAAATATTATATATATACTGTCCTGGTACTCCAACTACAAAATCTAAAATTGAAAATCCACCTATAATAGGTAGAACTAATATAATAAATATTAACATGTTGTTTTTATACATTATAGTTTGAAATCTATTAGATTTATCTCCTAATATATCTACTATTATGCTAAATCCATCAAAACCTGGTATAGGTAATAAATTTAATATAAACCAAGAACAATTTACGATAGCTGTTTGTTGGATAATTAAATATATTATATACTTAATATCACTATTTCCTGGTATAAACTTGACATATAAAGCTAGAGCTATTGTAGCTATAAATCCTATAGTCAAAGTAGTTAGAAGTCCTCCAAGTCTTATTTTAAAATCATCTTTATAAAGATTTTTAAAATTTGATTTATTAATTTCTACAGGTTTTATCCATCCAAAACCTATTATAAGCATAAATATAAACCCAAATACACTGATGTGCTTCAAAGGATTTAAAGTATTTCTCCCATACTCTTTTGGGGTATCATCACCAAGTTTTATAGCAATTTTAGATTGAACATATCCCTTAAATGTAAATGCAACTAAAATTGCTGGTATCACTAAGATTCTTCCCAATAAATAATTATTGTTCATCCTTTTCACTCCTTCTGCAATACTCCTAGTATATCATATTTTTATCACTCTTTTTAATTCTTTTATTAATATAAAATTTTTATTATTTTTTCAACTACTTAATTTAATAAAAAATATTTGTATTATACCTTTACTATAGACTTTGTTACACTATTAAAATACAAAAACTGCTGAACCCCCCATGGATAAAACAACTATTTAACTAGTTATATATTTATATATTTAACTAGTTAAATATGTAACATTTTAAATAGGTGCAATTTTAGCTATGCTCACTCCATGTATTAATAACTTTTCTTAAATATAATATTGGAGCATTTGTAACATTTATCACTTTAATTAACTACAGAGCCAAAAAAAAGAACCAATAAATATTATTAAATACTTATCGATTCTTTACTATTATATAAATACTATAAAAATTATTATATACTAATAAATTTGTGATTTATACTACAAACGTTGAGCAGCTTCAAAGGATAATGGTGATCTTTCACATTCATCATATTTCAAAGTTACTTGGTAACACAATTTACTACCTTTCATTCTTTCAGATGCATAACATAACCCATTAGACCTAGAATCCATAAATGGGTGGTCTATTTGGTCCGGATCTCCAATAAGTATAAGTTTTGTTCCAATACCTACCCTAGTTGTAATTGCCTTTACTTGCTTTGGAGAGAGATTTTGAGCCTCATCAATTATTACCCACTGTCTTATTATTGATCTACCTCTTAAATATGCTATGGCTTCAGTGGTTATAATCCTTCTATCAAATAATTCATTTACCTTATCTTGTAACTCTTTTTCATTTTTATATCTTTCTTTTTCATCTGAATCTACTAGAACTTCTAAATTATCAAAAATAGGTCTCATAAATGGAGATATTTTTTGTTCTTCAGTACCTGGTAAAAAACCTATTTCTTCATCCATAGTTACATTAGGTCTACATACTAATATCTTTCTATATTCACCAGTTTCTTCTTCTATGATTTTCTGTAATCCTACTGCTAAAGAAAATAATGTTTTGGCTGTTCCTGCTGGACCTTTTACTATACTTAAAGGAGCCATATTAGATGACGTAAATAGACACTCTAACATGAATCTTTGTCCTACATTTCTAGCACTTAATCCAAGGGGTTTGCTATCCTTATAATGCAAATGTACTATATTTTCTCCATCAAATCTGCCTAATGCACTTTGTTTTTTATTTTCTAAGGAATGCATAACTAAAAATTGATTTGTATAAAGGGTAGGAGTATAATACTCATCATTTTCTTCTTGATAACATACTACGTCATTTTTAGATATAACCTTTTTAGAATAGAATTCTGAAAGCTTATCTTGTGAAACATAGACTTCCATTCTACCAGTATACTGCTCATCTCCAGCTGGAACTACCTTCTCATAAAAATCTTCACTTTTTACATTAACAATATCTGCTTTTATTCTTTCAAAGGTATCCTTTGTAATTAATATAACATCTTCCCCAGCATCTTTTAACGCCTTACATACTTGGAGTATCCTGTTATCAGCTTTATTTCTATCCCAAAACTTTGGAACTTCTGCATTTAAGCAATTAGTCTCTATTCTTAGTTTACCACCACCAGGAAGAGGTACTCCTTCATTCAAATTTCCTAACTTTCTTAATCCATCTATAATTCTCGATGCCTGTCTAGCATTTAATCCAAGGTCAGTTTTATTTTTTTTAAAATCATCCAGCTCCTCTAATACCACCTCTGGTATTACTACATCATTATTACCAAAAGATAATAATGCTCCTGATGAATATAATATAACGTTAGTATCTAACACATATGTTTTTTTCAAGTCATTCTCCTCCTCTCTTATACTATAATATATGAGTGACTTCTTATTAATTGAATTAATTTTTTAA
>NZ_JPMD01000052.1 GCF_000732635.1 Clostridium sulfidigenes | reverse complement strand
TGATTAGATTTCTCTATCGGAATTAACTGGTTTTACCTTTTTCTCTGTTTAATTTTCAAAGACCATTTGGTTTTCATTATCATCGATTACTTCCGACGACTCTTACTATTCTACTATATAATCTCTTATCTGTCAACATTTTTTTAAGAAGTTTTTTTCTTAATTTCTTGTTGTTTTCTGCCGCATCTCTCAGCGACAAGACTTATCTTATCATGATCTTAAATAGATTCAATTTCATTATTTACCTATTAGCTAGATAATATTCATATATTCCTATATTTTTCACCAACATACTTCTCTTTTCTTGTATTGATACACCAGGACAAGTATCCTTATATATGTTTACTATATATGTATATTAATCCTTTTTTCTAGACTTTCTGTATATTTTAATCCCCATTAATGCTATAATATTAATAATAGATATTAGTTAATTATTAGTATTAACTTTCTTTAGGAGGATGATAATAATGAATGATACATTACAATTAAAAAAAGCTCCAAACTTTTCTTTAATAGGTAGTGATAACAATACTCACTCAATTGGTGACTTCTTAGGCAAAAATATAGTATTATACTTTTATCCAAAAGATAATACCCAAGGTTGTACAAATGAAGCTATAAACTTTAGAGATAGCAAAGAAATATTAGATGAATTAGATACAGTAATTATTGGAATTAGTAAAGACAGTGTTAAATCTCATGAAAGGTTTATTGAGAAACAAGAACTTAACTTTCTTTTGTTAGCTGATGAAGATAAATCTGTTTGTCAATTATATGATGTTCTAAAAGAAAAGAATATGTATGGTAAAAAGACTATTGGAATAGAAAGAAGTACTTTCATAATAAATAAAGATGGCTACATAGTTAAAGAATTTAGAAAAGTTAAAGTTCCAGGCCATGTAGATACAGTAGTTAACTTCATTAAAGAAAATTTAGTATAGATATATCATTTAAAACATATTTTTAACAAAACATCTAACTATTTATATATAATTAAAATGAGCAACCCTTTCACTTACAATAAAAGGGTTGCTCATTTTTAATTTAAACATATATTTTTAATCTTCATTTCTCTCACGCTTCTTTTTTAATAACTCACCTGTGTTAAGACCCCCATTTTGATTTTTGGATTTATCCCTATTAAGTCTATCTTTATATATGCTTATACGCTTTATATTAGTTTTTTCCTGTTTTATATCTAGCTTTTTTTCTTCTAGATCTGTTTTTATAATTTCTTTTTTAAATATATTTTCTTCTTCTTTATTTTTCTTAGTTAAACTACCTATCTTTTTTGCTTTTATAGTATTATTTTCTTCTTTGTATTGTTCTATTTTACTTGCATATATCTTTTCTTTAATGTTATAAAAGAGCTTCTTGTTTATATACCTCTTTAAACCTAACCTTCTATAAGTTATATCAAATAAAAACAATAACATAGCTGTTATTAATAATAAATTAGTTATATTTCTTTTAGTATGCCCCTTATTGCTCTTTATCTCATATATATCCTCTACAGAATTTATAATTTTTCCTTCAGTATCTTCTACTAAAGCTAATAAACTATTAGATTGTTCTTGAAATTTATATTCGGGAGAATATTGATATGCAAACCCTCCTAATTGACTAGCTATAGTCTTACCTTGTAACTCTTCAGTAATGTTAAAACTATAGAATCCCAATTCACTCATAGGTACATTTCCTTCATATTTACCAGGTGATACTTGTTTTAGTTCAAATTCTGACGTAGTGTTTCCTTCAAAGGTATACGCTCCTTTAACCGTCTTATTATCCTCATGATTGTTAGTCTCATATTGTACTTTGGCAATACTTCCTTCCTGTGTAATACTTAACTCTCCACTATTATCATAATCAATCATTGTCCATGATATTATATTACTAAAAAGTTGTGGTGTTTTTTCAAACGCTAATAAATCTTTACTCCATTGACCATTTACATCTGAGGTAAATGCTACTATTCTACCAATACCATATTGCCATGCTGCTAAAACTGGTTCATCCATATGAGAAGTCATTATCTCTATAGCTGTATTTTTTATAGAAGTACCTACATAACCAAAAAGATGTGGAAATTTCCCTTCATCTATAACATTATTCAAAATATCATGATGAGCAGATACTTTAGGAGTAAATTCTTCATTTATTAAGTATTCCCCAGTAGATATTAATATTTCATTTGCAAATATTCTTGGTACATCTGTATATATATCACTATGATAGTACCTCCCCCCAGCATTATTACTAAGCCATTCTAACAATTGATTATTACTATCAGTACCTATAGACACTGTAGATAAAGTCATTTTATCCTTCTTGATATCATTTATTAAAGCTTTATATTCATTTTCTCCCATACCATCTTGTCCATCTGTTAATAGTATTATATGTTTTATTTTTGCACTACTTTCTTTTTGCTTGTTATAAGCTTCATTTAGCGCTGAATATATAGACGTTCCACCTTCAGCTATAATACTATTAATTTTATCAGAAACCGTATCTTTGTTAGATAGCTTTTGCATAGGTACTGCCCAGCTATATTCTGTATTAAAAGTTACTACACCTATATTATCAGTTTCTCTTAAATTATCTAGGGATCTAATTGCAGCCTCTTTTGCTAAACTAATTTTACTAAAACTGCCTTGATCTGAAGACAGCATACTAGAAGATCTATCTAATACCAACGTTAAAGATATCTCCGGAATTTCATTTTTACCTTTTTTATCAGAGCTAACAGGAAGTATCTCTTCAAAAACCGAATTCTTATATCCTCCTAAAGCATAAGAATTATCTCCCCCTGTAGTTATAATTGCACCACCATAATCTTTCACATAACTTTCCACATTATCTAAAAAACCCTTAGGTAAATCGTCTACATGGGTATTGCAAAGAAATATTCCCTTATATTCTATAAGTTCATTTATAGATCTAGGTGCAGTACTAGGATTTATCATAGTATAACTACTACCTATGGTCTTTAGATTTTCTTCAAGTCCCTTTCCTTCACCAATTTTTCCTTGTATTACCAAAATCTCTGGTTTTGAAACTATATTAGTATATGTTGTATATTCATTATTATATGAGATTCCATCATTTTCTGGCTCTATAACTACTTTATATGGTTTAAACCCACCTTTATGTTGAATATCTTTAAATAAAAATGTATTATCGCCCTTTTCTATATCAATTTCTTTTTCACTTTTTTTTTTCTCTTCCTGAATATACTGATATCCTTGATTTTGTCTTAATATTAGATTTAATATTTACAGTTACAGAAAATTCTTCTCCTATAGCTACTTTGTCAAGTATATCTATATCTTCTATATATACATCTTCTACTTGTTCACTATCTACTTTATATACTTGAAAATCAATCTGATTATCCTTAAAATAAGTTGACGTTTCTAATATATCACCTTGATTTTCTTTTCCATCTGTAATTAAAACTACTCTCTTATAGTTACTATCTTTAAACATGCTTAAAGAAAATTTTATTGCTTCTTCTATATTAGTAGTATTACCAATTGGAGAAGTTTGAATATCATTAAAGCTTTTAGAGTAGGTAAGGAACTGTTCTATTTCTTGATTTTCACCAAAAGTAACTATTCCTATTTTATTATTTGATGGTGAAGCTTCTATAGCACTTTTTACAAATTCCTTTATTTCACCTTTATAATTACTCATACTATGAGATAAATCCAATAAAAATATGGTTGATGAATCCTTTGTCTTAACACTTATACTTATGTTACACATAGCAAGTATAAGTATTGTTATAATAATAAACCTATTTATATTAATAAAATTAATACCTTTGTCTTTTAATTTAATCTTTTTAGATATCAAGTACATTACCATGAGAATTATTGGTATTAAAAATAACAAATATACTTTTTCAATTTCAAAGTTCACTCCAGTCCCCCCTTTCTAATGATTATATAGCTATAAAAAATTAATTTTTAATATATACTTTAATATCCCTTTTTATACAAAACCCATTCCACAATAATAAAAATCATAATTAAACTTATTATATAAGGTGTTATATTTAACATTCCTTTAATGCTACCCTTGTTATTTGATCTAGCTTCTAAATCCTCTATAGTATCTTCCATTATATTTCCTTCCTCAATAGATGGAAAATTAATAGAGAACATTTCATTAAAACTATGATTATTATCTTCTATAGCATAAACTCCAAGCTCTAAATTTTCCTTTAATATACTATCATTCTCTATAGTATGCACTCTTCCACTGGGAGTAGTTAAAATTAATTCATCATATGCTGAACTTCCATTTATTTTTATATCCTCTCCACCAATATAATTACTATTAACTATATTTCTATCTATAAGCTCTTCACATATATAATCAATAAGCATAGGAAACTCTGCTTTAAGTGGTAAATCAGTATCATGAAAATCAAAATTTACTACAGCAACTTTCTGATTATTATGTTTCCCGAGAAATAATACAGATTTATCTCCTATATTTATTAAAGACTTTGCCCATGACGGCATTTCAGTCTTCTTTATTTTAGATGCTATAAAAGTCATATTCTGAAGGTATTTAGGTATATCTTCACTAACTACCGCAGCTTCTCCACCAGCTTGTTCACCTAATACACTAAATAAATTATTTTCTGTTGGATTAACTATTAAAATATTACCATCCTGAGGCATATATTCACCTAACATACCATCAAAAATATATAAATTATATCTATCCTTTTCAGATATATTACTTATATCATTAGTTTTTATTACATCTGCCTTACTAACTACAGACAAAGCTTTCTCCAAAAATACATTTTTATTACTTACAAGCAATACTTTTTTATCATCATTATTCTTCATTACATGATAAAATGTATTATCTTCTAATATGGCATCCTTTCCTGATATTTCACCTTTTAAGTAATCTATATCAGTATATTCTATATTAAAATTAAGTGTAATCTCTTCTCCTTTTTTTAATTCTATAGAAGTAGCTTCTAGTAATTCCTTTTCCCCATAAAGATAAAAATCTCCACTATAATCATCATTTCCTCTATTTGTTATGGTTGATATTATTGATACCTTTCCATCTTCTATTTTATGAGCAATATTATCTATAGATATATTAGATTTGTTTTTATCTAAATAAACTATTCTTCCATTTATATCTCCTATGTCTAATTCTTCATCAGTTATAAATAACACCTCATAATTTTTTAGCTCCTTAGTCATTGATTCAATTAATTTTATAGAATCCTTTAAATCCCCTGGACTAAAACTTTTAGTTATGCTGTCAATTTTATCTTTAACTAAGTCCTTATTTTCTGATGCTGTAACTAATACCTCCACATCCTTATTTGCTGTAATAATAGATATCTTTGTGCCATTTGTAGCAGATTCTATATATTCTTTAGCTATAGCTTTTCCTCTATTGATACAGGTTTCCTCATTATTTACACCTAACATACTAGCTGAGTTGTCTATTACTATTATTAAATCAGTATATTCCTTACCCAAAAATCTTATAAATGGATTCATAAGAGCTAATATAATTAGTAATGTAATCAATATTTGGAGGAATAACATAATATTTTTCTTTAATTTTTCAAAAGGACTATTAACTTCTAGTGTTTTATATATTTCTTGCCAAAATATTAACGATGATACTGAGAGATCCTCAGATTTTTCCTTTAAAATATATAATAAAATTAAAAAGGGTATGGTTACTAAAAAAAATAATGGCCATATATTCAAAAAGCTCATAAATTTCCTCCTTACCCTAAAAGTTTATGATTAAATAAATCTGTTAAAATTATTTTTTCTATATCCTCTTCCGAATTTACCCTTATAAAGGCTCCACCATACTTTTTAACTATGTTTTTTAACATATCCTCATGTTCTTTTATCCTAGATTTATATAATTTTAATAACTTTGGTGTTATTGATACTTTAGCTTCATCCTTAGTTTCCATATCTATAATATTCTTAGTTCCCATAATCTCAGGATCTCTTTCTTCTTTGCATAATATTTGTATAAATACAACCTGTTGTTTTTTATAAGTAAGATACTTCACTATTTCTTCTATTTCTTCTTCTCCATTGGAAATTAAAAAATCCGATATTAGAATAGACATACCTATACTAGTAAATCTATTTTTTAATATAGGTGATTTCAGGTTTGTTTTACCACTAAACTCTAAGCTTTCTAATCCATCTATAATCTTTATAAAAGATTCTTTTCCCCTTGACCTGTTAAATAGTTCAGTTCCCTCTTCCTTTAACACACTAATTCTTACCCTATCAAGATTATTAATAGCAATATAACTTAAGGATGCTGCTATTTTTAAGGCCATGTTTCCTTTATTAAATTCTCCAAAATCCATAGATTTGCTACAATCTATAAATATACTAAAGTTACCTTCTCTTTCTTCCATAAAAAGTTTTACAAATAATTTTTCAAATCTTCCATAAGCATTCCAATCTACCCTTCTAAAATCGTCCCCATGAACATACTCTCTAAAATCTGAGAACTCTACTGAAGTTCCTCTAGCTTTAGATTTCCGCCCTCCTTGAGTTCCTTTGGATAACTTAAGATTTAATTTTATACTAATATTATTTAGTTTTTTAAAAAATTCTTTATCAAATTTCCTGTTCATTTTATATAACCTTCAAACTTTTAATAACTTCTTTAATAACCATATCAGTAGTTATACCTTCTGATACAGCTTCAAAATTAAGGAATATTCTATGTCTCAACACTGCATATGCAATATCATTTATATCTTCAAAGGCCACATTAAGTCTACCCTTTAAAATAGCTTCTACCTTAGAACCATTAAAAAGACCTTGAGCTCCCCTTGGACTTGCTCCTACTTCAACATACTTTTTTACAAAATCATTAGAATATTCACTTTCAGGATGAGTTGCTAATATGAGTTTTAGCGCGTATTCTTTAACTGCCTCTGCCATAGGTACTTCTCTTACAATAGACCTCATAGCCAATATATCTTCACCTGTGAGCATACCTTTCAAATCTACATTGTTATTAGTAACAGTAATATCCATAATGTCCTTTAACTCATTCAAGGATGGAAAATCGACTTTTAACTTAAATAAAAATCTATCCATCTGAGCTTCTGGAAGGGAATAAGTTCCCTCCATCTCTATTGGATTTTGTGTAGCTAAAACCATAAATGGATTAGGTAAATTATATGTGGTTCTTCCTACGGTAACAGTTTTTTCTTGCATGGCTTCTAAAAGAGCTGATTGAGTCTTAGGAGTAGCTCTATTGATTTCATCTGCTAAAACTAAATTGGCAAATACAGGGCCTTGTTCAAATTTAAATTTAGTTTCTTCTTTATCCTTAACAATAAGGTTTGTTCCAACTACATCAGCCGGCATAAGATCCGGTGTAAATTGAATTCTAGAAAAACTTAGCTTTAAGACCTTAGAAATAGTTTTAACTAGTTGAGTTTTTCCAAGTCCTGGTACCCCTTCTAGAAGTATATTTCCTCCACATAAAATTCCTATTAAAACCTTTCTTATTACATCCTTTTGACCTATGATCCCCTTAGATATTTCAATTTCACACTTATTTATTTTCTCTACAGTATCTTCTATTAATTGTTTATTTATCTCCATTTTCCACCTCATCCTTATTTTAATTCTTCAAAGTATTTTTTTATTAAATCTTGCAGCGACTTTGGTATTGATTTATTTTTAAGTCCTACTATCTCACTATTAGAATATTCATGAATAATTTTTTCATAGTCTATAGAATCTCCAGCTATGTTTACTCCATTCTCTGTAGTGATACTTTGAGAATTTCCGCCTTCTGATATATTTCCTTTTAAATTTTCATCAGCACCTGTACCTCTATTAGGAAGAAATACTTTTTCACCACTGTTAAGCTTTCCTTCTCCATTTTCTTTATTTCCAGTATCCCATCCACTTCCATTTCCTGAACCACTACCATTTCCCATTCCATTACCTATACCATTGCCGTCACCATTCCCTTGGCCATTTGTTCCATTTCCACTTTGATTATTTTGTGATCCAGTACCATTTTTGTTATCTCCATTATCAGCATTGATGGAATCCTTATTTAAACTTATCAAAGCATTTTGTAACTTACTAAGATCTATATTCCCACTACTAATGGATGCTGCTGTAGAGGATAATGCACCTTTTAAATTTTCATCTGTTATATTAGCAGATATATTCTCAAGATTATTTGAAATTTCTTCTTTATCTTCATCTTTCAAATTCTTTAAATCTTCCCCTAATTTATCTAAAGCTTCTTTAATTTTATCTTCATCCTGAGAATTTATAGCTTCACTAAGTTCTTTCATTTTGTCAATTTTAGATAACTCCTTAGCCATTTTATTTAAAATAGCTAATTTTTCACTTGTTTGTTCTTTGTTTAAATTTAACTTTTTCAAAATATTCTGTATTTTTTCTTTACTATCCACACTATCTAAATTTTTCTCTATATTATCTAGTTTTTTCTCCAGCTTATTTAAAGCTTTTTCTGTATCTATTTTACTTTCACTCTTCTTTATTTCATCTATAGACTTATCTAATTCCTTTACTATATCTAACTTATCATCCTCTAATAACTCCTCACTACCCTTAGTGTCCTTTTTCTCACCCTTTATTTTTTCTATTACTTCTTTATTAAACTTCTTCATCTTTCTAATCTCTCTAGCTTGATTTTTAGCAGTAGTCGGAATACATAAAATTATAATCAAAACTGTTAAAATAGCTATTAAACTATATAAATTCTTTCTTTTTATGTGAAAAGGAGTAATTTTTGAAATCTTAATTTCTCTTATTACCTCTATGGTATCTTCCTTCTGTGCATTTGATATGTTGTCATCCTTATTTATTAATTCTAATGAAGTGATTAATCTCTCGTTAAGACCCTTAGAATCTAGCTTAAGAGCTACCTTTTTATTATCTGGTCTAAGCTTATACAAATATATAAATATATAAATACTCATAGATATAGTGAATATAATAAAGCATATTTCAAATAAATTGTATATGGGTATAAATAACCCTAATATACTTGCCATAGAGGAAATACTTAATGCCACTATTAGTGACACTAGTAAATTCTCTATAAATACATTTAGCCTTATTCTTTTTCCACCTTTCTTTATAAACTTTGAAATTTGTTTATCTATATTGTTCATCTTCTCACCTTAATAATTGATTTTCTTACTGGATTTAATCTCCATGCTGAAAGTAATATTAGCAATAATGTTACTATTCCTTGATTTATTAAAGATATAACAAATATTTTATTTAAATTCATATAGTTTATTAAATCAGGAGCAAAGTATAAAATTCCATTCTGTTTAATTAGAATATATATAAACTCAATAGTTGGATTAATATACAACCAAAATGGTAGATTTATTGTAAATGTTGATATTGTATTATTAGATAATGCATCATAATAATCTCTACTAATCACAACAAAACCTATTATAATAGTTCCAATTACAATAAATAAAACCGTTAATATACTTGCCACCGTTGAAGATTTTGAACTCTTAAATACAGTAGACATAAATATTCCTATAGATCCCACATATATAGTTGTACTTATAAAAAATAGTGTTAATATAATTAATTCTTTAAAACTAGTACCTCCAACTAAGAAGTTTATAGCATATATTGGCATAGTGCTAATAATTAATAAAGCAACTTTTGTTACAGTTGACATTAATTTTCCTAAAACTATTTTCATAGGTGACAGATTAGTTGAAAGTAAAATATCTAATGTCTGCCTTTCTCTTTCTCCTGTGATTGATGTAGCTGTAAGTACTGGTACTATAAACATCAATAACACCGCTTGCCCACAAGCTAAAGCAAAACTTAGTATTGTAAATTTACTTAAATCTATTCCCATACCATATTTATCACTATTTATAATAAAATAAGCCCACATAGCTACTATTGAAAGTATCCCTACATATAACATAACCATTAAATTAAATCTGAAGGTTCTAACTCCTACCTTGCTTTCATTCTTCAATATAGGATTAATTTTCATAATTCTTTCCCCCTACTTCGATTCCTTTTCAGTAATCTTTATGAATACATCCTCTAAATTTTCACTTACTTGAGTAAAAGAAACAACAGGTATATCCTTTAATACCAAAGCCTTAATAGTATTAGATATTTCTATTTCTCCTCCATTGAAAAAAACTGTAAGTTCTTTTGAATTTTCCTTTATATTTGTTATATATGGAAGTTCACTAAGTATAACCTTTGATTCCTTAACTTTATCTCTTACTATTATTTTTAATGGATTATTACTACTCATTCTGCTTAGTAAGTTATTTATACCACCGGAGTATATCAAATTACCTTCTTCTATAATTCCAACTGATGTACAAATTTCATTCATTTCAGAGAGTATGTGAGAACTTATGATAACTGTCTTATCCATGTCTTTGAGATTTTTCAAAATACCCTTCATCTCAAATCTAGATCTAGGATCCATTCCTGAAGCTGGTTCGTCAAGAATTAACAGCTCTGGATTATGAACTAAACTTCTTGCAAGGCAAAGTCTTTGTTTCATTCCTCTAGATAATCCGTCTACATAGGCATCTTTTTTTTTCTTCTAAGTTAACTAATTCTAGTAAATCCATTATCAAATCTTTTGATTCTTTTCCTACAATTCCATAAATAGATGCATAAAACTCCATATACTCTATAACTTTTAGGTTCTCATAAGACCCAAAGAAATCAGGCATATATCCGATTTTTTCTTTTAACTTTTTATTATCCTTTAAAGCATCTATCCCATCTACATATATTTCTCCACCATCAGCAGGTAATAGCCCAGCAATGATTTTCATAGTTGTACTTTTTCCTGCTCCATTAGGACCAATAAATCCAAATATATCCCCTTTTTTTAGATGCATATCTAATCCATTAACTGCTTTATATTTACCATAAAACTTTTCAAGATTT
This sequence comes from Clostridium sulfidigenes, assembly GCF_000732635.1. Classification (GTDB taxonomy): domain Bacteria; phylum Bacillota; class Clostridia; order Clostridiales; family Clostridiaceae; genus Clostridium_J; species Clostridium_J sulfidigenes. The sequence continues at coordinate 2,471 of NZ_JPMD01000052.1, read as the reverse complement.
ATTATAGTTAACATCTACTTCACCTTACCCTTCACAGAAATATCCGGAATTCTAGTCCACTCTTCATTATTACCACGAATTTTAATTTTAATATTTCCATCTAAGATGTAGTCTTCTATGTTAGTTATGCTTAACTCATCATCAAAATTTAATACTTCATAATCCTTAATCTTGTAATTGTAAATTTTATATTCACCCTTCATTTTAGAACTACCTTGAGAGTAATTCTTTTGAAAATTAATACTTTCTATAACTACATCTTCTTCTTGTAATTGATAACTAAGTATTAATTCCAAGTTTCCACTTATTGTTCTTTCATTAGGGTCATAATGTCCATCTACATTACTTTGTTCCATTATATACGGTACAAAATAACCATATGGATATTCTATAGTGCCATCTTCTGACTTATAACTTATATTTATATCATTTATGAATATAGTATCATTTTTATTCAAAGGAGCTTTACCATTTACTTTTAACTCATATTCTACCTCCTTTTCTGTAACCGCAATTAGTTTAGAAGTATTTTTATTATTATCATACATAGAGTTATTATATAAATAATCCAATAACTCACAAGTTCTTAACTCATACTTTTTATTATCTTTATTTTTATTACCATTATTATAATTATCATCTCTAATTTTATTAGTTATTTCCCACATATTTAATGCTGAAGTAAATTTATCACTATCCTCTACAGATATCTTTTCACCATTAGCTAAACTTCCCAAATCCCATATTTTATATGGAGTCATAACCACTAACTTTTTAATATCACACCCCAAATTATTGGTAATATACCCCATTAGCTTGCCACTATAAAATTTCAATTCCTGCTCCAATGGTTCAAAGGTAGTATTAAAATTACTAACCTGAAAAACTTCCGGACTAAATGAAGACACTTCACCAAAATTATAGTATGTCTTATCCCCTTCTTTTATCATATTTAATCTCATAGTTGCATTTTCATTGCTATTATAATTATTATTATATCTATAATAGTCATTGGTATTTTCTATGAGATTTAGATTTATATCTTCTGGTTCTTCTATTACTACTTTTCTACTTTTGGCTGTTAACACCCCTAGATAACTCTCGATCTTTGTCTGTCCATCTAAATCTACTGATACAATATTTACTTTATTCGCTATAATGTCTTGTACCCTTGAATTACTGCCTATAAAATATATAAGAACTGTAAACCCAATAGATATTATCGGTATTAATAACCATACATAATCTCTTTTATTTAGTCTCTTCAATACAATATAGATTAGTACGCCTATAATTAATATATATATTATAAAAAGTATTATCATAAGCTGAAAAGATGGCAAACCTATATCCTTAACTGTACTTAATAATGAATTTAAATTCCAAAACCCTTCTTGGCCATTATCAATTTTATTATTAAAATCTGATGTTATTTCTCCCCATACTAAACTATTTTCACTTGATTTTGAAATCTTTTCTGCAGCTAAATCCCAGGGAAATACAATAACCTGTCCATTTTTCTTAATAACCTTGCTTATAAAATTATTATCCTCAAACAAGCTCATAGAATCTTCGATATTCATTTTCACTGCTAATACATTTACATTACTTTTTCCAATACTCATGTCCCGTGATATGGCTTTAGAAAAAGTACCATTTATAATTTTATTATTAATACCACCTATAACCTTTTTATAATTCTCTCCCGTACCAACTACTAAAATTCCTCCATTAGATACCCATTGATTTAAATTAGTTATATTATCCTCTGTTAATTTTAACGTATCATAATTATTTATAATTATCATATCAATAACATCTAAAGACTTAGAATTTTTCTCTATAACTTCTTCTGATATACTAACTGGAATTAACTTTTTATTCCCCATATCAGGATTATTATTCGCATTGACATTAATATTAGATATATAATTTAAACCATTAAAATCATCAGTCAATACACCTACTAATATATCTCCATCATTTAATCTTCCTTTATTAACATTGATTGTTTCTTCATGTATAACTTCATTATTATCTGTAATTAACCTTACTTTAAACTTATTCACAATATTTATGTTGTACCACAAGCTCTTAGTTGTATTTTCAGCAATATTTATACTTTCAGTATTTAAATCATATTTATTTGTATCTGGAACCAATGTTTCAATTTGTATCTTCCCCTGAAACTCCACCCCATTGTTAGTAATCACTAAATTGATAGGAGTTTTACTATTAATTTTATATCTTCCATCTACCCCATAAGAAGCTTTTAAATTTATGTTATATTTATTATCTATTGCACTTGCTATATTGAAATTTAAAATATTATATATAAAAATTATACTTAATATAGTCAGTATGAACCTGGATTTTATTAATTTGTTTTTTAAAATCATTAATTTCCCCCCCTAATTAATCTAAAAACATCTATTATTTATGTCTAATCTATAAATATATTTAGTTTAAAT
>NZ_JPMD01000051.1 GCF_000732635.1 Clostridium sulfidigenes | reverse complement strand
ATTGTGTTATACCAACTTACTATAATACAATCTTTATTAACATACTAATTATATCAAATCTATAGAATATATCATATCTAAATTTATAATATATAAATTTTACTTATTATATATCTAAATATGATAAATTCAACCTAGGAGGTAATACTATGCAAATTTATGCAGATAATGCAGCTACATCTTTTCCTAAACCAGATTGTGTTTATAATGATATACTAAATTATATGAGAAATATAGGCGGTAATCCTGGAAGAGGTGCATCTACTTCATCTCTAAAAGGAAATAAAGTTATATTCCAGTGTAGAAATGCTTTATGTGATTTTTTTAATTTTCCTGATACTAAAAATGTAATATTTACATCTAATATTACTATGTCCTTAAACATTTTAATTAAAGGTATAGTTAAACCTGGATGGCATGTTATAACATCTTCCATGGATCATAACAGTACCCTTAGAACATTAAATGAATTAAAATCTAAAGGAATAATTGAATTAGATATAATTCAATGTAATAAATTAGGTGAAATTGATATTGATGATTTTCAAAGTAAAATCAAGCATAATACTAAACTTGTGACCCTTTCTCATGGTTCTAATATAATTGGTACTATTCAACCTCTAGAAAAAATCGGACAAATTTGCAAGGAAAGTAATATATTTTTCATTATAGATACTGCTCAAACAGCTGGCGTTCTTGATTTAAATTTTCAAAAATTAAACTGCAATGCTTTAGCCTTTACTGGACATAAAAGTTTATTAGGTCCTCAAGGTATAGGTGGCTTTATCCTGGATGATGAAATGAATGATATTTGTTCTCCATTAATTGTTGGTGGTACAGGAAGTGTTTCCTCAGATATAATTCAACCCAACTTCTTACCTGATAAATTTGAAAGTGGTACTATTAATGCACCTGGTATTGCAGGTCTTCTATCTGGAATAACCTTTATCCAAAATGAAGGATTATCTACAATTAAAGATCATGAAGATTATCTAACACAAAAGTTCATTGATGGTATATTAAATATTTCTACAATGAAAGTTTATGGACATCTAAATACTGAAAATAGAACTTCAACTATATCTGTAAACTCTTCTAAAATTGATAACAGTGAACTTGGATTTATTCTTGACTCTGAATATAATATTATAACTAGAACTGGTCTCCATTGTGCTCCATTGGCTCATAAAACTATTGGAACATATCCTAATGGAACTTTACGTTTTAGTTTTGGATATTTTAATGATGATAAAGATATAGATTATATCTTGTGTAGTATAAATTCTTCTATTAAAAAATTGTAATGAATTAATAATAGATGTATTAAATTTATCTACATGGTAATACTTTCTAATATAGGAGGGTGTTACTCATGGTGGAAAAAGTTATTTTCGATGCTTTATCTGATAATTCTATATATGACATAAGAGAAATTCTTTCAGAAGAACTAACAACAGTAGTTAAAAATAATAGAGATATTGTTATTTTATGTATAGGTACAGACAGATCTACAGGTGATAGTTTAGGTCCACTTGTAGGTCATAAACTTCAATTTTTAGTTAGAGATAAGGTGTTTATCTATGGAAATCTAGAAAATCCTGTACACGCAAAAAACATTTCTGAAACCAATGATTTAATACTTAAGAATCATAGTAATCCATATATAATAGCTATAGATGCTTCTCTAGGAGGTCTTCAAAGTGTAGGTAAAATTATAATAGAATCTAAACCTCTTTATCCTGGAGCTGCTCTAAATAAGAAATTACCTTCTGTTGGTGATTTAAGCATTGTTGGAATTGTTAACATATCTGGCTCTTTAGAATTTATGGTACTTCAAAATACTCGATTATATATTGTAATGAAATTAGCTGAAGTAATCTCCTCAGGAATATACCATTCTATAATAAAAACTATAGGTGGACGTAAATCTTCCTCCAAGGTTAACAATAAATATATTCCTAAGGTTTTAGATGCAGACTAGAACTTAAAAGAAGAGATAATAAATGTTTCACGTGAAACATTTATTATCTCTTTTTACTTATTTAATATATAAATAATTCATTTTATGCTAAGCTTAATTATCAACTTCGATTTAATTAACTGTTCTACCTAAAATAAATTGTTCATTTGCATTACTTTATATCAAGTTAAAATACATAAGTTATAATCTTGTTACTATACTTTTATATCCAATTACCACACTATCCAATACTTATACTTATATAGATAAATACTAAATATAAATCTAATAAAATAGATGAGCTATACTACTATAACTCATCTATTTTGTTAAATCTATTCCTTGTTAGTATTGACAGCTTGATGCAGAACATTATTTTCTTCTTGTGATAAATCATATCTAGATATCCCATCATCAATAGGTTTTGCATATGTAATACTCTCATTTCTTGAATAAATACTAGTTATTATTACACCATTATTTCTTCCATCTAACAGAGCAATGGAGTAGCTTAAATCACTTCCAATATCCTCAAAAGCTTTATATCTTTGCATTGCAACCTTTTGAACACAAGATGAAACTTTGTTAGATGTTTTATTACACATATCCTTAACTTCATTTGTTATTTCTTCCATATTGTCAATTTTATCTAATGAGCTTACTAATAATTCTTCTAAATTTTTATTATTAGTCCCCTTCATAATTTTTCTATATTTATCTTTCATCTTACTTGTTGAGACTAGTGATATTATCAAAATAATGATTAATATGAATACTAATATTATTAATCCTATAGTTATAAATACATTATATTCATTGAGAAATTCTATAATTTGTTCCAAAAGCATTCATCCTCTCTAAAAATGTTTCACGTGAAACATTATATATCTAAAATTTCTATTATTCTTTGTAAATCTTCTGGAGAATAATATTCTATTTCTATTTTTCCTTTATTTTTAGAATTATTACTTATACATACTTTTGTATTAAAGTGATTTTCTAATTTTGTTCTTATGTCTTTGTAATATATATCATTTTCTGATTTATTATTTATTTTTTTATACTTGTTATTATCATCTTTATAATAATTTCTAACTAGTAATTCAGTTTGTCTAACATTTAGGTTTTCATCAATAACTTTCTGAGCAACTACATATTGATCTTCTTTATTTTCTAATGCTAATATTGCTCTCCCATGTCCTTCTGATAAAACACCTTCAATTAAATACCCCTGTATTCTTTCATCAAGATTTAGTAATCTTAATGAATTAGCAATAGCACTTCTAGATTTTGAAACCTGTTTACTTATTTCTTCTTGAGTCAAATTAAAATCATTCAATAACTTATTATATGCTGCAGCTTCCTCTATAGGATTTAAATCTTCTCTAATTATATTTTCTATTAAAGAAATTTGTACAACCTCTACATCAGACAATTCCTTAATAATTATTGGTACTTCTTTTAAATTTAATAATTTTGCTGCTCTCCATCTACGTTCACCTGCAATTATTACATAAAACTGATTTTCTTTTCTTACAACAATAGGTTGTATTATACCATGTTCCTTAATAGAATTCGCTAATTCTATTAACTTTTCATTATCAAAATGCTTTCTCGGCTGATCCTTATTAGGCTTAATTAAATTTATATCTATACTTATAACCTGTTCATTATTACTGTCCTGAAAGTCATTTTCAGGAATTAATGAAGATAATCCTTTTCCTAAAACTCCTGTTTTCTTCATGCTATTTTCCTCCTTGTCTACTAATAAACTCCTCCGTTAAAGCTTCAAATGCTTCTGATCCCTTACATTTATCATCATATAGCATGATAGGAAGTCCAAAACTAGGTGACTCTGCTAATTTAACATTTCTTGGTATGAAAGTATCATATACCTTATCATTAAAGTATTTTTTAATTTCTTCAACTACTTCATTACATAATCTAGTTCTACTATCATACATACTCATGATTACACCTTCAATTTCAAGACCAGTATTTAAATATCTCTTAATCAATTGTATAGTACTCATCAATTGTCCTACACCTTCAAGAGCATAAAACTCACATTGGATTGGTATCAAAACTGAGTCAGATGCTGTTAATGCATTAATAGTTAATACACCTAACGATGGTGGACAATCTATAAATATATAGTCATAGTCATCTTTTATTTCATCAATTTTATTTTTTAAAACTTTTTCTCTTTGATCCTGACTTATAACTTCAACTTCAGCTGCTGCTAGAGTCATAGTTGAAGGTGCAATATAGAAGTTATCCACTATTTCACTTTTTTTGATAATTTCTTTCAATGAAACATTACTTGTTAAAACATCATACATAGAACAATGTATTTTTCTTTTATCTAATCCTATACCGCTAGTTGTATTTCCTTGAGGATCTATGTCTATAGACAGAACTTTATATCCATTCATTGCCAAATATGAGCATAAATTTATATTAGTAGTTGTTTTTCCAACTCCCCCTTTTTGATTGAAAATACATATTACCTTCATATTCTCCCCCCTTATCTATCGTAGGTTTTGTTTCAAATTACTATATATTAGAAACTTTATATTACTAATAATTTTAATCATTATAAATTTATTTTACCTATGTATTTATATTATATATTGATACAGATTTTATTTAAAGTAATTATTGCATAAATTAATAAGTATTTATTTTTTTATCAACATATTTAGATTAATTTACTATTTTAGATACTATTGATAATGCTATTGCATAAATTTATTGTACATTTTTCATATAAGTACTTCAATTCATAAATTTGTTGAAATTTCATTTATTCAAACTAACTTTAATTATATAAAATTAATTGTTCAATAAAAGACTACAAAATGTTCACGTGAAACATTTTTGTAGTCTTTTATAAAAGTATTATAAAAATATTATTTCTTTTTTATTGTTATAGTAACTTGTATACTATCATCTAATTCCTTGGATCTATATTTAGCTTCCACCCCATATTTATCAAAAACTTGCTTTACAGTGTTAATATATATAGCTGGACTAAATGATCCTTTTATTCTCTTTTTACCATCTGATGCAACTTCAGTATGAGCTAATTTAAGTAATTCCCTATCTATAAGTTCTTCTGTTTTTTTAACATTTAGCCCATTTTTTATTACAATTTCTAATACTTCATTACGTAACTCATCAGTTGGTATTTTTAATAATGCTCTAGCATGTCTCTCTGTCAATTTATTGTCGATTATTGTACTAATTATTTTTTCATCTAACTTTAAAATTCTAAGCTTATTTGCTATTGTAGATTGCTTCTTACCTATAACCTCAGATAATTGCTCCTGAGTGTAAGAATGTACTTTAATTAAATTATGATATGCTAACGCTTCTTCATAGAAATTTAAATCTTCTCTTTGCAAATTTTCTAATAATGCAATTGCAGCAGAATCCTTATCATTAATATTAGCTATTATAGCTGGGACTTTTGATAATCCAGCTTCTTTAGCTGCTCTTAATCTTCTTTCTCCTGCGATTAGCTCATAATTATTCTCATCTATTTTCCTAACTGATAAAGGTTGAATTATCCCATAAACCTTTATTGATTGTGCAAGCTCTTGTATTGACTCTTCATCAAATACTTTTCTTGGCTGATAAAGGTTAGGACTTATTGAATCAACCGCTATATAATTAATAGTATTTTCCATTTTATACCATCCTTTTATGAAATTCCTTATCTTTAATTAAAATTCTATATTAATCTCAAAATTCCTCTTTATATTTAACAATTAATATAAATATTTCTAGAAATTTATTTTATAGGATTTTTATTTGCTGTTCCAGCTTTTCTTGGATACTTTTTTGGTGTATCTTTAATCTTTTTTATAACTAACAAATTATGTTTAAGATCACTACCTGCAATATTAACCTCTATTATTTCTTGAATATGCCCACCTAATACTTTAAGTGCTACTTTAGAATCTTTTATTTCATCTTCTATAGCCGGTCCTTTTAATGCTACAAAATATCCACCAACCTTTACGAAAGGTAAACATAGCTCTAATAAAACCGTTAAATTTGCAACAGCTCTAGATACAGCTAAATCGAATTCTTCTCTGTATTCTGCCTTTTGTGCAAAGTCCTCTGCTCTACCATGAATTGTTTTAATATCTTTTAACTCTAATTTATCAATAACTTCATTTAAAAAATTTATTCTTTTATTTAAAGAATCTAAAAGCACCATAGAAGACTCGGGCTTTACTATTTTCATAGGAATCCCTGGAAACCCTCCTCCTGTTCCTATATCTATAATTTTCGTAGCTTCTTTTACATATGGATATTCAAATACTTTAATAGAATCAATGAAGTGCTTTTTTATAATTTCCTCATCTTCTGTTATTGCTGTTAAATTAATTTTTTCATTCCACTCTTTAATTAATGCCTTATATTGAATAAAGTTATTATACATTGTTTCATCAAAGATTAATCCTTCATTCTCACAAGCTTCTTTCAACATATCAAAATACTCCATTTTAATCCTCCGTATAATTAAGTTTTATATGTTTTAATAAAATTTTATGTATATATTTCTATTTTAAACTAATACCTACTAATTATAAACCTAAATAATTAGTAGGTATTAATAAATACTTATTTTTCTAATTCTTAAATATTATATATTAATTGTTTATTTTTAAGCTTCTTCTTCTTTGCTCAAGAAATATTAATAGAACATTTATATCTGCTGGAGATACTCCAGAAATTCTAGATGCTTGACCTATATTTACAGGTTTTATTGAATCTAATTTTTGAATAGCCTCTGTCCTTAATCCTTTAACTTCATTATAGTCTAAATCTTCTGGTATAAATTTATTTTCATATTTAGTAAATTGACTAATTTGTTCTAATTGCTTTGTTATATAGCCTTCATACTTAGATACTATATTAACTTGCTCCGTAACTTGTCTACTAAGTTCTTTTCTTTCCGGATCTAGACCCTTAATATTGTAATAGTCTAATTCTGAACGTTTAATTAATTCATATAATGAAGTGGGTTTTTTTAGTTCTGCAGAACCCATTTTAAATAAAAATTCATTTACTTCTTTTTTACCTGTTATTTGAAGATTTTTCAATCTTTCTATTTCTGCATCTATATCCTCTTTTTTCTTAATGAACGCTTTATATCTTTCATCTTTAACTAATCCAATTTGATAACCAATTTCCGTTAACCTTAAATCAGCATTATCTTGTCTTAGTAAAAGTCTATATTCAGACCTTGAAGTCATCATTCTATAAGGTTCATTGGTTCCTTTTGTAACTAAATCATCTACTAAAACTCCTATATAAGCATCAGATCTTTTTAAAATTAAAGGCTCCTTTCCTTTAATTTTAAGAGATGCATTTATTCCTGCAAGAATTCCTTGTCCTGCTGCTTCTTCATAACCAGAACTTCCATTTACCTGTCCTGCTGAAAATAATCCATCTATATGCTTAAACTCTAATGATAATTTTAATTGTGTAGGGTCTATGCAATCATATTCTATTGCATATCCAGTTCTCATTACCTCTACATTTTCAAGTCCTTCTATTGTTCTTAAAAACTCTAATTGTACATCCTCTGGAAGAGAACTACTCATCCCTTGAACATACATTTCTTCAGTACTTTCCCCTTCTGGTTCTATAAACAATTGATGTCTTTCTTTATCTCTAAATCTCATTACCTTATCTTCAATGGATGGACAATATCTTGGTCCTGTACTTTTTATCGATCCATTATAAAGTGGTGATCTATCTATATTTTTTAATATTACATCATGGGTTTTACTATTGGTATAAGTTAAATAACAAGATACCTGTGATCTTTGTATATCTCCACTCATAAACGAAAATGGAACTACATCTTTATCACCTTTTTGTTCTTCCATTTTGGAAAAATCTACTGATCTAGCATTAATTCTTGCTGGTGTTCCTGTCTTAAACCTTCTTAATGTAATCCCTAAATCTATTAATGATTTAGATAATTCATTAGCCGGAAATAATCCACTAGGTCCTTCATTTACCACTACTTCACCTATTATTACCTGCGATTTTAAATAAGTACCACTTGTTAAGATAACTGATTTACAATTAAAGTAAGCTCCATACTTAGTAAGAATACCTTTAACCACGTTGTTTGGTGCATCAATACTTACAACCTCAAGTTGTTTTAAATCTAAATTAGGCTCTGTCTCTACCACATGTTTCATTCTTTCAGAGTATCTTTTTTTATCTGCTTGAGCTCTAAGTGAATGAACTGCGGGACCTTTAGATATGTTAAGCATTCTAGACTGAATGTAAGTATCATCTATATTTCTTCCCATTTCTCCACCTAATGCATCAACTTCTCTAACTAAATGACCCTTTGCGGTACCCCCAATATTAGGGTTACACGGCATAAGCGCTAAACTATCAAGATTAAGTGTACACATTAAAGTTTTTAATCCCATTCTAGCCGTAGCTAAAGCAGCCTCACAACCAGCATGACCAGCTCCTACTACAACTACATCATAATCTCCTGCTAAGTATTTCATTATTTCACCTCTATTTACCTAGACAAAAATCTTTAAATATTTTGTCTATAATATTTTCTTCTAATGAATCTCCTGTAATCTCACCTAAAAATGTCCAAGCATTTCTAATATCAATAGACGCAAGGTCAATAGCAAAAGTATAATTTAAAGTATTTATAGCACTCTCAATACATTCATAAGCTCTTAAAAGAGCTTCTTTATGCCTCGTATTAGTTATTATAACATTGTTAGTACTAATTTCTCCTTTGAAGAACATATCTTTAATAGCTGTCCTAACCTCATCTATACCTTCACCTGTTTTAGCTGAAATATTATATATATTGGTACAATTAATATTTTCTAAATCTTTTTGAGTAATTTTACTATTTAAATCACTCTTGTTTAATAATATCATATATTTTTTATTACTTATATGATTAATAATTTCCTTATCTTCCTCAGTTAACTCATTACTAGAATCTAATATAAGAATAATTAAATCCGCATCATTAATTTTAGCTCTTGATCTCTCTACACCAATTTTCTCTACTACATCATCTGTTTCTCTTATTCCTGCAGTATCAATAATCTTTATAGGAATTCCAGAAATATTTATATATTCCTCTATAACATCTCTTGTAGTACCAGGTATATCTGTAACTATAGCTCTATTTTCTTTAGTTAATGCATTTAAAAGCGATGATTTTCCTACATTAGGCTTACCTACAATTACGGTACTTAATCCTTCTCTTAATATTTTTCCTTCTTCAGCAGTTTCTATAAACCCTTTTATTTCTTTTCTTATTATATCTAAATCCCTTATAGCCATTTCAGATGTTACTTCTTCTAAATCATCTTCTGGATAATCTACAGTAGCCTCTATATGTGCAATTGTTGATAATAATTTTTCTCTTAATCCTCGGATTTCCTTGGAAATTAATCCTTCACTTTGCATTAATGCTGACTTCATACTTAAATCAGTTTTAGCATTAATTATATCAATCACAGCTTCAGCCTGCGATAAATCTATTCTCCCATTTAAAAAAGCTCTTTTAGTAAATTCTCCTGGTTCAGCAAGCCTAACCCCTTGCTTTATAATCTGTTCTAAAACCTTATTTGTAGCAACTACCCCACCATGACAATTTATTTCTATAGTATCCTCTGCTGTAAAACTTCTAGGTCCCTTCATAAAAGAAACTATAACCTCATCAACGTGATTATTATTTTCATCTATTATATACCCATATTTCATGGTATAACTTTTCATATCTTTAATTGATTGACCATTTTTAGCTTGAAATATTTTCTCAACAACATCTTTAGCCTTGTCTCCAGAAATTCTTACAATGGCAATGCCACCTTCTCCTATACTTGTTGATATAGCACCTATTGTATCAAAATCCTTCATGTTAGTCCCTCCTTTTTTATATTACAACATAACTTAATATAAATTGTACCCACAAATCACTATTGTATCACACTATTTGAAAATATAAAAAGAAAGCCGCTAGGCTTTCTTTAATTCAATAACCACTCTTCTATAAGGCTCATCACCCTCACTATGGGTAGTTACATATGCATTGTTTTGCAAAGTTGAATGAATAACTCTTCTTTCATATGGGTTCATAGGTTCTAATTTTAAAGTCTTTCCATTAATTCTTACCTTATCTCCCATTTTAAGTGCCAATTTTTTAAGTGTTTCCTGTCTGTTTTGTCTGTAATTAACAGTATCAAGAATTACTCTCTTGTATGTTTCATCATGATTCTTATTAACCACTAAGCTCAGTAAGTATTGAAGAGAGTCTAAAGTTTCTCCTCTATACCCTATTAATACCCCCATGTTAGGCCCTACTAAATTAATATTTATTTCATTATTTTCTTCTTTTACATGAATCTCAGCTTTTACATTCATAGCATTAAGAATCTCTCTTAAGAACTTTTTAGCATCACCTATATAATCTCTCTTTAGTGTCACCTTAACTTTTGCTGGCTTAACCCCTATTATATTTAAAAATCCTTTACTACCTTCTTCTAATACTTCTATGGTAACTTTTTCTTCTGTAACATTTAATTCTCTTAAGGCATTCTGTATAGCTTCTTCAGCAGTCCTACCAATTATTTCAATACTTTTCATGCTTTAGATACCGCCCTTCCAATAATAAAATGATTTTATTATGCCGATTTAGTACTAGGCTTTTTATAAATTTTATTTAATATTAAAGATTGTGCCATTTGGATTAAGTTTCCTACTGTCCAGTAAAGTACTAATGCTCCTGGAAATTGTAATGACATAAATCCAAAGAAAATTGACATACCAATATTCATCATATTAGTTTGTTTAGCTGCATCTCCAGTAGCAGGTTGCATAGCCTTACTAGAAAAATATGTTGTTAAACCTGAAACTATTGGTAATATCATTGTTGGATCTTTTTGTGCTAAATCTGGCATCCATAAAAATCCAGCTCCTTGATAATCTATTGATTTAAATACATAAAACAATGCTATCATAATTGGAAACTGAATAAGCATTGGTAAACATCCACCAAACATGGACACATTATTTTCTTTATATACTTTCATTATTTCAGTCTGCTGTCTTTGAGGATCGTTTTTATACTTTTCTTGAACCTTTTTAATTTCAGGCTGAATTGCACTCATTTTAGCCGTGGATTTAGTTTGCTTTAGCGATAATGGTAATAAACATATTCTTGCAAGCAATGTAAATATTATTATTGCAATACCGAATGATATGTCTGGATTTGTTGTAATTAACTGGACAAAATTATGAACCGATTTAAATACTTCTACAAATATACCAGATAAGTAATTCAAATTAACCCCTCCTAATACTTTCTATTTAACAGGGTCATATCCTCCCTTATGGTAAGGATGACACCGTAAAATTCTCTTAATAGCCATAAAACCTCCTTTGATTGCGCCATATTTTTCGATAGCTTGAATTGCATATATGGAACAGCTTGGTTCAAATATGCAACATGGCGCTTTCATAGGAGATATATATTTTCTATAACATTTAATTACTAATAGTAATATTTTTTTCAACATTATTAAGCCCTGATTTCTTAAATAAATATTTAACCGAGTTTTCAATTTCTTTATAACTCTTATCCTTTGAAGCACTTCTTGCAACAAAGACTAGATCATACCCCTGCTTTAATCCTTGTTTATTTAATCTAACACTTTCACTTATAAGCCTCTTTACTCTGCTACGAACTACACTCTTTCCTACTTTTTTACTTACAGATATTCCTACCCTATTAATTCCTTTATTGTTTTTGAATACGTATAACACTAATAAAGATGTAGATAAAGATTTCCCTCTTCTATATACTAATCTAAACTCAGGGTTTTTTCTTAGCCTTTCTTCTTTCATAGTTCTATGTTGCTCTCTTTCTTAATTACAGAAAAAGGCCACATTAGCGGCCCTTATGCTGTCAATTTTTTTCTTCCTTTTTGTCTTCTTCTCTTAAGAACAGTTCTTCCAGAAGCAGTACTCATTCTTTTTCTGAATCCATGCTCTTTCTTTCTGTGTCTTTTTTTAGGTTGGTAAGTCATGAACATGTGCTTGCACCCCCTTCATCTTATATGTCATTTATAGCAATTAAATTATCACTACTTTATAAGTTTCACTATTAGATTATAAATGTAAGTAACTCTTATGTCAAGATAACTATTTATAACATTTTCTAACATTATTAATATGTCATTTTTTTGTGTTTTTAAACACCCTTGTTAATAAAAATTCCACAAAACTATTTTTTTTGTGGATAACTTATTGAATAGCATGCAATCTTTTGATATCATTATGTATGGATGTTGATAAGTTATTTTTCGAACAAGTTATACACAATCTGTTGATTATTCTGTGAATAACTCTTATTTTTTCTCTTTTTTTTGTGTTTTTACATGAAATCTTAATGTTTTTCACCACTTTTGCCTGTGTATAACTTATAATTATATATTGTTAGTAAGTATAATTTACTATTTATTAAAACACAAATTATAAACATGTGAATAAAAATTTTAACAATGGTAAACAACTTTATATGTATCTATTATTCTGTTGATACTCTTGTGGATTTTTATCTCTTTTCTATTATTAACTATAGATATAACTATTTTAAGAGGAGGATATAAAATGAACACCTATGTAAATGAAATTTGGGAAAAAGCCTTAGAAATACTTAAAGCTGAACTCACCGAAGTAAGTTTTAATACTTGGATAAAAAGTATTGACCCACTAAAAATGACTGATTCAACTATAACTCTTGGTGTTCGTAATGACTTCACTAAGGATATCCTAGAGAATAGATATAAAGACCTAATAAAAAATTCTATTCAAGCAGCATGCAATAAATCATATTCAATAAACTTTGTTATAAGCTCTGAGGAAGCTTCTGATTTAGATACATCAACCTCTAAGCATACAAATAACAAACATAATTTAATTGTAAATGATGAAATGTCAGCAATCCTAAATCCTAAATATACCTTTGATTCTTTCGTCATAGGAAATAGTAATAGATTTGCTCATGCAGCTTCTTTAGCTGTAGCAGAGTCTCCAGCTAAGGCTTATAACCCGCTATTTATTTATGGAGGCGTTGGACTTGGAAAAACACACTTAATGCATGCTATTGGGAGTTACATACAGACAGTTAATTCAAAGTCTAAAGTAGTTTATGTTTCATCAGAAAAATTTACAAATGAGCTTATTAATTCTATTAAAGATGATAAAAATGTTGAATTTAGGAATAAATACAGAAATGTAGATGTACTTCTTATTGACGATATTCAATTTATAGCCGGTAAGGAATCTACTCAAGAAGAGTTCTTTCATACCTTTAATGCTCTGCATGATGCTAATAAACAAATAATCCTATCAAGCGATAGACCTCCCAAGGAAATTCCTACATTAGAAGACAGGTTAAGATCTAGATTTGAATGGGGACTTATAGCTGATATACAACCACCTGACTTTGAAACAAGAATTGCTATCCTAAAAAAGAAGGCTGATGTAGAAAATTTAAATATTCCTAATGAAGTTATGGTATATATAGCTACACAAATTAAATCTAACATAAGAGAACTAGAGGGTGCTCTTATAAGAATAGTTGCCTATTCTTCTTTAACAAATA
This sequence comes from Clostridium sulfidigenes, assembly GCF_000732635.1. Classification (GTDB taxonomy): domain Bacteria; phylum Bacillota; class Clostridia; order Clostridiales; family Clostridiaceae; genus Clostridium_J; species Clostridium_J sulfidigenes. The sequence goes on along the minus strand of NZ_JPMD01000051.1, from coordinate 8,612 downwards.
AAGATATAAGTGTAGATTTAGCATCTGAAGCTCTAAAAGATATAATATCAAACAGGAATTCAAGGCAAGTTACTATTGAATTAATTCAAGATATAGTTTCTAGTTACTATAACTTAAAGGTAGATGACTTCAAATCTGCAAGAAGAACTAGAAATGTTGCTTTTCCAAGACAAATTGCTATGTACCTTTCAAGAAAGCTTACAGATACTTCTCTTCCCAAGATAGGTGAAGAATTTGGCGGTAGAGATCATACTACAGTAATTCATGCATATGAAAAAATTTCTCAGAATCTAAAGAAAGATGAAAGCCTTCAATCAGCTATAGCTGAATTAAGTAAAAGAATTAATCAAAAGTAATTAATAACATTTGTTATTAATTATTAAAAGATTTATTGTGGATTACTTTTCAAAAAAAATATATTCTTAATACTGTGGATAACTACTGAATTTCAAAATTAGTTTATCCACAATTTATTTTACACAGAAATTGTTGATATCATTGGCCTAGAAGTACTTATCAACAAATCAACAGCCCCTACTACTACTACTACTAAATATTATTTAATTATCTAAGCTATTTATAGTAATTTTATATGTGTATAAGGAGGAGGATTTTTTATGAAATTCTTAATAGAAAAAAGCTTATTACAAGAAGCAATTTCAGATGTTCAAAAAGCTATTACAGGTAAATCAACATTGCCTATACTTCAAGGTATATATATATCTGCAAAAGATGGATTATTAACGTTAATTGGATCTGATATAGAAGTTAGCATAGAAACAAAAATACCAGCCAATATTATAGAAGAAGGCGAAGTGGTTCTTGACTCTAAAATATTTGGCGAAATTATAAGGAAACTACCTAACGATATAGTTGAAATAACTGAAATCAATAGTAATGAGGTAGAACTAAAGTGCCAAAAATCTAATGTTCAATTAGTATACCTAAATCCAAAAGAATATCCAACGTTACCCAGCATAGAAGAAGATGTGGTGCTATCTGTATCTCAAAAAACTTTAAAAAATATGATAAAATCAACCATTTTTGCTATTGCTCAAGATGATACAAGACCTATATTGACAGGGGTATTACTTCAAGTTAAAGAAAATAAACTAAATATGGTTGCACTAGATGGATTTAGAGTAGCCTTAAAGAGTGAATCCATGGATTGTAAATCTAATAAGGAATCAGTAATACCAGGAAAAACACTTAATGAAGTTTCTAAAATTCTTAAAGATACTGATGATGTTGTGCAAATTACATTTACAAAGAATCACATATTATTTAATTTTGGAAATACTAAAGTCATCTCTAGATTATTAGAGGGAGATTTTATTAAATATGAATCTATCATTCCTAAGGAGCATAATTTAAAAGTTACGGTTAACAGAAATGAAATTTTAGGTTGTATAGAAAGAGCTTCACTTATGGCGAAGGATGGAAACACTAATCTTGTAAAATTTGATATTTCTGATGATACCCTAGTTGTAACATCGAATTCTCAATTGGGAAAGGCTAGAGAAGAAGTTCAAATAATATTGCAAGGAGAGGGAATAAAAATTGCATTTAATTCTAAATATTTAATTGATGTGTTTAAAACAATGGAAGAGGAAAATATAACCATGGAATTTACATCTACGGTTTCTCCTTGTGTAATAAGAAATCAAGATAGTGATAACAGTGTTTATTTATTACTTCCAGTAAGAGTTGCTAATAATAATTAGGATGTGAGAAATATATGGTAGAAATAAAAATAGATACAGAATTTATAAAGCTAGACTCATTTTTGAAGTTTACTGGAGCTACTACCTTAGGGTCAGAAGCTAAATTTTATATACAAAATGAAGATGTTAAGGTTAATGGTGAAGTGGAAGTAAGAAGAGGAAGAAAGCTATATATAGGTGATAAAATAGAATTTCAAGAAGAAGAATATATTATTGTATAAAACGTTAGGCTGATAAGTATTTCAGCCTTTTGAGTTTTATAGTTATTATAATTAAGAGATTCAGCTATATTTATATTTTTACAGTAATTTTCACACTTAGAATGTATATTATGATATAATTTTAGGTGGGTGTTTTTATGTATGTTAGATATTTGAATTTAATAAATTTTAGAAATTATAAAAATGTGACCTTAGAATTATGTGATGGAACTAATGTTTTTCAAGGTGATAATGCTCAAGGAAAAACTAATATACTTGAGTCGCTATACTATTCGAGTGTTGGAAAATCACATAGAACTAATAAAGATAAAGAGCTTATATATTGGGACAGTAACGAGGCGTATATTAGTGCTTATGTGGTAAAAGAACGTTTAGATAAAAAGATAAATATAAAACTTTTTAAAGATGGGAAAAAAGCTATAAATATAAACTCAATAAAGATAACTAAGCTACAAGATATGGTAGGTGTTGTTAATGTAGTTATATTTTCACCAGAAGATTTAGATATTGTTAAGAATTCGCCATCATTTAGAAGGCGATTTTTAGATATTGAACTTTGCAAACTGGACAAAAAATACTACCATTATCTATCTTCGTATAAAAAAGTTTTAAATGAAAGAAACATTATATTAAAGAAATTTAGCGCTGACATAGATATGATAGATATATATGATATTAGATTAGCTGAATTTGGGAGTTACATAATAGCTCAAAGAATTAAGTATATAGAAAAATTAAATGAATTCTCTAAAAAAATTCACAACGATATAACTCAGGGAAGTGAGTTTATTAAATTTAATTATATAATGCAGCTTAAGGATATTGATAATCTGCAAGAAGAGTTATATAAATTGCTTAAAAGTAATAGAAAAAAAGACTTAGAGAAAAAAATTACATCTGTAGGACCACATAGAGATGATTTTTCTATATTTATAAATGATATAGATGTGAAGATATTTGGATCACAAGGTCAGCAAAGAACTTCTGTTTTGACAATAAAATTTGCATCATTGCGAATAATAAAAGAATTAATAGGAGAATATCCATTGTTATTACTTGATGACGTATTGTCTGAATTAGATACAAAAAGGCAAGAATATATATTGAGATCTATAAATGGAATTCAAACCTTAATAACATGTACAGGAATTACAGGAATAAAAAAATATTTAAAAGGTAATAACATGAAAATATTCAATGTTGAAAAAGGAAGCATACAAGAAATAATGTGATGGAGTTAGGGGGGAAATACTATGTTTTTACACTTAGGCGAAAGTATAGTTGTGCCAATTAAAGATATAATAGGTATTTTTGACATAGAATCTACTATGTATAGTCCAGACACTAGCCAGTTCATAAGGTTAGCAGAAGAAGATGGGTTTGTAGAACGTATAACTAGTGATAAACCTAAATCATTTATTATAGCTGAAGTAAACAAGAAGAGTAAGATTTATTTGTCACCTATATCATCATCTACTTTGTGTAAAAGGACTAATATGTCATACTGTGAACTTTAGGTTAAGTTAGGAGGATAGCTATGGTTAATAATGAAAAATATGATGAAAATCAGATACAAGTCCTTGAAGGACTTGAGGCAGTTAGAAAAAGGCCTGGAATGTATATTGGAAGTACTAGTATCAGAGGCCTACACCATTTAGTTTATGAGATTGTTGATAATAGTATAGATGAAGCATTAGCGGGTTTTTGTGAAAGTATACAAGTTATTATTCATAAAGATAACTCAGTTACAGTAATAGATGATGGAAGAGGAATGCCAGTAGGCATACACCCTAAAATGCATATACCTACCATTGAAGTTATAATGACAGTACTTCACGCTGGTGGAAAGTTTGGTGGCGGAGGATACAAGGTATCAGGAGGACTTCACGGTGTTGGAGCTTCTGTTGTTAATGCATTATCAGAGATATGTGAAGTTACAGTAAAAAGAGATGGGCATATATGGTATCAGAGTTTTTCAAGAGGTAAGACTGTAACACCTTTTGGTAAAATTGGAAATACAGATGATCATGGAACAATAATTCACTTTATGCCGGATGAAGAAATATTTGAAAGTATTGAATTTGAATATGATACGCTGTCTCAAAGATTAAGAGAGTTAGCATTTCTTAATAAAGGTATAAATATCAAAATTACAGATGAGAGATATGAGAAAGAAAATCAGTTCCATTATGAAGGTGGGATAAAATCCTTTGTAGAATACTTAAATAGAAATAAAGGAAAAATTCATAATGAACCAGTCTATATAGAAGGAATAAAAAATACAACTTCAGTAGAATTAGCATTTCAGTACAATGACACATATAACGAGAATTTATTTTCCTTTGCAAATAATATAGATACAGTTGAAGGTGGAACTCACTTAGTAGGTTTTAAGACAGCATTAACTAGAGTTCTTAATGATTATGCTAAAAAGTTTGGATTTTTAAAAGAAAATGATAAAAATCTAAGTGGAGAAGATGTTAGAGAAGGGTTAACTGCAGTTATATCTGTTAAGCTTACAGATCCTCAGTTTGAAGGTCAAACTAAGACTAAGCTTGGTAATAGTGAAGTAAGAGGAATAGTAGAATCAATAGTAGGAGATGTTGTAGGTTCATTTTTAGAAGAAAATCCTACTGTAGGTAAAAGCATTATAGAGAAGGGTTTAAATGCAGCTAGGGCTAGGGAAGCAGCTAAAAAGGCACGTGAACTTACTAGAAGAAAATCAGTGCTTGAGAGTACAACTTTGCCAGGGAAACTTGCTGATTGTTCTTCTAAAGATCCATCCGAATGTGAAATTTATATAGTTGAGGGAGATTCTGCGGGTGGTTCTGCTAAGCAAGGAAGAGATAGGCGATTCCAAGCCATACTTCCCCTTAGAGGAAAGATAATGAATATAGAAAAGCAAAGACTTGATAAGATATTAGCATCAGATACAATTAGATCTATGATAACCGCATTTGGTGGAGGCGTTGGCAAAGATTTTGATGTATCAAGAATTAGATATGATAGAGTGATAATAATGACAGATGCCGATGTAGATGGTGCTCACATCAGAACATTACTACTTACATTTTTCTATAGGTTTATGAGAGACCTTATAGACCTAGGACATGTATATATTGCACAGCCACCTCTTTATAAAGTTAAAAAGGGCAAGATTGAACAATATGCTTATAGTGATGATGAGCTTGATAAGTTGTTAATAGAAATAGGTGGAAAAGATAGTAGTACAGATATACAAAGATATAAAGGTCTTGGAGAAATGAATCCAGAACAATTATGGAGCACAACAATGGACCCATCAGGAAGAGTATTATTAAAAGTAAGCGTTGAGGATGCTATGGCTGCAGATGAAATATTTACAATATTGATGGGGGATAAAGTAGACCCGCGTAGAGAATTTATAAGAGAAAATGCTAAGAGGGTTAGCAATTTAGATATATAGTATTAGGCTATAGTAAAGGTAGGTGTAAATATGGACACTATAGATAAAATAATACCAGTTGATATAGAAAAAGAAATGAAAAAATCGTATATAGATTATGCTATGAGTGTTATTGTTGGAAGAGCATTACCCGATGTTAGAGATGGATTAAAGCCTGTTCATAGAAGAATTCTATACTCTATGCATGAGTTAGGAATAACTTATGAAAAAGGATATAGAAAGTGTGCAAGAATAGTCGGAGATGTACTAGGTAAATATCACCCACATGGTGATAGCTCAGTATATGATGCGTTAGTTAGAATGGCACAAAGTTTCTCAATAAGATATATGCTTGTTGATGGTCATGGAAATTTTGGTTCCGTTGATGGTGATGGAGCTGCAGCAATGAGATATACAGAAGCTAAGATGAGTAAAATTACAAGTCAAATGCTTCGAGATATTAATAAAGAAACGGTAGATTTTAAGCCCAACTTTGATGGAGAAGAAAAAGAGCCAGAAGTATTACCTGCAAGATTTCCAACATTGCTTGTAAATGGATCTTCAGGTATAGCCGTTGGTATGGCTACTAATATTCCTCCTCATAATCTTACAGAAGTTATAAATGCAGTAATTATGCTTATTGATAATCCAGATGTTACTGTATCGGACTTTATGTCTGAGATTAAAGGACCAGATTTCCCTACTGGAGGAATAATACTTGGAAAGAGTGGAATTAGAAGTGCATATGAAACTGGTAGAGGAAAGGTTCTAGTTAGATCAAAAGCTGAAATAGAAGAGCATAAAGGTAGAAATAGAATAATAGTTACAGAAATACCTTATATGGTAAATAAAGCAAATCTTATAGAATCTATAGCAAATTTAGTTAAGGAAAAGAAAATAGATGGAATATCTGATTTAAGAGACGAATCAGATAGAGATGGAATGAGAATTGTTATAGAATTAAAAAGAGATGCTAATGCAAATGTTGTTTTAAATAGACTTTATAAACATACGAAGATGCAAGACACTTTTGGTATTATTATGCTTGCATTAGTTGATAATGAACCTAAAGTACTTAATTTAAAACAAATTTTAACACATTATTTAAATCATCAAAGAGATGTAATAACAAGAAGGACTATTTTTGATTTAGACAAAGCTAATGCTAGAGCTCATATTCTTGAGGGATTAAGAATTGCACTTGATCATATAGATGCAGTTATATCTTTAATTAGGGCGTCTAAAACAACTCAAGAAGCTAAAGAGGGATTAATTGAAAAGTTTAATCTTTCAGAAAAGCAAGCACAAGCTATATTAGATTTAAAATTGCAAAGATTAACAGGACTGGAGAGAGATAAGATTGAAGATGAGTATAATGAATTAATGAAAACAATAGCTTATTTACAATCAATACTTAATAGTGAAGAAATTCTACTTAACATCATAAAAGATGAATTAGTTGAAATAAAGACAAAGTATGGTGATGATAGAAGAACTCTTATAGAAAAAAATCCTTATAGCTTTGAGGATGAAGATTTAATTGATGATGATGATATAGTAATAACATTAACCCATGGAGGATATATCAAACGTCTACCAGCTGATACCTATAATGCTCAAAAAAGAGGTGGAAGAGGTATTCAAGGGGTTACTACTAAAGAAGATGATTTTGTAGAGCATATTTTAATAACACCAACTTTAAATAATATACTATTCTTTACAAACAAAGGAAAGGTATATAAACTAAAAGGATATGAAATCCCAGAAGGTGGTAGAACTGCTAAGGGAACTAATATTGTTAATATGCTACCACTAGATCCAGATGAAAATATACAAGCAGTTATGTCTATAAGAACCTTTGATAGTGATAATTATCTCTTAATGGGTACTAAATCAGGAATGGTTAAGAAGACATCATTAGATAAGTTTGAAAACATTAGGAAGAATGGACTTAATGCTATTAACTTAAAAGAAGATGACGAAATTGTTGGAGTTAGAATAACTAAAGGTGATGATGAAGTATTATTTGTCACTAAGTATGGATACTCTATAAGATTTAGTGAAAAAGAAGTTAGAAACATGGGAAGAACTACTACAGGGGTTAAGGCTATAACATTAAGAGATGATGATATAGCTGTATCAATGATAATAGCAAAACCAGACGAAGAACTTCTTGTAATTAGTGAAAAAGGATTTGGTAAACGAACAGCTATAGAAAACTACACACTTCAAAGAAGAGGTGGAAAAGGAATCAAGACTTATAAGATATCAGAAAAGACAGGTAACGTGGTTAGTGCTAGGGTAGTTAGAGATGTAGATGAAATTATGTTAATTAACAGTAATGGTATAATAATAAGAATTAACGTTAGTGATATATCTACAACTAGTAGAAATGCTATGGGAGTTACTCTTATGAAAACCGGAGAAGATGTAAATATAGTAGCTGTTGCAAAAATTAACTATAATAGTGAAGAAGAAAAGAATGAGGATAAACAAATGTCTATAGATGGAATTGTAGACAATGAAAATAACTTATCAGAAAACTTAGATGAAAGTGATGACTTAGAAGAGAGTGATGATAAGACTTTAGAGTAAATTGATTAATTTATTATCAAATAGAAAAGGACTTTCTTAAAATGGAATTATCTATTTTAAGAAAGTCCTTTTCTTTTGTTTTGTTTTGCAATATGTAAATTCATATATATTGTTAATTTAAATATAGGTAAGATATCATATGTATATTATTATCTATTCAAATGATACAAACACATATCCAAGTGTATCAATACATGAATAGTTAAGGAAAATAATGAATTTTAAAGAAAAATAGTTATAAATTTAATTAATGATATTTAATTATAAATAATTTACTAAATAATCATGATAAGATATGTTTTGTCGCTGAGCGATACAATGACAGTTAAACATCAAATCAAAATTAAAAGTTTTTGAAAAGTTGTTGACAATATAAAGTTTATGTAGTAAACTAAAAAAGTCGTTAATAGTAAGCGATAAATTAAATGGTCTTTGAAAATTAAACAGAGAAAAAGGTAAAACCAGTTAATTCCGATAGAGAAATCTATCAAATAAATGACTTAACAAGTCAGCGAAAAAAAGAGCATAGCTCAAACTTTTTAAATTGAGAGTTTGATCCTGGCTCAGGACGAACGCTGGCGGCGTGCCTAACACATGCAAGTCGAGCGATGAAGCCCTTCGGGGTGGATTAGCGGCGGACGGGTGAGT
>NZ_JPMD01000050.1 GCF_000732635.1 Clostridium sulfidigenes | reverse complement strand
TCAGTATAAGTAATTGATTTTGATGAAATAGTCTGTACATATTTGTTTTGAGATAAGTTCTTAATTTGATATTCAGTGAAAAATTTGTTGCTCATATAATCACTCCTAAAGCTATATATTAATTTTATTATACATAAAAATACCCTATATAATAGACTTTTTTTAAAGTGTCTACTATATAGGGTACATTTTAAAATTAATAAGGAGTAGAGCTTTTAATTAGATGAGGTTTTACTAAAACATATAAAATGACCTAAAAGAAGCTATAAGAAGAATTATGCTTATGGCTTCTTTTATTAAATTATATTAATAATGGAATTATAATAGTAAATTAGTACTTATGCAAAATTGTTGACATGGAAACAAAAAGATGATAGTATTGTTTACAAGGAAACAATATGGAGGTGTTTAAAGTAGATAATATTAATATTATTATGAAAAGTTTTAAAGAAATATATGAAAAGGAAGAGATTTTAGGTAAGTTGGCTTTGGGTAGTGAATATGAAAATTATGGGGTTTCAGAAATACACTGTATAGATTTAGTAGGAAAAATAGAAAATCCTAATGTTACTAAAATATCCCAAAGTATGAATATGACAAGAGGTGCTATTAGTAAGATAACTAAAAAGCTTCTTAATAGTAATCTTATTGATAAATATAAAAATCCTAATAATGATAAGGAGATATATTTCAAATTAACGGAGTCAGGTGAAGAGTTATATAAATATCATGAAATAAAGCATAAGCAATGGGAAGCAAGAAATAGGATATTTTTCAAAAATATAGATAAGAAGGAAGAAAAAATTGTAACTAATTTCTTGATTAAATTTAATAGTTATTTAGACGAACTAATAGAAACAGAAGGAGAAATATAATATGAATTTACACTTAACAGATTTTAACATTCCGGTAGAAATATTAAAGTGGGGAGACTCACAGCCGACACACCAAAGGCAACATATAGGAACTCATATAGATTGCTACAATCTATCCAATATAGAATTACCATCACAAATAGATGTTAAGGTAATAGATGCTAGGAAAATAGATATTATAGACGTTAACATATTAGAAAACTTATCAATTAAAGCAGGTTCCTTTGTAATATTTAGAACGGGTTACTTAGAAACCTATGGATATGGAAGTGATGAGTATTTTAATTCTAAGCCTAGTCCATATTTAACTAATGAGCTTATAGATAGATTATTAGACTGTAATGTAAAATTAATAGGCATTGATCTAAGTGGAATACAACATGGAAAAGATCACGTAGCAATAGATAAATATGTTGAAAATAAAGGAGCCTATGTTATAGAAAATATATGTAATTTAAATAAGGTTACTACGGAATTCAAGGCAAATTTAAAATGGATTCAACTAGAAGGTGCTACAGCAATAAAAGTTGAGATTGAAACTATATAAATTTATATATTATAAAGTAAAGATTAAAATTCAGAGAAAGATTAAACTTCCTCTGGATTTTATTTTTGATATTTATGGAAATAGGTATTGACAGAAGCAATTGTAGGTTGTATTATTGTATTAAGAGGTTAGTACAACAACACAATAATACAAGAGAGGTGATTAGATGGCATGGGAATTTAAGGACCAAAGGCCTATATATATTCAATTAATTGAGCAGATTAAACTAAAGATAATTTCGGGAGAATACAAGCCAGGACAAAAGTTTCCAACGGTAAGAGAGCTTGCTGAAGAGGCATCAGTTAATCCTAATACTATACAAAAGGCTTTAGCAGAGTTAGAACGGTCAGGGTTTGTTTATAGTCAAAGGACTAGTGGAAGATTTATCACGGAGGATATAGATATGATAAAAGAGATTAAACTGGATATAGCTAAAGACCAAGCAGTAAATTTTCTTAAGAGTATGAAAAGTTTAGGACTTAGTAATGAGGATATCATGGAATTTCTAGGGAAAATGGCAAAGGAGATGAAGTAATGGGTGAACCAATTTTTCAGTGTAAGGAATTAGTTAAAAAATATGACAATAAGGAAGCACTTAAAGGTATTAATTTAACTTTAGAAAAAGGTAAAATAGTTGGACTTTTAGGTCCTAATGGTAGTGGTAAAACAACTTTAATAAAACTAGCTAATGGTTTGTTAAAGCCAACGTCGGGAGAAGTAAAGATAGCGGGACTTCCTCAGGGCATAGAAACTCAAAAAATAGTTTCTTACCTTCCTGAAAGAACCTATCTTAATGATTGGATGAAGGTATCTGATATTATAAATTTTTTCAAAGACTTCTATGAGGATTTTGATGAAAAGAGAGCCTATGATATGCTAAGTAAGTTAAATATTGAATCAAATGTCAAGCTTAAGACCTTATCAAAAGGAACAAAAGAAAAGGTTCAACTTATTTTAGTTATGAGTAGGCAAGCAGAGTTATACTTTTTAGATGAGCCTATTGCAGGGGTAGACCCAGCAGCTAGGGACTATATTTTAAACACTATAATAAGCAATTATAACGAGAATGCAACTGTAGTAATTTCAACTCATCTAATAGCAGATATAGAGAAAGTTCTCGATGATGTTGTTTTTATATCAAATGGAGAAATAATGCTACAAAAAAGTGTAGATGAAATAAGAGAAAGTAGCGGAAAGACAGTAGATGAACTATTTAGGGAGGTATTTAGATGCTAAGAAAATTAATGAAATATGAATTTAAGGCTACAGGCAGAATAATGCTTCCTCTTTATGGAGCATTGCTAGGATTTTCAATTATTAATAAGATATTTATTGGAACTAATATGGCTGAGGTAAATATGGATTTCTTAGGTGGAATTCCTGCTATTATAACAATGATAGGATATTTCGTAACTATGGTGGCAGTTTTTGTGGGAACACTTTTTATAACTGTACAAAGATTTTATAAAAACCTATTTGGTGATGAAGGATATTTAATGAATACTATCCCGGTAAAAAGTTATCAAAATATAGTTAATAAATTAGTAGTATCTATGGTATGGACTATAATAAGTGGTTTCATAGCTGCAACATCTATATTTGTAATGGCCTATGAGCCAGGGGTATTAAAAGAAATAATTAGAGGATTTAAAAATATTTACTCTGAAATTGGATTAAATGTTTTCGGTATAATAGAATTTATAATATTGGGAATTGTATCTTTAGCTCATCAAATTATGATGCTTTATGCATCACTTTCTATAGGCCAGTTGTTTAAATCAAAAAAATTATTAGGAGGATTTGCTGGATTTATGATATTAAGCATTGCTCAACAATCAATAATAGGAATAGGTATGACTATATTAGTTGCAAGTGATAGTTTTATTTATCTATATTCACACTATGCAATACTTTGTGGAATTATAGTTTGTTTAATTTTCTTCACAATTTTATTCTGTATAACTAACTACATCATGAAGAATAAGCTTAATCTAGAATAGTAAAAAATTTAAAGCTCCAGTTTTAGTAATAAACTTAAACTGGAGCTTGTTTTTATGTATATATAAATAATTCATTTACAGCCTCTATGCGTTCTTTTAGTATGGTTTCCTAATTATGGTCATTGGGTAGTTTATTATAATGGAAAATTTTACGATCCAGAATTCGGCCTTATGGATGAATGTGCTCCAAATGGAAGAATAGGAGCATATCTTTCAGTTTATTTAGATGAAAGGAATGAAAATGAATAAATTCTTAAAACTGATTAACTATGATATAGAACTATAATCTAATGAACGATAGTAGGAGTATGCGAAGTATCTAATAAATTATAACAATCAGTATTGACTCTAACCAAAGGTTAGGATTTAAAATAATATTGAAAGGGGGGGGGATCTTGAAGATTGGTGAGTTTGCTAAAAGATCAGGGGTAACTGTAAAAACATTGCTTCATTATGATAAGATTGGGCTGTTACAGCCATCTTTAAAAACCCAAGCTGGTTATAGAATTTATTGTGATGAAGATTTTATCAAGCTACAACAGATTATCACTCTTAAGTTTATTGGGTTGTCACTTGATGAAATAAAACAACTTATAAATGAAAAAAACCAAAATATAGAGAATATAATAAGGGTTCAAACAAGAGCATTAGAGGAAAAGAAGAAACATATTGAGACAGTTATTACTGCTCTAAATAAAGCCGAAAAGCAAATACAAAATAATAGTTTTTTGGAAGTTCAACAACTTATTGATATTATCAAGATAACGAATATGGAAACAAGAGCAAAACAGAGATTCAATGACGCAAGTAAACAATATGTTACGGACAGCTATCACTGGAGGTCTAAAACAGCAGAACTAATAAATGAATTGATTAAACCTAACATAAATGATATTATACTTGATTTAGGGTGTGGAACTGGAAAGCAAATTATTGAGCTATCACGAAAAATAAAATTAGCAATTGGTGTAGACATTAGTGATGGAATGCTTAAACAAGCTAAAGAAAATATAGAAAATGAAAGAGCACATAATATTGAACTATATATAGGAACATTTGAAGAGCCTGAATTGAGTGTAGATTTACGAAAAAAATGTATTACAAAAATTATTTCTAATTATGCATTACATCATCTAACTACAATATATAAGCAAAATGCAATAGAAAAAATGATTAATATAGGTGGAGAAAATTTGCAAAGTATTATTATTGGTGATTTAATGTTTTTTGAAAATCCTAATGATTATAAGGAGGAATTTTCCTTAGTAGGATATGGACCAGAAGTAGATTTTCCATCCAGCGTGGAAGAGTTAAAAAATTGCTTTTTAAATTTTGATTTTACTGTTGAAGTACACAGATTGCATCCACTTGTAGGAGTTGTGGTTGCTAATAGAAATAAAGTGGATAATCTGTAATAATAAATAAGTTCTTATAATACACAACAGCTATAAATCAAATAATTTCTTTAACTACTGTACATGCAGAAATAAATATTCAGTATTCTTATTAGAAGTAGTTTAAGACTATATTTAAAATCTAAATTTTAAGCAAATTAATAAAAATCCAACGGCTTAGCCGGTGGATTTTTTACGCTATTCAATATTATTTTAAAATATTTCGTTAAAATTCTAATGAAGACATCTATTTTTAAAATTAATTTTACATCTAAAAAAATTATACTTTTATCTAGTTCAAATATATGCATAGGTATATATTAAACTATTTATATAGGGAGCTATTTAACTATAGAAATATTAAACTATTTAACTATTTGTTGTAGCCATGCGGGTTTCAGGGGTTTTCCTATTTTGAAAGTTAGATTAAGTATACCTAAATAAAAAGATGTGACAATGGAATAAAAATGTGATTCAATATAGGAATCATATTTTAAAATATAATTGTTTAAGCATTAGATTTTATGTTAAAGTCTTAGTAACATGATTAATTTAGAAATTATTTACTAAGGGGACATAAATAAAGAGGTGAGCGTGATATTATGAAAAGTCAATGGGAAGAAAAATGGGTAGAAGATATTGAGTTTTTGAGGGAAAATCTCATAGAAAAGCATAAAAATTTATTTTTTAATATAAGTAGGGAAGAGTTTGATAGTAGGATAGATAAATTAAAGTCAATGATAGGTGACTTTGATTATGAAGAGATGAAGGTAGAAATTTCAAGGGTGGTTGCCTCGATTGGAGATGCCCATACATCAGTTGCATTTCCTGCTAATAAGTATTTGCCTATTAAGTTTTATTGGTTTGAGGATGGGATTTATATTATAAGAACTAGTGAGGCTTATAAGAACTTATTATTTAAGAAAGTTATAGCAATTGAGGATGTTAGCATGGATAAAATTCTTCAGGAACTTTCAGAAATCATATCTTTTGAAAATGAATATTTTTTTAAGGCTCAGAGTATGAAGTATATGCAGGTTGCAGAAGTTTTATATGGATTATTGATATCAGATTCTGTGGATAATATAAAAATAACAACAGAACACAATACAGTTAAAGTTAAAACAGTTAATATTAGTGAACTGAGATATTCAGACAATCAATTGCCTCTATATGCAAGAAGATCTAATGAGAATTTGTGGTATGAATATTTAGAAGATATAGAGGAACTTTACATAAAGTATAATTATTGTAGGGAAGATGGAAATATAAAAATTAGTACAAAAATAGTGGAGATTATAGACTTTATAGAGAAAAATTCTACTTATAAAATTACTATAGATTTAAGAAATAATCTGGGTGGAGATTCCAGATTATTAGAACCTTTATTATGCTATGTAAAGAATAATCCTAGAATTAACAATAAGGAGAATCTGAAAGTAATAATAGGAAGAGAGACTTTTTCATCAGGATTACTTAATGCTTATGAATTCAAGTTTGAGACAAACTGTGTTATTTGGGGTGAACCTTCAGGAGGAAAACCTAATTGTTATGGGGAGATATTAAGATTTGTTTTACCAAATAGTAAATTTAGTGTTAGCTACTCAACTCGATACTATAAATTGATAGATGATGATAGTATCATGTCTCTGTATCCAGATAAGACTTTACATGAAAAAATTGAAGATTATATAAACTTGGGAGAGATATAAATGAATAAACAAGATATACTATTAAAAAAATGAAGAGGGTGTATTTAGTTATCGTATTGAAGTAATGTTAATGAAAAAAGCCTTAACCATTGAAATTGATAAGGGCTGTTTCTTTATAAAGAGTTTGATGAAAAATAAGAGGTTCGAAAGTATGAAAAGAAAAAAGTTATTAGAGAATATCAATATACAAATAAAGAATGGAAATCATATTATTGGTGTAGCAACAGGTACAGGAATGACGGCAAAATATGCTGAAAAGGGTGGAGCTGATTTTATTTTAGTGCTAAATTCGGGTAGATTTCGGCAAATGGGGAGAAGTTCATTGGCAGGTTATTTACCATTTTGTAATAGCAATGATATGGTAATGGACTTTGCTTCAAAAGAGATAATACCATTGGTAAAAGATATGCCTATTATATTTGGACTCAATGCAACGGACCCTCTAAAGAATATGGAAAGTTACATAGATAAAATAAAGGATATGGGATTTTCAGGTATTAATAACTATCCTACAGTTGGACTTATAGACAGCCAGTTCGGTGAAGCTCTTGAAGAAGAAGGATGTAATTATTTAATTGAAGTAGAAGCAATAAGAATAGCCCATGAAAAAGACATGTTTACAGTTGCCTTTGTATTTAATGAAATACAAGCAGAGCAGATGATTATTGCAGGAGCTGATGTCATTTGCGTACATTTAGGTCTAACAGGAGGAGGATTGTTAGGAGCAAAAAAAGTATTCTCACTGGAAGCTGCAAAGGTTAAAGCAGAGAAGATATTTAATAGATGTAATGAGTTAAAACCAGAGGTAATTAAATTAATATATGGTGGACCTGTAAAAACACCAATTGATGTTCAGTACATGTATAGTAATATCGAAGACTTAATGGGATATATAGGTGGATCAACATTTGAAAGAATTCCATCGGAAAAGTCTATTACAAACATAACAAAAGCTTTTAAAGTTTCAACTCAGTTAGATGAAGATGATTTAATGATTAAAATGTTAGATGGGATTACAAAGCACTATAATTATGTTGAATTTGTAAAGGAATACGTTGCCAAAAATTATATGAATGATGTTTCATTTCTAGACTTAGCCAAAGTAGCTCATGTATCAAGGGGTTACTTAAGCAGTTTATTTAAAAAAGAAGTTGGTTGTAGTTTTCCAGAGTATCTAGTTAAATTTCGTGTAAATAAAGCAGCAGAAATTATAAATAAAGAGAATATCCAATTGTCAGACTTAGCACCATTAGTTGGTTATAAAGATTATGTGCAGTTTAGCAAAATGTTTAAAAAGTATAAGGGTTGTTCGCCAAAACAATATAAATTTAGAAATATGACATAAACACAAAAATATAGTACATAGCAACGTTTACATAAAAAGACGAAAAACGTATGATTATCTTATAAATATCATACGTTTTATAAGACGATTATCTTAGTCATTTATCTAACATTGTACAGACTGGATAAAATAAAATTTATGTAGGGAGATTAAAGAAATGAAGACAATCGCTATTGCAGGAACATTTGACACTAAAGGCACTGAATATTTATACGTAAAAGAACTAATTGAAGGTTTGGGTTTATGTACTTTTACCATTCATACCGGTGTATTTGAGCCAGCTTTTGAACCAGATGTATCAAACAATGAAGTTGCAAAGGCAGCAGGCTCAGACATAGAAACTCTAGTTTCCAAAAAAGATAGGGCATTAGCAACAGAAGTATTATCAAAAGGCATGGAGAAGTTATTACCTGAATTATATAAACAGGGTAAGTTTGATGGTATTATATCCTTTGGTGGAACTGGAGGAACTTCATTGGTAACTCCAGCTATGAGGGCACTACCTATAGGTGTTCCAAAGGTAATGGTTTCAACGGTTGCTTCAGGCAATACTGAACCTTATGTAGGTACCAGCGATATTATTATGATGCCTTCTGTGGTGGATGTTGCAGGTCTTAACTCGATTTCAACAAAGATCTTTACAAATGCAGTATTTGCAATTGCAGGTATGCTTAAGTTTGAAAATACAAAAGTCGTAGAGAAAAAGCCATTAGTTGCTGCAACTATGTTCGGCGTAACAACTCCATGTATAACAGTTGCAAGGGAATACCTTGAAAAGAGAGGTTATGAAGTTCTTGTATTTCATGCAACAGGTGTAGGTGGACGTTCAATGGAAGCACTTATCCATGGAGGCTTTATTGAAGGCGTATTAGACCTTACTACCACAGAATGGGCAGATGAAGTTATCGGTGGTGTTTTAAATGCAGGACCTCATCGTTTAGAGGCAGCAGGCAAAAATCGAATACCACAGGTTGTATCAGTAGGTGCCATTGATATGTGTAATTTTGGACCATATGAAACAGTTCCGGAGAAGTTTATAACACGTAACTTATATAAACATAATCCTTCAGTAACGCTTATGAGAACAAACAAAGAGGAAAATGAAGCGATTGGTATGAGACTGGTTGAAAAATTAAATCTAGCTAAAGGAAAAACAGCTTTATTCATACCTCTAAAAGGAGTATCTGCTATTGATGTAGAAGGTCAGCCTTTTTACGGTCCAGAAGAAGATGAAGTATTATTTAATATATTAAAAAATGGTGTAAACAGAAATGTTGTAGAAGTAGTAGAAATGAATTGTGCCATTAACGAAGTAGAGTTTGCAGAAGCTGCAGCACAAAAATTAATAGATATGATGAAAAAATAGTAAATTAATAAATTTAAATAATAGAAGGAGGCTTTATTGATGAATACAATGACAAGAAACGAAATTATGACAAAGTTCAAAGAACAGGTTAAAAATGGGCAAACATTATTAGGTGTAGGAGCTGGTACGGGTATTACGGCTAAATTCAGTGAAGCTGGTGGAGCAGATATGCTTATAGTTTACAATTCAGGAAGATACAGAATGGCAGGAAGAGGTTCTCTTGCAGGATTACTATCCTATGGAGATGCTAATCAGATTGTAGTTGAAATGGGAGCAGAAGTACTTCCTGTTGTAAAAAATACTCCAGTTCTTGCTGGTGTTTGTGGAACTGACCCATTCAGAGTAATGGAGATTTTTCTTAAGCAATTAAAATCACAAGGTTTTGCAGGGGTTCAAAACTTCCCTACAGTAGGATTAATTGATGGTGTATTTAGACAGAACCTAGAAGAGACTGGAATGGGTTATGATTTAGAAGTTGAAATGATAAGAAAAGCACATGAACTGGATATGCTTACAACTCCTTATGTATTTGACCCTGACCAAGCAAGAGCAATGGCAGAAGCTGGTGCTGATATATTAGTTGCACACATGGGATTAACTACAAAAGGTACAATAGGAGCACAAACAGCACTTACACTTGATGACTGTGTAGAGAGAATTGAAGCTATTATTAAAGCGGGAAGAGAAGTTAACCCTGACATTATGGTAATTTGTCATGGCGGACCTATTGCGGAGCCAGAAGATGCTGCATATGTAATAGAAAAAACAGAAGGAATTGACGGTTTCTTTGGTGCTTCAAGCATTGAAAGGTTTGCAGCGGAAAAAGGAATAAAATCACAAACAGAAGCGTTTAAAGCAATAAGTAAATAACAAATACTTCATTATTATGATAGCCATCAGTTTACTAAACTGATGGCTATTATTATTAAGAAAATTATGGTGGTCTTTTCTCTAACTATTTAATGTGCAAGAATCAATGCTCTATCACACTTTTTTCAAAAGTTTGTTGCGGTGGAGGAATTATTTGATATAATAAGTAGAATAATAGATTAGGAGTGGTTTTATGCAAGTGTATTTTGATAACAGTGCCACCACTGAACCTTATGATGAGGTAATAGATGCTGTGGTACATACAATGAAAAATAATTTTGGAAATCCTTCATCCGCTCATGGTTTAGGCCTTAAGGCAGAAATAGCTCTTAATGAATCAAGAGACAAACTAGCTAAGACTATTAATTGCACCAAGGATGAAATAATATTTACTTCTGGTGGAAGTGAAAGCAATAATTTTTTAGTAAAAGGTTTTACTGGGGTAGGTGCGCACATAATAACTAGTGAAATTGAACATCCTAGCGTACTTAATACCTTTAGGGAATTGCAGGCAGCAGGGACTAAGGTTACTTATTTAAAGGTTGATAATAAGGGGCGTATATCTCTAGAAGATCTAAAAAATAGCATAAATAGTGACACTAGATTAGTAAGTATAATGCATGTTAATAATGAGCTGGGAGTTGTACAGGATATAGAAGCTATAGGAATTTTAATAAAGGAAAAAAGTCCTAGAGTTAAGTTCCATGTAGATGCAGTTCAAAGCTATGGAAAGTTTAAAATAGATGTAAAAAAAGCTCAAATAGATTTGTTATCCGTTAGTGGCCATAAAATTCATGGTCCTAGTGGAGTTGGTTTTTCTTACATAAAAAAAGGATTTAATCCTAAGGCTTTAATAAGCGGTGGTGGACAGGAGAGAAACTTTAGATCTGGCACAGAAAATTTACCAGGTATTATAGGCTTTGTAAAGGCTTCAGATATTATATATAATAATGTTCAACTTAATTATTCAAAGGTAAGTGAGCTTAAAGAATATTTTATAGAAAGACTTAGAGATATAAAAGATATAGTGATAAACAGTCCTTGTGAGGAGTGTTTCAGTCCTTATATTTTAAGTGTTTCCTTTATAGGTGTAAGAGGCGAAGTACTACTACATCTTTTAGAGGAAAAGGGAATATATGTATCCACTGGTTCTGCCTGTTCCGCAAAGAAACAAGGAGATAGCCATGTGCTTAAAGCTATAGGCCTTAATACCCAGGAAACAAAGGGAACCATAAGGTTTAGCTTTAATGAGTTTAATACAAAAGAAGAAGTAGATTACACTATAGAAGTACTAGAAAAAAGTTTGAAATTTTTAAGGAGAAAATAATATGAGAAAACTATTACTTATTAAATATGCATCGGAAATTTTTTTAAAGGGATTAAATAGAAGAATCTTTGAAAAAAAACTCATGAAGAATATAGATTCAGTACTTAAGGGATGTAGCTATGAATTTATAAGCGATCAAGGAAGGTGGTTCCTCTATAGTGAAGATTTGGAGGAGGTAATGTCAAAAGTAAAAAAGGTTTTTGGCATTTATGAAGTTTGTTTAGTTACAGAAGTAGAACCTACCATGGAAGCTATCAGTGCTCAAGCGGTTGTGGAAGCTGAGGATTTTGGAGAAACTACCTTCAAGGTTGAAAGTAATCGAGCAAATAAAGCCTTCCCTCTAAATTCTATGGAGATGAGTCGTGAAATTGGTGCTGTAGTATTAAACGCTGTAGAAGGATTAAGGGTAGATGTTCATAAACCACAAAGAATAATAAATGTGGAAGTAAGAAAAAGGGCATATGTATATTCTAAAAGGGTAAAAGCTGTTGGAGGAATGCCTTACGGCACAAATGGTAGTACTATGCTTATGCTTTCTGGTGGTATAGATTCTCCTGTTGCTGGATATTTGATGGCAAGACGTGGGGTAGAATTAAACGCTATTTATTTCCACAGCCATCCTTACACTAGTGAAAGAGCTAAAGAAAAGGTAAAGGACTTGGCAAGATTACTAAAGGGCTACACTGGGAAAATCAATCTTTACGTGGCACCTTTCACTGATATTCAAATGGATATAATAGAAAAATGCCCTGAGAATGAACTTACTATAATAATGAGAAAATTTATGATGAGAGTTGCCTGTGCTGTAGCAGAAAAATATAATATAAACTCTGTAACCACCGGGGAAAGCATAGGCCAGGTAGCAAGTCAAACTATGGAGGGACTAATGGTCAGCAATGACGTGGCAGATAGGCCAGTGTTTAGACCTCTTATCGCTATGGATAAAATAGATATCATGGATATATCTAGAGATATTGGAACCTATGAAACATCTATACTTCCTTATGAAGACTGCTGTACAATATTTGTACCAAAGCATCCAAAAATAAAACCTAGAGTGGACTTAATAAGAAAATCTGAAAGTATACTGGATATAGATAGACTTGTTCAAGAATGTATAGATAATATGGAGATATACAACGATCTTTAATAATTGATGCCTAAATAAATAAAAGGATGCAGTAATTCTAAACTGCATCCTTTTTTTAGATGAAAATTTGGCTAAACATAGTCAAATGTTGTTATATAATTAGAAATATCAAAACACATATGGAGTGCTGTTGCTGCAAGTTTAAAAAAATATCTATTATATAGTAATATTTCTATCCCAATGTCTATGAGCTGAAATATCAGTTATGAATTTATTTGTAAACTTATCCTTAGAATCCCCAACTGTAACTCCAGGTTGATCTTTCATCTCTGGCTTTAATAGCATAGTCATTGACTGTGAAACTAAAATTGGCTTGAAATGCTTATAGGTTTCTTCGATAAACATCTTAGCGCGCATTTTGAAGTCAGGGTCAACATTGCCTGAGCCAAGAACGCAGATAGCATCAAACAATACGGGGTCTGCAGATAGCAAGGAATGTTTAGGCAGCTGACTTGTGCCATCAGAACCCTTTATTGGGCTTAAGTTACAACCTATTATTTCTGGCATAGTTTTTGCAACGTTTAAAGCTTTTATCATTGTGTTAAATTCATCTAAATTATATCCTTCTGATAGTATTATTCCAACTTTTAATGTATCTGATTTTTTAATAGTATTTTCTTGACTCAGTGCTGGTGATACTTTGTTATATTTTGATGCTTCACCTTTTGGAAGGTTAGCTCCGAGATATTGTGCTACTTGAGTCATCATGTCAATATTTACATTACCAAACATATCAATTATTTGTTGCCTAATATCTTTATTGTTTACCTTAGAAAGTTCAAATTTAAATGCATCAATGATATGCTTTTTCTCCACATTACTCATGCTGTTATAAAACATTGCTGCTTGAGAAAAATGATCTTCAAAACTTTTACTTCGTGAGCGAACTATGTTTCCTTCTACTTTTTCTTGGTAATTAGCAAAACCACCTTGGTCTTCACCTAGGGTTTTAGGGGTGTTGTTAGATAATGAATTATTATGGTAGCTCACATTAGTAGTATTTATTGTCTGCCTTGAATGTCCATCTCTTTGATTATTATGGACGGTGACTACAGATCTGTTTATAGGAATCTCATGGAAGTTAGGTCCACCTAGCCTTGTAAGTTGAGTATCTGTATATGAGAATAACCTACCTTGTAGTAGTGGATCATTTGTAAAATCAATTCCTGGAACTAAATGACCCGGGTGAAAGGCCACTTGTTCAACTTCTGCAAAGAAATTATCTACATTTTTATTTAAGGTTATTTTTCCTATAATCTTTACTGGAATATCCTCTTCTGGCCAAATTTTTGTAGGATCCAGTATGTCAAAATCTAAACTGAATTCTTTATCTTCTGGCAATAATTGTACACCTACTTCATATTCTGGATAATTGCCTGTATTGATGGCTTCTTGCAAGTCCTTTCTATTGAAATCTGGATCCTTTCCAGCTATTTTTTGAGTTTCATCCCATACTAAAGAATGGACCCCAAGGACAGGTTTAAAATGCACTTTAAAGAAAGTAGATTTACCACTTTCATTAATAAATCTAAAGGTATGTATGCCAAAGCCTTCCATCATACGGTAACTTTTCGGAATTGCTCTATCAGACATAGCCCACATAACAGTATGAGCAGATTCCTGATTATTTGCAACAAAATCCCAAAAGGTATCATGAGCACTAGAGGCTTGAGGAACTTCCGTATCTGGCTCAGGTTTCACTGCATGAACAAAATCGGGAAATTTAATTGCATCTTGAATAAAGAAAACAGGAATATTATTTGCAACTATATCATAATTACCTTCTTGAGTATAAAACTTTACTGCGAAACCTCTTATATCTCTAACTGTATCTGCAGAGCCTCTAAATCCAGCTACTGTAGAGAATCTTACGAATATAGGAGTTTTTATAGAAGGATCTTGTAAAAATCCTGCTTTAGTATATTCCTTCATTGATTCATATAATTGAAATTCTCCGTGTGCTCCAGTACCTCGTGCATGGACAACTCTTTCTGGAATCCTCTCATGGTCAAAATGAGTAATTTTTTCTCTGAAATGAAAATCTTCCATTAAAGTTGGACCTCTATCCCCAGCCTTTAATGAAAACTCATCTTGCGACATTGTAAGACCTTGATTTGTAGTAAGATTTTTTCCTTGGTTATCCACTTTAAATTCATCTAGTTGTTTCTCTTTTGCATTTTTTATCTGGTTATTTTCATTGTTGTTTTGATTTCCCATGGTATTCTCCTTTCAAAGTATCAACTTTAAAGTTAAAAATGTTGTTTACTATAATATTGTCAACTAAAAAGTATTTATACTACTAAGTGATAACTAAGTTTTATTATATTGAATTTGTGCATTATGATATGTTTTTTAAACAGAGTTTCAATAAAAGGTTTTGATTACCTTATAAGTTAAATGTTGTGTAATAGCTGGTGTAAGAATGTTATAATATATTTAGAAAATATTTTTCATGCTGAAGGGCAGGGTGTCTATGGGAAATACTAAGGATTTTGATAAGGTTTATAAATATTATGATAAGTTTATGGCTACTTTTAACTTATATAAGATTAAAGATATAGAAGATGCAGCCAGTATTAATGAGGATGAAGTGGTTGTAGATATAGGGGGGGGCACTGGCTTTTTGGCTAATCATATTTGTAATAGCTGTAACGCTGTATATGTCCTTGATGAAAGTGAGAAGATGCTTTCAAGAGTAGAGGAAAGAGGTAATGTTAAAGTTATAAAAGGTAATGCTTTAAGTACGCCATTTCACAGCGGTTCTATAGATACAGTTATAATGAGTGATGTTTTTCATCATATCAAAGAACAAGAGGAGCTCATTGCTGAAATAAGTAGGATACTAAAGGATAGTGGAAAAATAGTTATTATGGATTTCCATAAAAATCATATAAGAACCAAGTTGTTAAGATTATTTGAATTTATTCTCTTTGGAAGATTGTTTTTTAGAACTAAAGATGAAATTAAGGTTTTGCTTGAAGAACATTTTCATATAAGTAAAGTTTATGATAAGGGCTATTATTTTATATTTGTAGGTGAGAAAATATGATAAATAAAATGGTATTTTACTTAAAGGTTGGCTATAAACTCTTTAAAAAAGAAGTTGTAAGCAAAGAAGATTATAGAGCAGAGTATGATAAAGTTTCTGATACCTATAATCATTGGCTCAAAGAAATGGGAACACATTCTGATAATATTATTCATTCAAAGTATATAAATCCAAATAAGGAATTGAAGATACTAGATTTTGCTTGTGGAACAGGATATATAACTAAGGGCCTTTTAGATAAATCTGAAAATTATAAAATCACAGCTGTAGACCAATCAGGTAAAATGCTTGAGAAGTTAAACGCTGTTAATAAGGATAAGGTTACTATTATTAATAGTGATGGTATTGAATTTTTGAAAAAGTCTAATGAAAAATTTGATGTGATATTTTTTGGTTGGGCACTTTCTTATTTCAATCATCATGAATTATTTAAGCTCTTTAATAATGCTTTAAAACCACAGGGTATATTAGCTATAATTACAAATGTTCATGGAACTTTAGATAAGATAGAGGAAATATTTCTAGAAGTCATGAGAGAGAAGGAAAAGGAAGTAATTAAACCTATGGATATAAGATTAAATTTACCAAAGGGGAAGAAAGGTTTAGTTAAATGGTGCAGGCAGTACGATTTTAAGGTTTTAGAAGTAGATGAAGGTGAAGTGTTTTTTAGATTTAAGGAGCCAGAGGAACTTATGGAGTGGTTAAATATAACTGGTGCCTTGGCAGGCACTAAGAAGATATTTAATAATTATAATGAAGTTGAACCTCTTATAGTGGAAAAAATAAAGAAAGAGAAATATAAAAATGAAGCTTATGAAATAAATCATAAATTTGCCTATGGAGTATTTAGAAAGGAATAGAAATGTATGAGCATAAATAATTTAAAAATCATGTCCCAAATGGCTATTGATAAAAATGTTATAGGGAGTATATTTGACATTTACAATATTTTAAGGGAAGATAAGCAGTTTAATATATTAAAGTATATAAAAATGATGAGAAGTTTTATAAAGGGTGAAAAGCTAGTGAAGCATGAGGACAAGTATATACTGAGTACATTTTTACCACCCTTTCCATCTAAGTCCTTTATACAAAATGTACTAGCAGTTCATGAGCCTAAAAACATATTTACAAAGCAAATTTATGCAGATAGAACTGCACCTATTTCTATGTATTTATGTATAACACATAAATGTCCTAATAATTGTGTTTATTGTAGTGCAAAAAGTAGACAATTAGGAGAAGAGTTATCAAAGGAACAATGGATTAAGGTTATACAGGAGCTTCAAGAAATGTGCACTCCGATTATTGGAATTACTGGAGGAGAGCCCATGGCACGTGAAGATATATTTGATATAGTAAGAAGTATAGATAATAGAAGTACATCTATTCTATTTACCAGTGGTTTTAATCTAAGCTATGAAAAAGCAAAAAAATTAAAGGATAGTGGGCTATTTGGCATTGGAATAAGTTTAGATTCTTATGAAAAAGATGTACACAATAAAAATAGAAATAATGAAAATGCCTTTGATTATGCTATTGAAGCTCTTAGAAATGCAAATAAAGCAGGTTTATATGTAATGGCACAAACTGTTATATTGAAAGAAAATCTTGATGAGGAAGAGTTATTTAAGTTATTTAAATTTGCTAAGGATAATGGGGCCCATGAAGTTAAGATACTTGAACCTATCCTAAGTGGCAATCTTTTAACACAAAAACAATTAAGTAGTGTAATGTATAGTGAAAGCGATAGAGAAAAGCTTATAAAGTTGCAACATAAGGCAAATAAAAGAAGTGATTTACCTAAGATAAGTACCTTTGCTTATACAGAAAGTGAATTAAAATTTGGTTGTGGAGCAGGAAATCAACATTCCTATATAAGTGCTTCGGGAGAATTATATCCCTGTGATTTTGTACCTATGAACTTTGGAAATGTAAAAAAAGAATCTGTAAAAAAACTATGGATTGAAATGAAAAATCATATAGGCAAGCCTAAAATTGGATGCTTTGCTCAAAAAGTAAATAGGGAAGTATTTAAGCAATCAGAAGGGATACTTCCACTTAGTAAGGAAAAGGCAATAAATATCTGTAATAAGAATAAAAGTAATAGATATCCTAAATATTATAGGGATTTGCAATAAGGAAATTAAAGGGGCTTTTGAAAAGCTCCTTTAACATGTTTTATAAATATTTTGAAGGATTATCTAAAATCTCTTGAATTACACTAAAATATTGTCCTACATGTAAGCCATCAACTAAGGCGTGGTGTACCTGAACAGACAGTGGTAACTTAACTTTATTATTTTCTTCAAAGTATTTACCCCAGGCTATTCTTGGAATACTGTCAACAGGATTCATCTGAATTGGGTGGGCTACACCAGTAAATGAAACCCAAGGAATACTGGTCATATATAAGAGATCATCACAATCAGATTCATCTTCAATAATGATATTATTTTTTATTTTATCTATTTCTTCAGATGCACTAATTTTAAAATCATTGAACTCATTTATGAATTTTGCTCTACAAAAACTAAATACTTCATCTTGTCCCATTACAGTAAAAGCAGGATTTATAGATTCATGCTCAACTACCTTATCTTCTCTTATCCTATATCTAAATTCTTTTATTTCATTTGCTGCTTTTGTAGCTACATATACAAAGGATATGAAAAATGGGATTTCATTTTCTTTAATATAACTATAAAATTTTGTAATATCTACATTACTGCAAATATTAAAATGTGGGTAATCAAAGCCCTTAAAAAAATTATAGTGGTCTTTTCTTTTCCAGTTTTCTATATCTATAAATTTCATTAATATATCACTCTCCATAAAAATAGTAAATTTCCACAATTCCAATAATATAAATGTAGAATTAATGGATACTTATAAATCTCATAGTCAACTTTTAAACTAAATTACAATGCATAACATTACAATTATATCATTTATACCACTAAGTTTAAATTGAGAAGTTAGACTTAAATATAATTCATAAATAAAAAAGATTCTATAATAAATATAGAATCTTTTTATGGTTGCGGGAGCAGGACTTGAACCTACGACCTTCGGGTTATGAGCCCGACGAGCTGCCAACTGCTCCATCCCGCGATATTAAGTTCTTAAGAGATTTCCTTAAGCTTCTTACTCAGTATAGTATTATTAGTGAGATAAGTCAATGATATTAGCAAAAGAAATATTATATTTTTACGTGTATAATTTAATGAAGATATTTCATTAAGATTTATACATCTAAATAGCCATATTTAAAGGTGAGAAGTGCATGTTAGATTAATTAATAAAATTTTCGTAGAGAAATTTAATTGAGCGGATTTTCGAATAGAAAGCATTGCTATAATTATCATAGTAAAGTTTTTAAAAATTCTTCCATAAAATATGTGCTTATATTAAGGAAGATAACTATCTAATGTCTTAATTATTGATTTGTTGTTAATACTATTCATAGAACCAAACATATCCTTTCAGATTATTTGTATTGCTATGATTAATTTGTATAGGGGTAAGTCGTTTGGTTCATTGTATTTTTTGATAACTAAAATTTAATTATTTGTAAAGTAGTATTAGTTAACATTAAATAAACATTAAATATGATAAAGTAAAATGATTGAAAAGTTTTAATAAGGAGGAAAGCAAATGAGAGTGTTAGTGATAGAAGATAATATAGAATTATCTACTTCCATGAAAAAATACTTAGAAAAGATGAATTTTAAAGTAGATGTTTCAAATACAGGAGAAGATGGTGAAGAAAAAGCAAGTGTAAATGAATATGATGTTATTCTTTTAGACTTAAATCTTCCTGGTATGGATGGAATAGAAGTATTAAGGTGTTTACGCAAAGCTTCAATACACACTCCAGTAATTATCATAACAGCAAGAGACAAAGTAGCTGAATTGGCTTTAGGCTTAGATACTGGAGCTGATGACTATATAACGAAACCCTTTCAATTATTAGAGATAAGAGCACGAATACATGCTGTAATAAGAAGATTTCATGGTCGTACAAATCCAATTATAAATATAGGAAAATTACAACTTAATCCTATTACCCGCACTGTCAATATAGATAATAAAGAAGTAATATTGGCGGCTAAGGAATTTGATATTCTAGAATACATTTGTTACAAACATCCTGCAGTAGTATCTAGTGAGGAAATTGCAGAGCATATATACGATGAGGATTTTGATCCGTTTTCATCTGTATTACGAGTACATATTGCCAGGCTTAAGAAAAAATTAAGCAATGTGTATGGAGGAGATGTTTTAGTTAATATTAGAGGAAAGGGATATGTTTTATGCGTAGAGTAAATTTAAAAAGTGGGTTAGTTATAGTTATATATTCTTTAATTTTAACTTTAGTTTTGATTTTTGGAATTTACGGTGTCAGGAGTTCATTTAGTAATTTAGCAGAAAGCACATCTATGAAAGATATTAAATATTTTGCTGTAAGTTCTAATTTAGAGGAAAATAGAGCAATTCTTAATTATATGAACTATGGAGAGAATTCATTAGAAAATATATATGGAAATGTAGAAACTATTAATAGTATAATTTTAAGATCCAACAGATTAACTGATGCTAGCGAAATTGGAAGAGTATATTTAAGTATTGGATTTGAAAATATAGCAGTGACTATTTTAATGTTTTTTTCTATTTTTATAATAGCATCCATTTTGTTGTGGATAATCTTAAATAAGATTCATGATAAAGAGATTGAAAATATAGTTAATAAGCTTAATGATATAGACGATGACTTCGATCCAGCTTTGATAAGTAGATCTTTTGGCATTGCATATGAAAATATAAAGGATAAATTTAATCAAACTTTGGATGAATATAAGAGATTAAATTCCTATTTATCACATGAACAAAAAAATGCTATAGCAATTTTAAGGACTAACTTAGAAATAGATAATAATCAAGAATATCTTAAATTTATAGATAATATTTCAGACAGCATAGATGATGTTTTAACTTTAAGTGATGTAAAAATTGATAAAGGTTTGACCGAAGTAGATGTTTCATTAATTTGTGCTTCTATTTGTGATGGTTATAGGAAGACATACAGAAATATTGAATTTGATTTTGATGATGAAAGTAATACTATAATTTTAGCCAAAGAAAGATGGATATATCGTGCTATAAGTAATCTAGTTGATAATGCAGTAAAATATGGAGAAGGTAAACCCATTAAAGTATCAGTTGAAAATAAAAAAAATACAGTTGTTATTACAGTTGAAGACCAGGGTATTGGTATGGATAAGAATTCTATTGGAAAAATATTCAATAATAAATATAGAATTAATGAATTAAATAAGGATGGTTATGGAATAGGATTAAGCTTAGTATCCCATGTATGTGATCTCTGTGATGGTTTTGTAATTGTAGATAGTGAAATAAATAAAGGATCTTGTTTTTATTTAGCCTTTTCTGAATATAAAATATAATTTTTATTAAATCCTTAGTGGTAGAGTTAACATTGAGTAAACAATCAATTTGTTATACTGTGGATACAATCAAAATTAGAAAAGGAGAGTTTAAGGATGTATATATTAAAAAATGCATGTAAAAATTTAACAAGAAACAAAGGACGAAACATTTTACTTGGTGTTATAATGATTGCAATACTTTCATGTGCAGCTATATCAGTTATAATAAATACAGCTTCTAATGAGATAATAAATGGTTATAAAGACAAGTTTGGATCAGAAGTATTTATTCAATCAAATCAAGAAAAAATGCAAGAAAAAATGAATAATGGTGATATGGGAAGCTTTGATGAGGGCCCCTCTAATGAGCTTAAAGAAAAGCTTGCTAAATCTGAACATCTTAAAGAAACAATATTTAGTTCTAGTTTTATCGGGTATAGCGATAAGATTAAAGCATTAGATCAAGATGAAGTTGAAAAAAGAAACAAAGAATATGGTAATTCAGGTGGTATGAATGTAAATGTAATAGGAGGAAATAAAAAATCAGAAAATGCTAAAGATGGTTATTTAAACATTTTAGGTGGACTTAATAAAGCCGGTAGAGAAGAATTTAATAATGGTACAAGAAAAATCACAGATGGTAAAATGCCAGAAAAAGATGGCGAAGCTATGATAAGTGAAGATTTTGCAAAATTAAATAATTTAAAGGTTGGAGATAGTTTTAAATCTCAAAATCCAGATGATCCAGACAATTTTGAGTCATTACAATTAACTGTTTCAGGAATATATTATGATGGGTCAAAATCAGATAGTATGGGATTTAAACATCCTATAATCAATAGAAAAAATGAAATTATTACAACCTATGATACTTTAAGAAAATACAATGAAAAAGTAAAAAAAGATAAAGATTTAATTAACTTAGATGCTCAATACTATTTAAAAAATCCAGATTTATTAGATGCCTTTAATGAGGAGGCACATAAAAAAGGGTTAAGTGATACACTTGAAATATCTACAGATGCTACTAGTTATAATAATATTGTTAAACCTATAGAAGGTTTAAAAAAGGTTTCTAATATCTTTATGTTTTTAGTTTTAGGTTTTGGTGGTAGTATATTAATCTTAATTTCAATTTTAGGTATTCGTGAAAGAAAATATGAAATTGGAGTACTTAGAGCTATGGGTATGAAGAAAGGAAAAGTAGCTTTAGGTTTAATATTCGAAACATTATTTATGATAGGAATTTCATTAACGGTAGGTTTAGGTATAGGTAGTTTATCAGCTCAGCCTATTTCTAATATACTTCTGCAAGGTCAATTAGATGCTCAAAAAGAGGCTTCTTCAGGAATGATGTCAGTAGCTATGGGTGCAACAAGTTCAGCGCCACCAATAGAAAAATTAGATGTATTTTTAAGTGGTGAAGCTGTTTTAGGAATTACATTAATAGCTCTGTTACTAGGAGCGGTGTCTATAGGTATAGGAATTTTATATATAATGAGATTTGAACCAAGAAAAATATTATCAGAAAGGAATTAATAATATGAGTTTATTAAGTTTAAAAGATGTAAATTATAGATATGAAAATGGGAAAAAAGATGTTTTTAGTAATATAAATATTAACTTCGAAAAAGGAAAAGTTTATGGAATAGTAGGGAAATCAGGAGCAGGAAAAAGTACATTACTTTCTCTAATATCAGGTCTTGATACATGTACTAAGGGAGAAGTTTTATACAAAGACACAAACTTAAAATCAATAGATAAGGATCTATATAGAGCAAATGATATTGGAGTTATATTTCAAGGATATAATTTACTATTGAATGCCACAGCCAAAGAAAATATACTATTATCCATGAATATAAGTAGTGTAAAGGAGAAAAATAAAAATAATTATGTATATAATTTATTAAAAGATGTTGGAATTGATTTAGATACAGCTAATAGAAAAATTTTAAATTTATCTGGTGGTGAACAGCAACGTATAGGAATAGCTAGAGCTATTGCACATAACCCAGATATAATAATTGCAGATGAACCAACAGGTAATTTAGATAATGAAACAGAAGAAAAAATAATGGATATTTTATTATCATTAGCCCATAATCATAATAAATGTGTTATTATCGTCACTCATTCTAAAAAAGTATGTACATATCTTGATGAGATATGGGGATTGCAATCTGGAAAATTGTTATTTATTAAAAGTCACACTAATAATAAATCTAAGAATCATGGCTAAATTAAGGGATAAATTAAAATAAATTTAAATTATTAAATAAAGGAGGTTAATATGATGGCATCAGAATTTAAGAACACCCCAAAAGTTACATTTATACTAAATATATGTTCAATAATTATGGGTGTGTTTGCAATATTTAATATTTATACATCATATAAGCATATATCGAATTTAATCTTACAAGGATTTGAGCCAAGCAAGCAATTAGCAGAAGTGATTAATTATTATTTGATTTCAGTAACACCCTATGTATTTTACGGAATATGTTTATTTTTACTAGGGTTTATTATAAAACAAATTAGTTATATAGGTAATTGTAATGAAGTATGTGGTAATACTGAAAAATCTGTAGTTGAACAAGAAAATGATGATATAGTAGATGATATTTTAGCAGATATAAACTCAAAATATAATAATTAAATATATGTTATTAAAAAAATTATGATTTTGAATGTAGTGTTCAGATATTTGATATATAACATAAAGGGAGATACCATCTTTAAGGGGGTATCTCCTTTAAGTTTATCTAAAGTTACAATGGCATTAGAGTTTTATCTTTTATAATCACTAATTTATTAATTTGGATTACATAAACTGTAAGTTTATATTAGTTATGTTTAACTATACTATGTAATATATATAAGTATAAGATTATTTGTTACAATATTTAAAAGAGGAGATGTATAATATGAATATTCCTGTTTGGGAATATGTAATTTCCATGGGAACTTATTTTATTTTACTTTTATTCATGATTGAATATATGAGGAAACATCACAAATTTGCAGCTATCTTCTGGGTTGTATCTTTATTTACTTTTCCACTTTGGCTTATGGGAGGCATAAATGGTTGGTTTCGTTGGGCAAAAACATTCAGTGCTATATTGCCACTTATAATAGGTGGATTTTTCCGTGTAGCTGATCAAGAACAATATAAAGGACAGTTCTGGGACTTTATGAGAAAGGATTGGATAGTTTGGTTCATTTATGCGGTACTATTCTTAAATATTGCCGAAGCTACCATAAAAGATGTTACTTTAAAAAACTATGGCAATGCGCTTTGTGGATTATTATTATGTTTTACTATTCCATTCCCCAATGGACGAAAATTCTTTAAATTAAGTGCTGAAGATAATAGTATGTTTATAGCTTATACAACTATAGCTTGGAATTTATTATATACAACTTGGAATTTATGCTTTGTATATGGTGAAACTGGTAAATACTTTGCTAGCTCTATATGCATATTATTGGCAGCAGAAATATATCCAATTATTAAAAGAAAACCTGAACTTTATATAGCAGCTCGTATATATACCTTATCTGCTCACGTATTAATTAGAGCTTGTTTACCTAACTTATTCCCAGCTGTAATGGATGCATCATCATGGTTTAATGCAGATATATTATTTGGATGGGGAATATTTAACGGTATAATAATAATTCCTTATGCTTTCTGGTATATATGGCAACTACATTCAGGTAAGGCTGAAGTAAGCTTCATTAGAAGTAATACTTCAGCAATGTAGATAGTAAGTCTATATTTATTTTCAGATACCTTAAATCAAATGATCTAAGCCATTAACTGCAGTTTGTTCATTCTCATTAATAGGAATAACTATGCATTTTTGACCATCAATTATTTGAGATTTTATTTGAGGTATCTTTTCAGGTTTTACTTGAAGTATAACGTCATAGTCAGGAGCATTTTTATTATCTTCTGAATTTATATCCAAAGCGTTCTCTAAATTAGTTTCTAAAGGTTCTTCTAAAATTATATTATCTTCACTAGCTTCTGTGGACAAGGGAGTTTCACTATCTACAGAAGTTTCTTGTTTAACTTCCTCCAGTTTAGTTTGAAGTATTTCTACTTGTTTTTGAAGGTGTTCTTCTTTCTTTCTTTGGGCATTTACCTTAAGTGCCTTTGAATCAATTAAATTTTCTGCTAAAGGAAGATCATCACCAAAGTTTTCTACATAGGATTCTTCAATCTTAGAAGTGATTTCTTCAGGAACTCCACTTTCTATTAAAAGGTTTTGTATATCCTTCTTTGTTAAGCTTATAGGTTCACAATCTGCATCATCATATATAGCATTGTATTCCTCTACCATAGCACTTAGATTTTCTTGTACTTCCATAAAAATTTTATCAGCCTTCTTTTCTTCAGTACTAAAAGAATCTTTAATAATTGACTCAAATGTTTCTTTTTGCAAGGTAGCAGTTTGTTTTGAATAACAACCCAAAGCATTTTCCATTAATTCAGGATGGGTATCCTTTGCATTTTTCGTGTAATACATAATAGAGTTGACATCTGAACTACGCTCAATAAAAGCAGGAAACACAAAGCCATTAGTTGGAGCATCAACTACCCAATCTCTAATACGTGCTTTTATTTTATTTTCTTCTTCAAAGTATCTAAGACCAGGCTCAGAAAGTGAAACAGGGCATATTGCACATAACACATATTCATATACTTCTTCAGATTCATCTAACTTTGCATTATCAGTGGTTTTAGTAATAACATCATAAGCGTCATGAAAAATAAGTATTATAAAATTACCTGTAAAATCATAATTATCAATAATTAAATCATAAAAATTATCAAGGAGAGCATCATCTTTTAATTGACTTTTTTTAAGTTGCATAAGAGAAATTTGTCTTTCATTCACATAGTCTTCATTAATTGGAAAGTTAAGTTCTAAAATATTATTTCCAATAGTACCAGACAGTACTTTTTTAGCGATTTCTAAGTACTTAAAGTATTCATCCTCATCTAAATTTAGAAATGATTCTCTAAATTTTAAAATGATATTTTTTTCTCCATTAACATAGCAACCACACAACTTAGTGAAGGTGCAATGATCTTTTTTAAAACGTCTTTTTAACTCAAGTATATCTTTTTTTCTCATATATAAACTCCTCAATCTAGTATTTTTCTATTTGTAGGTATTATTAATCATAGAGAAAGGCATCTCTATATTCATTCCAATAAACAGAGTTCTTAGTATCAGTATTTTCTATACTTAGAACTCCTTGTCCCTTAGGATAAATAAGTCCATGTAAGCCAAACCAAAGATTTGGACACTCATTTAAGTATAATATTTTTTTCATCTTAATTAAAGGGTTTATTAGGTAAAGTTAAAATAGATGATATGAAATAATAAGCATACTTAGAATGTATCTGGTATAATAAGGGTATGTTTCCAGATGGAAGGTTAATAGAGAAACATTATTATTTACATTATCAGGAGTTATGGAGGTTGAAAATGGGGTTTAAAGATTTTATGAATAATCAGTGGACAGATCAATGTATGGGATGTTCCATTGGAAAGAATGATATGGTGCCACCAGGTGGAATAATATATGATACAAAGAACTTTGTTCTTCATCAAGATCCAGATGTTCCACTTAGTGGATTTTTAATTGCAGCATCTAAAAAGCACGTAAGATCTATTGCGGAGCTAACATTAGAGGAGTCTACAGAACTTTTTGATTTAGTTTACAAAGCAAGAGTTGAAATGAAAAATATATGTGATATTAATGAGGTTACTATTATTCAAGAAGAACGATCAGGTCACTTACATTTATGGTTATTGCCAAGGTATCAATGGATGAATGATAAGTTTGGTAATTCTTTAAGTAATATAAGAGAAATAATGAGCCATATTAAAGAAAATCTTAAAACAGAAAATAATTTAGAAGAAGTTCTATTAGTAGCAGAAAAACTAAAACAGGATTTTACTAAATAAGTTATATATTAAGAGGGGTAAGAGAATGGTATTTGAAAAGTTAAATGAAAAGTATTTAGAGGATGCAGTTAAGCTTGCACAAAAACAATATAATATGGAGCAGAAATATATAGAAGCCTTATATGATAAAGACTATAAAGAGGTTCTTACTAATTTATTGAGTAATATTTTTAAGAATAATCATGGAATGGTAGCTATTGAAAGAGGAAAAGTATTTTGATAGTTATACGTATAGTCTTGTTAGAAGAATTGATGAAAGAATTCTTAGATAAAAACTAGAAGCAATGCTGATTTCTACATACTCTAATATGGTATCCCGTTGTTAATATATAATTACGTATTAATA
Organism: Clostridium sulfidigenes; assembly: GCF_000732635.1. GTDB lineage: Bacteria > Bacillota > Clostridia > Clostridiales > Clostridiaceae > Clostridium_J > Clostridium_J sulfidigenes. The sequence continues at coordinate 10,304 of NZ_JPMD01000050.1, read as the reverse complement.
TATAGTGATATTTGCAGAAATCGGTTTCTATAATGTGGAAATAAGATGCATAGAGCTTGAAAGAAATAAATGGAAGTTTTAAAATATATTTATAAACTCAAAGTTGAGAGGTGAGTATATGATAAATACAAATTCAATAAACCAAGTTAATAAAAGTAACATTAGTGGACTGACAATTCCTTTATATGATAGTTACTGTTTTTCTAATATTTGTGGAACTATAAAAGATTTATTTAATATTGATTCAGATAAAAAACTCCCTAGTGATGTTATCGGAAATAGCAATGAGAAACCTAATAAAATAGTATTTTTTCTAACGGATGCTTTTGGATGGTGTTTTTACGATAAATATAAAGAACATTCTAAATTTTTATGTAAATTAGAAAAGAGCGGTGTAGTTTCAAAATTAACTTCACAATTCCCATCTACTACAACAGCACATGTAACAACAGCATTATCTGGTGAATCAGTTTATGAACATGGACTTTATGAGTGGTTTTATTATGAACCAAAAGCTGATGATATAGTAACATCATTTTTATTTAAGGAAGCAAGAAATAAATATAATGAAACCTTAACAAGGAAAAATATAAAACCCAGTGACTTTATACCACAAAAAGCTTTTTTAAAGAATTATTAAACCATGGAATAAAAAGTACTGTTTATCAACCTAGTCATATAAATAATGGTACCTATACTAGATTCACATGTAGGGATGCTAATTTAAAGGGTTATGACACAAATGAAGATTTGTTTAAATCATTATCAAAGGATTTATTAAAGAATGATGATAAAGAATATTTTTATGTTTATTTACATGACATTGATGCTATAGCTCATGCAAAAGGAAATCAATCAGAAGAATTTAAAATAGTTATGGGTAATTTATTTAAAAATTTAGATAGGTTTTATGAAGAAGGAAAAGATAAGTTTAGTAATACTGCTATTATAATTTCTGCAGACCATGGTCAAATTGATATTGATCTAAAAAATCCATATTATATTAATAAACTAATTCCTGATATAGAGAAGTATTTAAAGAAAAATAAAAACAATGATATCATGTCACCAGCAGGATATTGTAGAGATTTATTTCTGCATGTAGAGGAGAAATATTTGATAGAGTTAAAGACTATTCTTGAAAAGGAGTTATATGAAATAGCACAAGTATATCTATTTGAAGATTTAAAAGATAAAGGCTTATTTGGAGTTCCTAGTGAAAAGTTATTAGAGAGAGTTGGAAATTTAGTTATATTGCCTAAAGAAAATAATACTGTTTGGTGGTATGAAAAAGATATATTTGAAGTTACATTTCTAGGAATGCATGGTGGAGCAAGTAAAGAAGAGATGGAGATACCATTTCTATTTTATATGTTTAAATAATATTGTAGTAACCTAAGTTACAAGCTACTTCGAAAAGTCCCCAGGGAGACATAAACAAGTTATGAACACAACCTGATTGTATCTGCCTGATGGAAAGGGGGGGAATGAATGGGAGAGGCTGTAATGACAAAGGTCAGGTTTTAATGTTGAATGATAGGAATGGAGTGATTATGTGTCTAGAGCAAATGACAGAGATATAGTTAGGGGGCAGTATAATTCAGATAAGAATTTAAAAGTCAGACAAGCTTTACATGATGGTTTTAGTACAAATAAATATGGATGGTTTAATTGGGTATTTGATCAATATAGGTTTAAGCCCAATAATAAAGTTATTGAATTCGGCTGTGGGAATGGAAGCACATGGGCTAATAATAGAAATAGGATACCAAAGGATATCCAGGTGATTCTCACAGATTTGTCTGAAGGTATGTTGAGATCAGCAAAAGATAACCTTTTAGGAATTGATGAAGTATTTGATTATTCTGTTAGTGATATACAAAATATTGAATATGAAGATAGCTCATTTAATTGTGCCATTGCTAATCATATGCTTTACCATGTTCAAAATAGAGATTTAGCAATCAGTGAAATTGCACGTATACTTAAAGCAGAGGGAACTTTTTATGCTACTACCAATAGTCTTTATAATATGAAGGGCCTAAAAGCTTTAGTGAAAGGTTTTGATTCTCAGATTAATTATTCCTCCTTTTCTGTTGCAAAGGAATTTGGTATAGAAAATGGAGCAGAGCAGTTATCAAAGCATTTTGATTCTGTTGAAACTTTAGTGTATGAAGATTCCCTTCATATAACAGAAGCAAAGCCTTTAGTGGATTATGTTCTATCTTTAGAGGGACATGTAAACATACAGGATATAATGACGGAGAGCAAAATACAGGATTTTTATAGGTATCTGGAAGATATAATTTTAAGAGAAGGAAGTATTGATATACCTAAATCTAGTGGAATGTTTATAGCTAAGAACCCTAAGAAAGTGTTATAAAAGGAATAACTACTATATTTATACATGAACGCATGTGAATCGAGTTACATTTAAGTGATGCCCCAAATTTTATATTTGGATAGCAGAACTTACTCAGTGAATGCGTGTAAGGCGAGTTGTAATTAAACAAATAGGGTGTGTAATAAATTATGTTGAATTTCATAACTTATGTTGAATTTCATAACTTATCACACACCTTATTATTTTATTCTTTTAATACATTAATAATTTTTCTAGATAATTTATAAGATTCACCTGCTCCAAAAACTATAATTATGTCTCCACTTTTAGCTTCATTAAGGAGTTTACTACATATTTTATCAGAGCTTTTTATATACTCAGCTTTATTTATATCTATTTCATTACATAGCATATCTAAATTAACTGGCTCTATGTTTTTATTTGCTTCTCGTCCTAAGAAGGGTTCGGTAATAATAACTCTATCTGCCTTTTTTAATGCTATAGCAAACTCATTAAAAAACAGCTTTGTTCTTGAAAGTTGATGTGGTTCAAAGACAGCGAAAACCTTTTTTCCTGGATAACTAAGTTTAATTGAATCTAAGGTAGTTGCTACTGCTGTAGGATGATGAGCAAAGTCATCAAAAATCTTAATATCATCAATATCTGCTACTAATTCTAGTCTTCTTCCTATTCCCTTGAAATTTTTAAATGAATTCTTTATTGCATCTATATCAACACCTAACTCTAGGGCAGTAATTAACACCCCTAAAGAGTTTTCAACGTTATGCTTACCGATAAGTCCAAGGTTAAAATTATATTCTTTATCTCCATTTACTACTTTAAAGGAGGAATATTCAGGGGTGTTTGAAGTCAATTCTGCTTTATACTCCATGTAAAAAGGGAATTCAAGCTTATTATCTATATAATAACCAATAACTTTTACTCCTTCTTCATTTAGCCAATGTTTTAACTCACATAATATTTCTCTAATAGCTGTACTATCTTCATTAACAACTAAAATTTTTGAACCTTTAAGCCTTTTTATAAAGTTTTTAAAAGAATCCTTAACATGATTTATATCCTTGAAAAACTCTGGATGATCCATTTCCACATTGTTTATTACAGCTATTGAAGGACTATAATTTAAAAAATTATTATTGAATTCATCAGCTTCACATACAAAGTAATCTGACTTTCCTAACCTGTATCCGCCACCCCAGTTTTTAAAGGTTGTTCCGGCTTCAACAATTGGATCTAGACCACCATTTTCCAAAACGAGTCCCATTAAAATTGTAGTTGTAGATTTACCATGGGTACCTGCAATGGAAACAACAAACTTTTCATTTTGCACATATTTAGCTGAAAACTCCTGCCATGTCATTAAAATTCCTCTTTTTTTAGCTTCAAGTATTTCTGGATGATCCGGTGAAATATCTAAAATGGAAGGTGATATAGCTAAGATATCAATATCCTGTATATGGCTTGAATCATGACCTTTTAAAATATCTATATTATTTTGTAAAAGAGCATCTTTATAATATCCTGATATATTCAAGTCACATCCTGAAACATCAAACCCCATGTTCTTTGCAATAATTGCTATAGGTGCAGCACCACTTCCGCATATACCCATGAAATGCACTTTTATTTTATTTTCCAATATAATTCACTCCTATCATAATGTAATTTAGATTAAGAATATGTTTTAGAAAAGCCTTTGTTCTGCTATTTATTCAAAATAAAATTGATTCACATTAAATTACAATTTCAAATTAATTATAACATGAATTTACTATTGTTTTCCAATCGGTGAAAAAGAAATGATTATAGATTTGTCACATGAAGCTCAAGAAGCCATTCAATTCAATTTTAAAGTAATGTATAATAAGAATTAAGTAAAAATTTGATAATATGTGAAAATTTAAGTTGTTTTTAAAATATAAATAAGAAGTTAAATTTAATGAATTTTTTCATCTTTGGCAAAGAACTAACAGAATATAATGTAATTAGTAAATTAATATAATCAAATTAGTATGGACAAAACAAAGCACAGTAAGACGGGAATAAAATCCTTTGTTACTATATACTTTAATGGAGGTTAGAATTTTGGAAATAATTAAGGATATTAATAATGCAATTGAATATATTGAAGATAATTTGGGTTCAAATATAAGTATTGATGAAATAGCGAAGGTTGCATTTACATCACGTTACCATTTTCAAAGAATGTTTCATGCATTAACTGGGGTTACTTTAACAGAATATATTAGAAATCGTAGGCTAACACTTGCTGGTGAAGAGTTATCTTCTAAAGATGTAAAGATTATTGATGTAGCTGCTAAATATGGTTATGAAAGTCCAGATGCGTTTACTAAAGCTTTTCAAAGACTTCATGGTTCAACACCCTCTATGATAAAAAAGGGCAATACAAGACTTAAATCATTTCCAAAACTCTCATTTCAAATATCAATTAAAGGGGAATGCGAAATTAATTATAGAATAGTTAAACAAGATGAATTTAAATTTTTTGGAGTGGATTTTTTAACCACATTAATAGATAATGCATTGTATAAAGAAATACCAGAATTTTGTGATAAAATTTGGGAGGATGGAACCCATCTTAAGATTAATGAATTTTTAGGATATTCTAAAATGAATATGCTTTATGGAATTCATTATGATTTTAAAGAAGATGGAAGTAGAAAATATATGATGGGGTGGAAAGTTCCTGATAAAGATATACCCAATGAATATAAAATGGTAAACATACCTTCATGTACATGGGCTGTTTTCGATGGCAGGGGAGATAACTTGAATACCCTTGCCATAGCAGATTTATGGAGGCTAATATATTCAGAATGGTTTCCATCATCAGGATTTGAACAAATAGAAGGACCATGTATAGAAAAGTATTTTTGGGATGATGATCAATATATTAATTATAGTTGTGAGTTATGGATTCCAGTAAAAAGAAAATAAAATGGGGGATAAAATGAGTATTGAAATAAAAAATCCAAAGGAAGATCAGTATGGTAATAGTAAAGAAAATATTTTTTTAGCCTTTAGTGATGATGGAAGCTATTTGGGAAGTGCCTATACATATCCTAATATAAATTATCATCAGGCCCATGAAACACCATACCTTATCTTTATAGATATTGATATAGAATCTAATATAGACAAGCTTTTAAAAGATGAAGTTAAACAAAAATTATTTGATAAGGTATTCCTAAGGGCTAAAGAGCTTCAGAGGGAAAGAACAGACTTAAAAGCAAGAATATATTCTGGATTTGGATATAACAATGAGAAGCTTGATTTCTATATTAAAAATGGTTTTGATGAAAACTACAGTATCATTATGGAAGCAGATATTGAAGAGAATCCTAAATATACATTCACTGAAGTGGAAGTAACTGAGATAAATTTAAGTTCTCAGAAGGAGCTTATGGAGTATAGTGCAATATATAATGAAATCTTTATATCACCTTTAGATGTAGATGCACTTTTAGAACAAAGTAAGGAAAAGCATTTTAAAAATCTATATTTTTTAGTTGATGGAAATATACAAGGTGGTTGCACAATCTTTGAAAAGGATGGTTACGGCTATATTGAAACTTTATATGTTTTATCAGAAGCACGTGGCAAAGGGATATCAAAAATTATAGTTAAGTATATATTTAATTATTTCTTGTCAAAAAATTTAAATAAAACAAAGCTAGAAGTATGGGAACTTAATAAACGTGCAATAAATTTATATAAATCTTTTGGGTATAATGAGGTTGAAAAGAACTTCATGTTTCCAGGTATAACTATTTAATTATGTAGAATAAATATAGGGAGGTTAAATGGAAAACACAAATTATAATAGTTAGGGTGAAGTGTATCTGTTGAGAAACAAAATAAATAAAAAGAAAAATTAGTATAGTGAGAAGAAATGATAAAAAGTGAGAAACTTCATATAAATGGAGTTTTTCACTTTTTACTATTTTTAAGCTAGAAAGTTTTAATATACTATCTCTACACTTTAATTATACCATATATAACAAAGTAATTATAGACTGGTAATTTAAGGTACATGTGATAAAATAGCAATGTTAATTCTAAAATGCTAAAGCTTATTACAAGGAGGAGATATTTTGTCAATAAATAAATCTGAATGGCTAGTAGAAATGGAATGGTTAGAAAAGGTGCTTAGGGAGGTAAAAAAGCAATTAAAAGAAAAGCAAAACTCCAAAGATAATTTTAAAAAAGAAGCTATTGAAACCCAAAGAGAATTATGGGAAAATCTTGGGGCTGTTTCAGTAGAAAATGGTATGCAGCATATAGGAGATTTTATGCAGTTTATTAATACCATGAAAATTCAAAAAAGGAACCATGAGTTTGAAAGAAAGCTAGTTGATAAATATGAGAAGATGATTTCATCTCCTTATTTTGCAAGAATGGATTTTAAGGAAGAGGGAGAAGAAAAAGCTGAAAAGTATTATGTTGGAATTTCCAATTTAATTGATGAAGACTTTAATTTCCTTATATATGATTGGAGGGCACCAGTTTCTAGTATGTTTTATGATTATGAAATTGGAAGTGCTAATTATAAATGTCCTGATGGGATTATAAATGGCAAAATATCAATGAAAAGGCAATATAAAATTAGTGATGGCAAGATTGATTATATGTTTGACAGTAATATAAAAATAGATGATGAAGTATTACAAGATATATTAAGTAAAAGTAGCGATAATAAAATGAAGGCTATAGTGACTACAATTCAAAGAGAGCAAAACAAGGTAATTCGTAATGAAAAATATAAAAATTTAATTGTTCAGGGTCCTGCAGGGAGTGGAAAGACTTCTGTTGCTCTTCATAGGATTGCATATTTATTATATAAGCATCGTGATACCATAACATCTAAAAACATAGTAATATTTTCTCCAAATAATATTTTTAATGATTATATTTCTAATGTTTTACCTCAGCTTGGGGAAGAGAATATGCTTCAAACTACATTTAAAGAATATATGCATAAAGTTCTAGAGGAGGTAGGAGATAAAGAAGATTATTGTGCAATGATGGAGACAATTTTTGGTGATAACAGTGAGCAGTCTTATGATATAAGGATTAAAAGCTTAAAATTTAAGTCATCTGCTGAGTTTGTTAATTTATTAAAGATATATATAAAGCACTTAGAAAAGGTAGGTAGAGATTTTAAAGATATCACTTTAAGAGGGAAAACTATAATTTCAGCAGTGGAAATACAGGAATTGTTTTACAAGGACTATAAGAGGCTTCCTCTTAAGAGAAGGTTAGAAAAGCTAAAGCAAAGAATTTTATATGTTATAGAACCTTATGAAAAAACATTAGTCAATAAAGCTATGAAAGAACTTGAAAACTCGGGTGAATATTTAGATAGCGATGAAATTGTTAAAGTAAGTAAATCCTTAGTAGATAGAGAAATTAAAACTATAATTAATGAGGTGAAAGAAAAAACTAAATTTGATTTGATGGATTGCTATAAAGCCTTTTATGAAGATTTAGAAGACTTCTTAAAGATAGCAAATATTAAATTTGATAATGAAAGTATTAGAGAAATTAAAAGATATACCCTAGAGGATTTAGGGGTTAAAAAGATAAATTATGAAGATCAAATAGCTTTATTATTTATAAAAGGAGCTGTAGGTGATATTCTAAAAACAGAAGAAGTGAAGTATGTAATTATTGATGAAGCTCAAGATTATTCACCATTACAGTATGAAATTTTTAATCAATTATTTAACAAAGCAAATAAAACAGTCCTTGGCGATATATCTCAATCCATTAATCCTTATATGAGTGTTGGAAGCTATAACAATGTTGTAAATATACTTAAACCTGAGGATACTTCTATAATAAATTTAACTAAAAGTTATAGATCTACAATGGAAATAACTAAATTTTCTCGAAAAATATTAAGTGATGAAATTCATGATGAATACGTGGAAAGAAGTGGGGATTGGCCCAAATTAACTGGTCTTTTAGATGAAGAAGATATAAATGAAAGAATAGTGGAAGAGGTAAAAGTTCATAAGGATGATGGACATAATTCTATAGGAATAATAACAAAAAATGTTGATGAGGCACAGAGGGTTTACAATCATTTGAAGGATAGGATTAGTGTTAAAATGGTTATAAGTGAGGATGATGAGTATGTTAATGATATTTTAATTATTCCTGCATATCTTGCTAAAGGTTTGGAATTTGATGTGGTTATGATATATAATGCCAGTGATTTAAGGTATAAGGATGAAGAGGATAGATTGCTACTTTATACAGCTTGTACAAGAGCCCTCCATGTTTTAGATATATTTTATTTAAGGAATGTATCATCATTATTAAAGTGAAAGGAAATAAGGTAGACTGAAAAAGTCTATCTTATTTTATATGAAAATGTAATCAAAACTTGAATCTGAAATATTATTAATTTTGTTGTATAGGGTAGGTAACTAGGTTTATTTGTGTGGCAGGCAAATTTACAGAAGAGAATATTTTTAGACGATTAAGTATGGAAATTAATATTGCTAGAAAAAGCATTAACTCATTAAATACCATATTTTAAGCAAGGATTAATTACAAAATATGTTATAATAGAAGGGTAAATAACTATAACCTATTAGATAAATAGGAATTTAAGGGTAGTAGTTTTTCATAAACATATAGTAAAACAAATACAAATTGAATTAATTAAATATTTTATGGGAGATGAATATTATGACTGGAGATAATTTTAATGTTAACTTAAGCTTAAGTGAGGTAGCTGAATTATTAGACAAAGGAATAGTAAATGAAAGTATTACAGGTGAAAGGATAGATTATCATGCTGTAAATATTGATGATATTCATGCTATGATTGTAATAGTCTATGAAAAACATTTCTATAGAGCAGGGAACAGGCTTACATTAACAGTATGCATAAATAATGTTCATGATGTTACACATGTTCACTGCATAGGTGCCGGTGGTGGTGAAGGACTATTTAGATTTGACTGGGGAGCAAGTGATAAATTTACTAATTCTCCGAGAGAAATATTGAAAAATTATATAATATAAACAGTAATTGGGAGGTGTGTTTGTGTCTAATTACTATGAACAAAGTTTAAATTCTACAAAATTGTTTAAGGTTTATGATACAAAATATCCAAGAATTAAGCGTTATTTAGGTGAAGAAATCAAATTTGTGGGTGAAAATTTACAGGGTAATGAGAAGGTGTTGGAGGTTGGAACAGGCTATGGCCGTATAATTAAGGAACTGGCGCCTTTTGCATCAAAGCTTGTAGGTATCGATATTTCAAAGGAATCTGTAGAACTTGGTAGGAATTATATAAAAGAAAGCCCTAAATGCAGTATTGAAGTTATGGATGCCCACAACCTTAAATTTGGTGAAGAATTTGATGTGGTATTATGTTTACAAAATGGTTTATCAGCTATGAAAGGATATCCTATGGATTTAATTAGACAATGTATGAAAGTGCTTGTTCCTGGAGGAAAGGCTTATTTTAGCACATACAGCCCTAAATTTTGGAATCATCGTATAGCCTGGTTCTATGAACAGGCTAACAAGGGGCTGCTTGGAGAAATTGATTTGGAAAAGACTCATGATGGTATAATTGTGTGTAAGGACGGATTTGTTGCTAACACATTTTCTGAAGATGAACTTAAAAAGTTTGGTGAGGAATTCGGTAGTGATTATAGCATTGAAGAAGTAGATGAGTCCAGTCTATTTCTTATTATTAAAAAGTCCATAGGTTAATTAAAATGTACCCTAAGTCAAGGACATTTTATAAAAAGACCCTAAGATAAAAGATGATTTCTGTATTGAACAGGAGTCATCTTTTTTAAGTTCCATTGGCATCTATACTTATTATGATAATCTATGTAATCCTCAATTTCACATAATAGATCTTCAAAGGTTTCACAATTTTTTAGATTT
>NZ_JPMD01000049.1 GCF_000732635.1 Clostridium sulfidigenes | reverse complement strand
GTGACCCCCTGCTTGTAAGGCAGGTGCTCTCCCAGCTGAGCTATGCGACCTTATATGGTGGAGGAGGACGGATTCGAACCATCGAAACGAAACGTAACAGATTTACAGTCTGCCCCCTTTGGCCACTCGGGAACTCCTCCACTTATGGAGCTGGCAATAGGAATCGAACCTACAACCTGCTGATTACAAATCAGCTGCTCTACCGTTGAGCCATGCCAGCATATTATATAATTTGTGCAGTTTAATGAATTTAAATTCATTATGGTGGTCGCAACAGGGATCGAACCTGTGACCCCCTGCTTGTAAGGCAGGTGCTCTCCCAGCTGAGCTATGCGACCTTATATGGTGGAGGAGGACGGATTCGAACCATCGAAACGAAACGTAACAGATTTACAGTCTGCCCCCTTTGGCCACTCGGGAACTCCTCCATATTTTTAATATAACTAGATTTTCACAGTAGCTTGACCTGAGCTAATTTCCAATCTTTTACATAAATAAAAATGTCACTAAACTGACAAGACTTAGTATACAATTATATTGATTTTTTTTCAACCCCTTTTTTTAATATTTTTATAAAAATTTCATTGTTTTTTTCTCAATTAATCATAAATTCTTTATTTTAGGCATTTCGTCACTTAAATTTAAATCATTATACTAATTAAAAGTATTAATAATAAACTATTATTTCAATATATTTAATTTATTTCTTACATGATAATACCTGAAACCCGCATGAACAGAACAGCTATTTTTATAGTTCTCTATTTTAATAGTTCTCTAGGAAACTAGATATCTATTTTCCTAGAGAACTATTAGTATAAGTTTATATTTAAATAGTTATTTATATAATTAATTTCCTTCTACTTTGTCCATATCTATATATTTAGAAAATATCTTCTTTAATTCTTCTATTTGCTCTTCATTTACCTTACGCTCTATTACATTAAGTGTTCTTAATACAGCTAATCGTTCATTATTATAAGTAAGGAATTCATTTATCTCTGAATAGTCTTCTTCATTCAAATCTTTACATATACCTATTATCTTTGCCTTCTCTGAAATTGTTAACTCATCTATTAATTCTTCTGGTGGTACCTTCATTACTTTGTTTTTTTCCTTAACCTGCTTATTATATTTGTCAAACTCGATTTCATCAATTTTAACTATTTCATTATCACTCTTATAAATTTTATTTAGCTGATTTTGCCTTTCTCTATCAGCTTGAATTCTTCTTTTTTTTAATTCTTCATCTGATACAATAGTTTCATTAACCCCATTATTTTTAATTAAATCCCGTGAAGTATTTGCATCCATATTCTCCTTTTCTATACCAGTAGTAATTTCTTTATTATAATTTTCAACTTTTTCATTGCTTTCAGCTATAACCTTATTTTCCTCTTTGTAATCTAAATTTTCATTACTTATATTAAAGCTCACTAAAGCTATTATATTTACTATTGTATATAGAATTATGATCACAGAATATCCCTTTCTATTCATAACATATCCTCCTTAAATAAAAACTATCTAAATTATTCCATATTTTTTAGAATTTATACCGGAGTTGCTTCATATAAATTCATATGGAGGTGTTTCTGTGAGCAAAGTTAAGATTCATTACAAAGATTCATTAGGTTATTATACCTTATCCAACTTTTTAAAAGATGAATTAAATGCAAACACAATTATTGTTTGTATAGGAACTGATAGATGCATTGGAGACTGCTTAGGTCCTCTTATTGGTAGCATGTTAGAAGAAAAATTTTTTCCATTGCCAGTCTATGGAACTATAGCTAATCCTATACACGCATTAAATTTAGATAGTAAACTATCGGATATAAAATTAAAACATCCAGATTCTAAAATTATTGGTATCGATGCTTGTCTTGGTCCTCCTAATAAAATTGGCGAGATACAAGTTCGAGATTACCCCATTAATCCTGGAAAAGGTGTTGGTAAATCTCTTTCCCCTGTAGGTGATATATCAATAATAGGTATTGTCGATTCTAGCGATATTGATGAACCCTTTACAAGTAGAAATATACGATTAAATCTAATTTTGGAAATCTCTAAAGTAATAACTCAAGGACTTGTTCATGGGTATTATCTCAGCTCGTTATGTGATTAATAACGAAGGATTATCACCTAGATATTATATACAGTACATGGACTTATTTAACTATTTATACTATTAAAATCTTTTTATCAACCCTTAATTTCAAAGATAGAATTATAGTTATTATTAACTCTCCCTTTCATAGAAAATGAGTTCCTTACAACAACTAGAAATGATACAAAATAAAATATACCTACTATACAAATTAATATTTGTATAGTAGGTATATTAAATCACATTTTTCTATTTATATAACCTTTATTTTTAACTTCTATTGTTGGACATCATATAAACTTATTTACATAATTTAAAATATAGGTTTAATATTCTAACTTGTACATCTTAACTATTTATTGAAACATTATATCCTGTAAACGAATCGTCTAACTTATCTACATAGTCAAGCATTTTTCCTGTTCCAACAGCTACACAAGATACTGAATCTTCTGCTACATATACTGGTACATTAGTAACTTTTTCAATGAGTTTGTCTAATCCATCTAATAAAGCTCCTCCACCAGTCATTATTATACCTTTATCAGCTATATCTGCAGCCAGTTCAGGTGGTGTTTTTTCTAGTACAGAATGTGCACATTCAGCTATGGAAGTAACAGCTTCTTTTAATGCCTCTTCCATCTCACTAGAACAAACTGTGATATTTTTAGGTAGTCCAGTTATAAGATCTCTTCCTCTTATCTCTGCCTTCATATCCTCATCTTTAGAATATGCGCATCCAATGTTTATTTTAAGTTCTTCTGCTGTTCTTTCTCCAATCATTAATTTATGCTTTTTCCTTATGTAACGAATTATAGCATCATCAAAATCGTCTCCAGCAACTTTAATAGACTCTCTTACAACCATTCCTCCTAGAGAAATTACTGCTATATCGGTGGTACCTCCACCTATGTCAATAACCATATTACCACTAGCTTTAGTTATGTCTAACCCTGCTCCTATAGCTGCTGCCAAAGGTTCTTCAATTAATAAAACCTTTTTAGCTCCTGCATTTCTTGCCGCATCCTCAACAGCTCTTCTTTCTACTTCAGTAGCCTCACATGGTACGCACATTACAACTCTTGGTGTTGACATCTTTCTCTTACCGCAAGCTTTTTTTATAAAGTGCTCTAACATTTTTTCTGTAACATCATAATCTGATATTACCCCATCTCTAAGTGGACGAATTGCAACAATATTTCCTGGCGTCCTACCTATCATTTTTCTAGCTTCTTCACCTACTGCTAAGACCTTATTGGCACTTTTATCTATTGCTACAACTGAAGGTTCTTTTAGTATTATACCCTTACCCTTTGTGTAAACCAGTACTGTAGCCGTACCTAGGTCTATTCCCATATCTGTTCCTACACCGAAAAAAAACATCTTAAAATTCACTCCTGCTCTCTAGTATTTTCTTCTTATTGAAATACTATACAATATTTACTAAAACAATATACACCTATTATATTACTATTCTATCTAACCTTCAATTGTTTTATATTTCATTTTAGTAGCTTTTCCACCTCTAATGTGTCTTTCAGCTTTATTTAGATCTAAGATGTTTTTTGCTTCCTCTGCTATTTGAGCATTTATTTTAGGTAATCTCTCAGTCATATCCTTATGAATTGTACTTTTACTTACACCAAATACCGATGCTGTTTTTCTTATTGTAGCCTCGGATTCTATTATATATTTTGCTACTTCTAGTACTCTATCTTCAATATAGTCTTTCAAAGTGTTACCTCCTTAACCCTTCTATAATTATAAATATGCTAACTTACTTATTTAAATTACATTCTTGCTAGCCTTTTACTTTAAAGTTTAAAAGCTAGCAAGAATATTAATTCTATTTTAGTTATTTCTTATAACTAACATATTTAGCTGGGTCTACTTCTTTTCCATCTTGTAATACTTGGAAGTGAAGATAATCTCCATATTCCTCATATGCAAGGTTTGTAGTTTTACCTACAGCTCCTATTTCTTGACCAGCTGTTACTTTATCTCCAGCTTTAACTAGAACCTGTTCTTTAAGGTTTCCATATATTGTAGTTAGTCCATTTTGATGGTCTATCTCTACATAGGTACCTTCTGTATTTGCATCTACTTTTTTAACCACTCCAGCACTTACTGCTACAACTGCTGAACCTTCTGCGGCTTTAACATCCATAGCTAAGTGATTTTTATAACTCTTAGTTGTTGCCCAATATACTGGATCTTCAGAATATGCTCTACCTAAAGTACCCTCTACTGGATTTTTAAAACTAACTTTAGTTTGAGATGAAACTGCTGCAGTATCATTATTCTTAACTGTTGGTACTGGCTCAAGCTCCTCTTTAACTTGTAGTGCATTCTCAGGTTTTTCTGGTTGAGTTACAACTTCTTTTTCTGTTTGTTCTAATGCTACTTTATCTTCTTCAGAATTCTTATTGTTATTTCTTCCAGCTGTTATAGCTGCAACTGTAGCAACAGCACATAGACAAACAAATAAAATTACATAGAAGCCTTCTTTTTTGAAAAATTGCTTCACTTTATTAAGTTTATTGTTCATAAAAACACCTCCATCAGTATTGTGGACGTTTATTGGGAAATTAATACACTATAAGAAAAATTTTTTCTTATTTATCTCATTTTTTTCTTATTTTTTTGCTAAAAACTAAAAAAATAGGGCAAAAGCCCTATTTCTTTCTAATTTTCATTGATATTTTTTATTTCAATACCTGTATAATAATGTTTTAAAATCTCTTCACAACTCTTGCCTTGGCTAGCCATTACATTAGCTCCCCATTGACTCATACCTACTCCATGACCAAAGCCATTACAATTTATAGCAACTTGATTATTTAAAAACTCTAAAGAGAAGTTAGCGGAATTCAATCCAAACAACTGTCTAAATTTAACCCCTGATATAGTAACATTGCCAAGGGTTATTTCTTTCACTGACCCACCATCTGTATAATTATTTATTTTAATATGATCTTGTAGATTAGCAGGTGATAAATTTGCATTACTATAACTGCTATTAACCACTTGCGCAAATCTGTTTATGTCTATAGTTTCCGTACTTTTATATCTTGGTGCAATATCTTCACCTAAACTTTCAACACTTCTAAGATAAGGTAGTGCTGTAGAAAATACATCTTCAACATTTTCAGTTTTTCCACTACTTGTAGAGAAATAATAAGCCCCCAATACTAATTCATTATTATATGTTAATACCTGTCCTCCAGTCTCATTCACCACATCTTCAACTAGTTTCCATTTATTTTCTCCACCTATACCTAATTGAGCTATTTTTACTTCTTTGGGTGTATATACCTGACAGTGAACAGTATCACATAAATCTGCTCCTCTTCCATTGGCACATCCACTTGATACAGCTTTTGTATGAGCTAAGGTATATGTCCTTGCTGCTATAGCTTGTGCCTTCAAAGCCTCTTTATTAAAGTTTAATGGCATCTCACTACATACTACTCCCTTAATATATTCTTCTAAAGGCACCTCTATAATCCTATTTTCCTTTGTCAAATAAACCTTTATTGTATCTACATCTAGCTTAAAGGAAGTGCCCTTATTTGATTTCTCACCTTTATTTTTAGATTGCATCACTTCTATAGCCTGTGATGAGTCATTTCCTTTTTTTCCCATATTACCTCCTTCACCTAATATCAATTTATAGGATAATATTAGAAATCCTAGTAATACTGCTGAATAAATAGCCACCATCAATATTGGTTTAATTATAACTATAGCTTTATCATAATTAAAATTTATTTTAATCCTCCCATAGTACTTCACTTTTCTTCCTCCTAATAAATAAACTTCTCTCCTATACTAGATAGACTTAGTTATATTTATTATTATATTTATGGTAATATGCTTATAATTTTGTAAATATAAAAATGCCCAGCCTTAAATTAAAAGCTGAGCTATATAAAGTATAATTATATTCTAGTTATTTCTGCGCCTAGGGCATTGAGTTTATCCTCTATTGTTACATATCCTCTATCTATATGGTATATGTGATCTACTATAGTCTCACCCTTAGCACATAAACCTGCCAAAACCAGTCCTGCTCCTGCTCGAAGATCTGGTGCTACTACTTCAGCTCCTGTAAGCTCTTTAACACCTTCTATTGTCGCAATTCTTCCGTTAACATTAATATTAGCTCCCATCCTTCTTAACTCTGCCACCTGCATAAACCTATTTTCAAATATAGTTTCTGTCACACTGCTTCTTCCAGGTGTAATACTTAATAATGTCATCATTTGTGATTGCATATCTGTTGGAAATCCTGGATGAGGCATAGTCATAATATCTGTGGGTTTTAATTCTACATCTCCATCTACAACAATTTTATTTCCGAATACATCAATCTTAACACCCATTTCACGTAATTTAACTATCACTGACTTGAGATGTTCTTCATCCACACCTTCTATTGTAATTTTACTTTTTGTAATGGGTGCTGCTATTATAAATGTTCCTGCTTCAATCCTATCAAATATAGGTGTATACGAAACTCCTTCTAATCTTTTTACTCCTGTTATGCATATCTTACCACTTCCTGCACCTTGAATCTTAGCCCCCATTTTATTTAAAAAATTTGCTAAGTCTACTATCTCAGGTTCCTTAGCTGCATTCTCTATAAAAGTATCTCCTTTAGCAAGAGTTGCAGCCATCATCAAGTTCTCTGTGGCTCCCACAGATGGGAAGTCTAAATAAACTGTATTACCCTCTAATTGTTCTGCAACTACTTCAACATATCCGTGTTCCTCTTTAATTGTTGCTCCTAAAGCTTTTAGTCCCTTCAAATGCAAATCTATAGGTCTAGATCCTATTTTACATCCTCCAGGCAGAGAAATTTTTGCCTTTCCAAATCTAGCTACCATTGCACCTATAACTAGGAAAGATGCTCTCATTTTTCTTACTAAGTCATTATCTATACCTTCATATTTTAAGTTTTTTGTATTAATATCAATTTTATTATTATCTCTATCTATATTAACCTCTGCTGAAAGAGATCTTAATACCTCACATAGTACAAATACATCTTCTAGCATAGGTGATCCATTGATGGTTGATACACTATCTGTTAGTATAGTGGACACTAGTATTGGTAATACAGCATTCTTGGCTGAACTTATGTTTACACTCCCTTTTAATCTACGGTTTCCATTTATATAAAATTTACTCATGTTAATCCTCCATTTAAAATGCTATTTCTTAGTATGTTATCCTGATTACAGGTGTCCCCATTATTAAATAGCATCCTGAGGAATATCTAACTATAGCACAGTTAAAATCTATCTCCTCACCTAGTATTATTTCTTTATCGTATAAATTTGTATTGCTTATAATACTATATCCATTACTTATTTCTACTTCATCAATATTTTGTGCTTTATTTAAATATAATTGCTTTAAAATCACATCTCTTGTTTCATCTATTGTGCCGTTTAAGATTTTACTTTTTACATATAGCGAGTATTCCACCTTACTACTAATTGGGGATAAAATTTCTTTAATTTTCTTTTCTATAGTTTTTTCTTCATCAATATCTAAATTAGGTTTACAAATAGAAATTCTTAGTACAACATCATATCCTTTACCATAATCACCTATTGAAATCCTTCCATCATATTCTTCATGGTTATAATCTATTTTAAAACTTAAGTCCTTATTAACTTCTTGGTAAACTTGTCCCATAGCCTTTTCTATATTAGTTGTTATAGTTTCATATATATTTTCTTTACTTTCTTGACTATAAAACCTGCCCTCCACTACATATTCCTCAGTAGAAGCATTTACACTATTTAATATTCCACTAAACATATCCTCTTCACTCTTCCCATAAAAGGTTTTATCCCTTATAATTAATATGCTTAATGTGAACATCACCACAATTAATAACTTACTATATAACTTCATACATATCCCACCTTAATATAAGAATAAATCCACCTATATTAAATGATTAACTTTTTTACTTTTTTTATTCATATTTACATATAATGTAATAAGTTATATTTTTATTTATACTTATAATATATAGCAACTTTTAAAATGTGTTCATAAATAAATTACTTTTTAATATAATGTAGAAAATAAAAAGATAATTTATGAAATCACATAAATTATCTTTTTATTTCTATCTTTAAATTATAAATTAAAAGTCTTTTTCATCTAAGATTTCAAATAAGTTATTCTGATTTATTAACCAATTACCCTGTTCCTCAGAAAGATATATATCCTTATCTATTTCATGTTTTTTTACAGTTTCCTCTTTATCATTCTTTATAATCCAATCAAAAGAAATATTGAACCGTCTCATATCATCGGATTTTTCTTTTTCTTTTATATTTAGATTCTCTACTTCTACAGTACACTTTTTAAGGTAGGGTTGTCTTAACCTATGTGAAAAAATCAACATAGCTTCATAGTCATTATATCCTTCTTCCGTCATATATTCAGCAAATTCTTTTGTATCTTCTGATAACTTATCTCCTGGTACAGAACCTTTAGTTACATATTCATGATACATCTCTATATCTTTTTCATCTATAACATAATGCTTCTCAATAAATCCTCTTATTGTATCTTCTGACTTATCCTCTTTTGGATTACATCCTGTTAAAACTAATGTTGATATTACTAAAAATGTGATAATGAAAATATTTAGTAATTTACTTTTCATAATATTCCTCCAAAAATATATTTAATTTCGAGCAAAATTTTTAATTATAACAAAGATATAAAATACTTTAATGAAAAAGTTTCATATCCTATAATAGATATTATAGGAATACTACCACATCACGAAATCAGTATATATGATTTCAAATCTATTATATCCATTTATGAGCCACTGTCCATTTTCTTTTGAAAGATACATATCTTTGTCTACTTTATGTTTCTTTACTATCTCCTCTTCATCATTCCTGATAATCCAGTCAAAAGAAACATTAAAACATCTCATATCCTCAGACTTTTCTTTTTCAGTTATTTTTAAATTTTCTATTTCTAAAGTACAATTTTTAGCATAAAGTTCTTTTAATCTACTGTAAAAATATCCATCTGTCCTATATACCTCAAATCCTTTTTCAGATAAATATTCAGCAAATTCTTTATCAGCTTTTGTTAACTTATCTCCTATTCCATATCCATTTTTAACATATTCGTCATATGCTTTTACCTCTTCTTCATCTGCAACATAATGCTTCTCAATAAATCCTCTTATTGTATCTTCTGCCTTATCCTCTTTTGAATTACATCCTATTAAAACTAATGTTGATATTACTAAAAATGTGATAATGAAAATGTTTAGTAATTTACTTTTCATAATACCCCCTATATTTACTTAAATTTAAATACTTTCTTTGAATATATAAAAAAATACATTATCATATCTAAAAATAACGCTATATAATAAATTTTTTCTACTCTAAAAACATTGACTACCCCTTTAGAAGCCATGACCCATAACATACTGATGAAGATATTTAAAATATTTATAACAATAGCTTGAATCTTAAACTTAATAGTACGACTTGTAAAAATAAAATTCATAAAGGTCCATATAAAAAATATTATAGTTCCTATTATAAATACTATAAAACTAAATTTAGATAGGATTCTAATGTTATAATTTGATATATCTATAAGACCTATAATTTTTAGTCTCACAAGTAATTGAATAATTATATATATAAGCACACATACATAACTAGATTTAAGGATAAATAAATATTTAGTATTATTAAATATACCTGATATTCCTTCCTCAAAGTCAGAATTATTGCCTATATTATTCTTAGCTATTTCAAAAGCCTCTTCCTCTGATTTGCCTGATTCCACTAAATCACTAACTTCAGTTATAATGTAACTTTTTAATTCTTCCTTTAATTCCTTAACTTCTAATGTATCTTCAAAAGCTGAACTAAAGAGCTTTCTTAAGTATCTATTTATTTTTCTCTTTAACTTAATACTTAAATTATTCACTATTAACTGCCCCCTCTAAACTTTAAAATAAGCTCTGTTATCTTATTAAAATCTCCATTCAATTTATTAAGTTGAACTTCACCTTCTTTTGTAATTAAATAATGCCTTCTTTTAATTCCATTATCTCCTTCTATTACCTTAGATGTGATAAAATTTTGTTTTTCTAATCGTTTTAAAGCTATATATAAAGTTCCTGTTTGAAGTTCAAAGTTATCCTTAGCAGCTATATTAACTAGTTTCATTATGTTATATCCATAAATATAATCATTACCTTTAATAATAGATAAGATTAAAATGTCTATAAACCCTTTTAATAACTCTTTATCTATTTCCAATAACACCCCTCCTTTTACTTAATATGTATAATATTATTATATGTAGTATTACTATATATAGCATTATTATTCTCGAAATATTTTTACTATTTTGAATTATTATTGATTTTTATACCAACGTAATTAAAAGGAGCACATTAAATGATATGAAAATCATTTAATGTGCTCCTTTTAATTTATTCTACCCATTGTGCTATAGTACAGAGAATACTAACATTATTTTTCCTTACCTTTAGGACTCCGTCAGAAGTATTAACTTTGTACTTCTTTCCATCTACATCTTCAAAGGTTGTTATTGTTGGTACAAGTCCTGCAATTATAGCAGAATGGTCTGGAAGAATTCCTAGTCTGCCTTCTGTAGTTTCACAGTTTAAAGAGACTGCATCTCCTTTAAAAAACTCACTCTCTGGAGTAATTATTGTAAGCTTAAAGACCTTTTTCATATTTTATCACATCCAAAATAATATTAACCCAAAGTCTTAGCTTTCTCTATAACATCATCTATTGTTCCTGCAAATAAGAATGCTGACTCTGGTAAATGATCATGTTTACCTTCTAATATTTCCTTGAATCCTCTTATTGTTTCTTTTATAGGAACATATCTACCTTTTAATCCAGTGAATTGCTCTCCTACTGTAAAAGGTTGAGATAAAAATCTTTGAACTCTTCTTGCTCTATTAACAAGAATTTTATCTTCATCTGATAATTCATCTACACCTAATATAGCTATAATATCTTGAAGTTCTTTATACCTTTCAAGAATATACTTTACTTGAGTAGCTATTTCATAATGTTCCTCACCAACAATTCTAGGATCTAGTACTCTTGAGCTTGATTCTAAGGGATCAACCGCAGGATATATTCCAAGCTCTACTATAGCTCTAGATAGAACTGTAGTTGCATCAAGATGGCTAAATGTTGTTGCTGGTGCTGGGTCAGTAAGGTCATCAGCAGGAACATATACTGCTTGAACAGAAGTAATTGATCCACTGTTAGTAGATGTTATACGTTCTTGTAATGCCCCCATCTCTGTTGCTAGGGTTGGTTGGTATCCTACAGCACTTGGTATTCTACCTAATAATGCAGAAACCTCTGAACCAGCCTGAGTAAATCTAAATATATTATCTATAAATAATAATACATCTTGACCCTTATCTCTGAAGTATTCAGACATAGTAAGTCCTGTAAGTGCAACTCTCATTCTAGCTCCTGGTGACTCATTCATTTGTCCAAATACTAAAGCTGTCTTATTTATAACCCCTGAATCTAGCATCTCATTGTATAAGTCATTTCCTTCTCTTGTACGCTCTCCTACACCAGTGAATACTGATAATCCACCATGTTCTCTAGCTATATTGTTGATTAATTCTTGTATAAGTACAGTTTTACCAACTCCTGCACCACCAAAAAGTCCTATCTTTCCACCCTTTTGATATGGTGCTATTAAATCTATAACCTTTATACCAGTTTCAAACATTTCTGGTTCCACAGATTGCTCAGCAAAGCTTGGAGCTGGTCTATGAATTGTATAATAATTATTAGTATCAAGAGGACCTTTTCCATCTTTAGTTTGACCTAATACATTGAACAATCTTCCAAGTACCTGTTCTCCTACAGGCACTTCAATAGGTCTTCCTGTATCTATAGCCTTAACTCCACGTTTAAGTCCTTCTGTTGATTCCATAGATATAGTTCTAACTATATCATCACCTATATGTTGTTCAACCTCAGCAACTATAACTCTACCATCCATCTTAATTTGGATTGCATTATAAATGTTAGGCAATGAGTCTGTGTCAAATTTTATATCTATTACTGGTCCAATAATTTGAACTACTTTACCAATACGTTGTGCCATATTAATTCGCTACATCTAACTATATTAACATATAAGTTAAATATAACTCCTCCCATCTATACTTTTTATATAGGTTACGATATAATGGCTTATTAACTTTGCGCTTGAGCTCCACCAATAATTTCTGAAATCTCTTGAGTGATAGCCCCTTGTCTAACCCTATTATATTTTAACCTTAAAGAAGCTATTAATTCATCTGCATTTTGAGTCGCACTATTCATTGTCTCCATTCTATTTCCCTGTTCTGAAGCCTTAGAATTTATCATTGCATTAAGTATCATTGCATTACAATAGGATGGTACTATTGACTCTATAAGCTCTTCTTTGTTACCTTCTATATCAAATTCATCTTCACCAATATGGTCTTCTTCGCTTTCTTCAAAAGTAAGAGGCAATAATCTACACTCTTTTGGTTCTTTTACTATTGGATTTTTAAACCAAGTATAAAGTATACTTACTTCTCCTACTTTTTCTTCACTAAACATATTGAAGCTATACTCAAAGATACTCTTAGCTTCAGTAGCTGTAGGCACATCAGAGATAGTTTGATTATATTTATCTAATGTCTTAATCCTATGTCTCTTAGCTAAGCTTTTACCTTTTTCACCAATAACTGCTATTAAATAATCCTCTTCATGGCCTTTAGTTATTTCTTTAAGCTTATCTATAACATTATTATTATAGGCACCGCACATTCCCATATCTGAAGTTATAACAATAATTAATTTCTTTTTACTTCCATTGGATTGCATATATCTATTTTCTTTTGGCAGTGATGGAATTACTTCATTCATAACTTCTCTATAGCTTTTAAAATACGTGTCATTTGTATATAAGGATACCCTTACCTTTTTTAGTTTAGATGTTGCTACTAAGGCCATAGCCTTAGTAAGCTTTTTTGTATTCTCTATAGATTTTATTCTCTTTTTTAAAATAACTAATCCTGCAACGCCCATATTTTCACCTCCTAAAAATTTAGGTGATATCTCTAAATTTCAGTTAAAAATACTTTTTTAAATTCAGTTATGGCCATATTAAGTCTTTCTTTTATTTCTGAATCTAATTCTTGTTTTTCTTTTATAGAACTTGGGATATCTCTATAATGAGTACCTATATATTCTAAAAATTCCTTTTCAAAAGCTTTAACCTTATTAACTGGAATATCGCTTAAGAAATCATTCACTCCGCAATATATTATTATTACTTGCTTTTCTACATCCATCGGAGAATATTGTCCTTGCTTTAATATTTCTATAAGCCTTTTACCCTTTTCAAGTCTCTTAACAGTTTCCTTATCTAAATCTGATCCAAATTGGGTAAAGTTCACAAGTTCTCTATATTGAGCAAGTTCTATTCTAAGGGTTGATGATACTTGTTTCATAGCTTTAATTTGTGCATTTCCTCCAACCCTAGATACTGATATACCTGCATTTACCGCTGGTCTTTGACCTGCATGGAACAAGTCAGATTCTAAGAAAATTTGACCATCTGTTATAGATATTACATTTGTAGGAATATATGCTGTAACATCTCCTGCTAAAGTTTCTATTATTGGAAGAGCAGTTAATGATCCTCCTCCTAAGTCATCAGAAAGTTTTGAAGCTCTTTCTAAAAGCCTTGAGTGAAGATAGAATACATCTCCTGGATAAGCTTCTCTTCCCGGTGGTCTACGAAGTAATAATGACATAGTTCTATAAGCAACAGCGTGCTTAGACAAATCATCATATACTATAAGTGCATCTCCACCTTTATACATAAAATACTCAGCCATTGAACATCCTGAGAAAGGTGCTAAATATTGAAGAGATGCAGATTGTGATGCCGTTGCAGCTACAACTATTGTATAGTCCATAGCTCCTTCAGCCTTTAGTGTATTAACTATATTAGCAACAGTTGACTGCTTTTGACCTATAGCTACATAAACACAAGTTACATTTTTACCCTTTTGGTTTATGATAGCATCTATTGCTAATGCACTTTTTCCAGTCTGTCTGTCTCCTACAATTAGCTCTCTTTGACCTTTCCCAATTGGAATCATAGAGTCTATAGCCTTTATACCTGTTTGCATAGGGCTTTTAACTGATTGTCTCTCTATAACTCCTGGAGCTTCTACTTCTACAGCTCTATATTCTGAAGTTACTATCATTCCGTTACCATCGATAGGATTTCCTAGCGAATCTACAACTCTTCCTATAAGTGCTTCACCAACAGGTACTTCTACAACTCTACCTGTTCTTTTTACTATATCGCCTTCTCTGATGCCTTCTTCAGAACCTAATAATACGCACCCAACATTGTCTTGTTCTAAGTTAAGGGCAATTCCATATACGTTATTAGGAAATTCTAATAGCTCTCCTTGTAAACAATTATCTAATCCATATATTCTAGCTATACCATCTCCAATTTGGATTATAGTTCCAGAATCTATAGTGTTAATGTGACTTTCATATCTATCTAATTCTCTTTTTATAATAGATGTTATCTCACCTGGTTTAATATGCATGATTCCACCTCTATTCTCACCACGATTTAAAGCCTGTATTATATGTCATCTCTAACATATCTAAGCTTACTTTTTACTGTTCCATCAGTAATATCATTTCCTATTTTAACTAATACTCCACCAACTATACTCTCATCTATTTCTTCATGGATTACTATTTTTCTACTATAGAACTTCTCAAGTCCTTTAGTTAACTTAATTCTCTCTTCATCAGTTAGTGGAATTACAGTCCTAACTGTGGCATTAAGAATTTTACCTTTTTCATCTAAATCTATAATACACTCTTGAGATTTAGCCTTACCAATCTTACATTTTTCACTATTAACTATCTCATCAATTGTAGCTTTAGTAGTTACATCTTCACCTATAATAACTTTGATATCATCTTTGTAAGACTCATCTACTATATTATTTATGACAATTTCTCTACTATAGAAATCCATTAACCAACCTCTTAATTTTTTTGTTTCTTCTTCATTTAGAGGTTTATTTGTTATAATATCTGCTAATAATTCTTTATTAAGCTCACTAAAGTTATATCTACCTACGTTACCTTCTGATATATTCTTAAGATCCATAAGTTTAGTCTTAATAGTTCCATCTATGGTTTCATCTCCTACAGAGATTAACATTCCACCTAATAGAGATTTATCTATTTCTTCCTCTATTATTACTGTCTTTTCATAACGTTTTTCTAACTTACTTTTAATAGTTTCTCGTTCATTATGATTTAATGGAATTACAGACTTAATTTTAGCTACAACGGTATTATTATTTTTAAGGTATACTAATCTAAACTGATTATACTTTTCTCTCAGATACAGTATCCTTCCTTTGTCAATAAGTAATAGTAAAAAACTTAAAAGTTCATCCTCTATCTTACCCTTAAATAATTCCTCAAATATTCTCTTTTTATTGTGCTTATTAATTTGAGGATTTCTGATAATCTTTATAAGTCCTTCATTATTATCCATTTCCTCAACTACTTCACCTAGTTCTTCTAAAACAGTTTCTATATTACCTGCTTCTTTACACATTTCATAAAGAGCTAGAGCATACCGCCTATCTAAAAATTCATACATTTTTAAATACCTACCTTAGCTATAAATTTATCAATTAACTCTCTGTGACTTTCTTCATTGATTTCTTTCTCTAAAGTTTTCTCAGCAAGTTTCATGGATAAATCAATAATTTCTTGCTTAATTTCTTTACTAGCTTTTTCTCTTTCTCTTTTTATTTCTTTAGTAGCTCGTTCTTTTATGTTAGCTACTTCTCTTTGTGAGTCTTCAACTATCTCAGCATATACTTTATCAGCTTTTTGCTTATAACTCTCTACTAGTTTCAAGCCATCATTTCTATATCTTTTAACATCTTCATCATACTTTTGTTTTAATAACTTCGCTCTTTCTTCTTCATCCCTAGCCTTTTTGAAAGCACTTTCCACTTCTTCTTTTCTAGTATTGATAACTGCTAAAGTCTTATTAAACACAAATTTTCTTAGTATTAAATAAAATATAAAGAAATTGATGGTTGATGGTACTATAATACTCCAATCAATATTCATAAGCTACGTTCCACATCATCCTCTTAATTTAATCACAAATATATACTACACTACCTACTATATCTTCTTCAAAATGCAACTAATTAAGATATGGAACTACACCCTCCTTCTCAATATTTTTACTAAGATATTAACCTTTTACTCCGAATAATATTAATAATAATCCAAGTAAAAATCCATATATAGCTGTTGCCTCTGATAAAGCTCCCCCTACTATTAAAGCACTCATAATTTTACTACTAGCCTCTGGTTGTTTTGCTATACTCTCTACTGCTTTACCAGTAGCATTTCCTGTTCCTAATCCTCCACCAATAACTGCAAGTGCTGCTATACCTGCTCCTAATGCTGACATTCCTGCTATAAAAGCTGCTGAATCCATTTATAATTCCTCCTCAAAAATAAATATTTTTTATATTTATAGTAATTTACTATTAATAATTTTTATTTAGTTAATTTTAGTTTTTAATGTTCTGCTGTAATCTTAATATTAATCATTGTTAACATTACAAAAATAATCATTTGTATGGTTCCATCAAATATATCAAAATAGAAATGGAACGGTATAGGTAATCCTATTGCTGCAATAAAATTTAATCCTGTAAGAGCTCCGTATAGAAGTTCCATAATCATTGTTGCTGCAAAGATATTTCCAAAAAGTCTTAGACTTAATGATATTGGAAGCATAATCCTCTCCATTATATTTATTGGTAACAATAATGGAACAGGAGATGCATATCCTTTAAAGTAACCCCAAAGACCTAACTTTTTAATAGTATGCCCTTGAATTACAAAAAAAGTAGTAAGTGCAATTCCTAAGCTTACACTAAAATCTGATGTAGGAGGCTTTATTCCAAATAACCCTACCATATTTAATAAAAATAAATAAATTCCTAAGGATCCTATGTAAGGAATAAAAGGACTTGAACCTGGTCCCATGTTATCTTTAACTACATTAGATAAAAATTCTATTCCAACTTCTACAATACTTTGTACCTTACCTGGAACTTTTTTAACCTTTCTACTATATAGAATGGATAAAACCAATGCTAATGCAATAAATACCCATTGTATAAAAACACTTGACATAACTTCATATTTATATCCAAAGATATTAATTGCAAACAAAGGTGCCATTTCTTCCATAACATCATACTCCTTTCTGGCTCTTCAAGCTAAAACCATAACATAATATAGCTAATAGCTGAGCCGTATATCCTGCAATAAAAATAAAAAAGCTCACCTCACTTTTCTTAATTATAGCGAGAGATATTCCACAAACAAGCCCTATTCTAACTATATAGGATAAAAGTATTAATAAACCTTTAAATCTCTTATCCTTCATAATAATCATTTCAGTTGTCAGTGAGTTAATAATAAAATTCACAAAACTACAAATTATCCCCAATAAAAAAAACCAGGATATCCAGTTAAAGAATAACATTAAAATTAATGAAACTATAATTCCTATAATAGAATCAAATAAGCCAACAAGCTTAATAACCTCTGAGCACTCTTTATTCATTGGATTGGACCACCTCGCTTTTGCATATATGATATTATACATCTAGGTTCAAATCTTCTAAAACCTAAATTTTCACCAAATTAGGTCAAATTAGTTCTAAAGAAGTAAATAATCAATAATAGTACAAGTTCTCTCTGCTTTGCTACATTTTTTGAGGTTTTACAATAAAAGGATTATTCCAAAAAACTTTTATTCATTTGTCTGTTAAAACTGAAAATTTACAATAAGTAGTCAAAAGAATTTAAAATATCAATTATTTTCTGAATTAAAAGATTTCTTACCGAAATGTTCCCTAATAAACTCTAATAAATCAATTTAAACCTCTACATTACACTTTATATATAAAAAAGTATATAATTGTATATTCATTGTATGCAATTTTTTATGCATTGCATTTATTAGAAAAACGGATGCTCCGTTTAATTTTACTTAATATTGATTAAATATTTACTAACTTATTCAAAATTCTAACTAATGAGGGCTACTCTCCTCTATAGAAACATTGTTTTTTGGCTTATTGCTTTATTTTTATCCCTTTAAGGTTATTTTTATTGTATCATATCGGTGCTATTTCTATACTAAACTAAATTATAAATATTTGAACTTTATATTAAAATACAGAATATTATATAATCTTAACCTTATTAAGTAATATAATAAAGTTATAGTATTTTTTTATTACCTAAAAAAAATAATAAAAAATAATAATTTTCTCTTGATAATTATTATTTAATAGTATATAATAAGTTCATAAGATAAATACATCGAGAAAATCTAAAAACAAAAATTATTATAATATGAAGATTTAAGGAGGAAATATTTATGAAAAAATTTGTATGTACAGTTTGTGGTTATATTCACGAGGGAGATTCAGCTCCAGAGTTTTGTCCAGTATGTAAGGCAGGTGCTGATAAATTTGTAGAAAAATCAGAAGGCAACCTAGCTTGGGCTGATGAACACAGAATAGGAATTGCAGCAGAAGTTGATCAAGAAGTAATCGAAGGATTAAGAGCTAACTTTACTGGAGAATGTACAGAAGTTGGAATGTACTTAGCAATGAGTCGTCAAGCAGATAGAGAAGGATATCCTGAAGTAGCTGAAGCTTATAAGAGAATAGCATTTGAAGAAGCTGAACACGCAGCTAAATTTGCTGAATTATTAGGAGAAGTAGTTGTAGCAGATACAAAAACTAATTTACAAATGAGAGTTGATGCTGAGCATGGTGCTTGCCAAGGTAAAAAAGACCTTGCTACATTAGCTAAAAAATTAAACCTAGATGCAATTCATGATACAGTTCATGAAATGTGCAAAGATGAAGCTAGACACGGTGCTGCTTTCAACGGTTTATTACAAAGATATTTTGGTAAATAACCCCCATTCCCCCAATTTGATAAAATTTACCTAAATAATATATGGAGCTCTAGTATTAACTAGGGCTCCTTTTTGTATGCAATCTAATATGTTAATATTATTTTTATTAGAAAAATACCCTGATTAGAAATCTAAATCTAATCAGGGCAATATTACAATTGTAATAATATACTACTTAGTTCCGAATAAACGATCTCCAGCATCACCTAATCCTGGAACAATATATCCATGTTCATTTAATTTCTCATCTATTGAAGCTAAATATATATCTACATCTGGATGTGCTTCCATAACAGCTTTTATTCCTTCAGGAGCTCCAACAAGACACATAAGTCTTATATTTTTAGCCCCTCTTTTCTTAAGAGCATTTATTGCATCTATAGCTGAACCTCCAGTTGCAAGCATTGGGTCAGTTACTATAATATCTCTATCTTCTATATCTTGAGGTAACTTACAGAAGTATTCTACCGGCATTAAAGTTTCTTCATCTCTATACATACCTATATGTCCAACTTTAGCTGCAGGTATAAGCTTAAGCATTCCATCAACCATTCCAAGTCCAGCTCTTAATATAGGTACTATTGCCATTTTCTTTCCTGCAAGAACTTTACACTTTGTAATTCCTATAGGAGTTTCAATTTCTACTTCTTCTAGTTGCATATCTCTAGTAACCTCATAAGCCATAAGCATAGCAACCTCTTCTACTAATTCTCTAAAGTCCTTAGACCCCGTATTTATATCTCTCATGAATGCTAATTTATGTAGTATTAATGGATGGTCTATTTGTGTAACTTTACTCATATGTTCTTATCCTCCTAAAATTATTTATTATATTTTTTTTCTATCTCCATTATCTTGTTAACCCTATTCTCGTGTCTTCCACCTTCAAAGGTTGATCCAAGAAATGCATCAACTATATCTAAAGCAAGTCCGGTTCCTACAACTCTTTCTCCTATTGCTAATATATTGGCATTATTATGTTCTCTAGTAGCATGTGCACTAAAAGTATCACTGCATAGCGCCGCTCTTATTCCTGGTATTTTATTAGCTGATATACTTATTCCAATTCCTGTACCGCATATTAAAATTCCATAATCATATTCTTTAGCAACTACTGCTTCAGCCACTTTTTCAGCAAAATCTGGATAGTCACAAGAATCTTCTGTATATGTACCATAATCCTTAACTTCTATGTTCTTTTTTTCTAAGTGTTTAATTACTTCTTTTTTTAATCTTAAACCACCATGATCACTACCTATTGCTATTTTCATATTTATCCCTCCAATTATACTTTTAATATGTTAAAGCCAGCACTTTTTTTTAAGTCTATTCATTACTGCAGTACCTACTCCACTCTCTTCAAATGCTTCACAAAGAATTATATCAATGTCTATACTATCAAAACTTCTTAAAACTCTAAATAAATTTTTACCTATATCTTCTATATCACATCTTGCTCCAATAGAAATAATAGTTCCTTTATTATATAAAGATTTTGTTTCATCAGTTGCAATAATTCCAACTTTTTTACCTTGTTTAATATAATTTAATACTATTTCATTAATTTTTGCAACAACTTTATCTATATCACCGTCTACTATCTTCACAGGAGCCTTCGGTGCATAATGTCTATATTTCATTCCTGGTGCCTTAGGCTTAAAATCTTCTGTAGGCTTTGATAATACAGATGGATCTATATAAACCTGCTTATCTATTTCCCTTAACATCTCTAAGGTTATAGCGCCTGGTCTTAAAATACATATAGGGGAAACTGTACAATCTACTATAGTTGATTCTACACCTACAATACTATTTTCTCCTCCTAATATATAATCTACCTTTCCATCTAAGTCTTCAACACAACTTTCCATGTCTGTAGGGCTAGGTCTACCGGATATATTAGCTGAAGGTGCTGCTATAGGCACTCCAGCGGCTTTTATTAAACTTATAGCGATATTATTTTGTGGCATTCTAATTCCCACAGTAGGCAACTTTGCACTAGTAACCTGTGGAACTAGTTCAGTCTTCTCAAGTATTATGGTTATTGGTCCTGGCCAAAACTTTTTTATTATTTCTCTTGCTACAATTGGTACATTTTTAACATAGGGCTCTATATTATAATCCCCTACATGAATAATCAGAGGATTATCTTGTGGCCTACCCTTTGCCATAAAAATTTTAGCTACTGCTTCACTATCTAACGCATTAGCACCTAATCCATATACGGTTTCCGTAGGGAAGGCTACAAGGCCACCATCTTTTATAACTTTTCCTGCTTCTTTTATCACACTTTCATCTGGAGTCTTCTCACTTAACATCACAACTTTTGTTTTCATACCTATTAACACCCACTTCAATAATCCATTAAAATAAATTTATCATTACAAACCCAAATATAATTCCAAATATAATCCACATTGCATTTGTATAACTACTATGCAATTCATTGCTTTCCGGAAGCATTTGCCCAAAAGCTACATAAAGCATAATTCCACTGGCAAAGGCAATACTATAGCCTAAAAATGCAGATGATATAGAATTAATTAACATACCTATCCAGGCTCCTATAACAGTTGGAAATGCTACTAAAAAACTATACCATAAAATTTTAAATGGTTTCTTTCCAGCAGCTATCAATGGTGTTGCCATGGCAATTCCTTCTGGTATATCATGAATGGATATTAATATACTCATCTTTATACCTAATCCCGAACCCTTAACAAATCCAAAACCCATTATAATACCTTCTGGAAAATTGTGCATCATTAACCCTAATGCCATTAATATTGCAACTTTTGTATGATTTATCATACTTGGATTTCTATCATTACTGTGGCTACTTACTTTAATTAAACAATCTATAAAATATATAACTATTACTCCAATAATTATAACTATGAGAGTTCTAATAAAGCCAATCTTATCAATTGATTCTGGTATAAGTTCTAAGAAAATTATTGATATAATTATCCCTGTAGCAACTGCTAATAAAACTCCTAATAACTTGTCAGTAGGGTTTTTTAAGGATACTCCAATTAATGCACCAACCATAGTTCCTATTAGAGATACTATAGCAGCAAAAATTCCTATTATAAATATAGTACTATTCATAATTCCTCCTTGAAAATTACTAATAGTAAAATATATTTATAAATTCTATGTTTTATTCTGTTTTCTATATTCTTTTATATTAGCTATAGCATTATCAGTAAATACAGCAGTTACACAATACTTAAAAAGTAGATCTAATAGCATATATTTCTTTACTCCACCTCGTTTTACTACAAAGTAATAGTAGTCATCATCCTTAGGCATTTTTACTTTAACATAATATTTCCCTATACCACTGAATCTCTCTAGCACTTTATTCGTAACCAACCTCAATCTTTTATTTCTAAACTTAGACTTTGTTATTATCAATATATCAAAGTACTTTTCTTGAGGTATTGTATGAATGATTGCTACTTTACTATAGTGAATTTTATATTTTATTCTACCACCTAAAATAGATATCAGTATTTTATCTTCATATAATTGAAACTTTAAATATTCTTCATTGTATCTCATTAGTACAGAAAATAATATTAAACTTTCAATAACACAAAGATATATAATAAAAAATATATTTATTTGTTTAGCTATAAGCAACACTATAGGCAATATTATAAAAATAAAGCCCATAGATAGCATAAACCTTTTGTAAGATTTTCTTTGCTTCTTTAGGACTTTATCTATATCCATTAAGTAATCCTCCACCTTACAAAATTTAATACCTAAATACCATTTCCCATTGCCTTCATTTTTTCGGCTTGGTCAGCAGTTATTAACCCATCTAACATCTCATCTATATCTCCATCTAGGAAAGCTTCAAGTTTATAAAGAGTTAATCCTATTCTGTGATCTGAAACCCTTCCTTGAGGATAGTTATAGGTTCTAATTCTTTCACTTCTATCTCCAGTTCCAACTTGACTCTTTCTATCATCTGCAATTCCTTTAGCTCTTTCCGCTTCTGCTGCTTCATATAGTCTAGCTCTTAATATTTTCATAGCCTTTTCCTTGTTTTTAAGCTGTGATTTTTCATCTTGGCATGAAACTACAAGTCCTGTTGGTAAGTGAGTCATTCTTACTGCTGAATCTGTTGTATTAACGCACTGTCCACCATTTCCTGAAGCTCTAAATACGTCTATTTTTATATCATTCATATTTATGTCGATATCTACGTCTTCAACTTCTGGAAGTACTGCAACAGTGGCTGTAGATGTATGGATTCTACCACTTGATTCTGTGTCAGGTACCCTTTGAACTCTATGCACTCCACTTTCATATTTCAGTTTACTATAAGCCTTATCACCTTTAACCATGAATACTACTTCTTTAAATCCACCGATATCAGTTTCATTAGCACTCATTATTTCTACTTTCCATCTGTTACGCTCTGCATATCTTGTATACATTCTAAATAAATTGGCTGCAAATAAAGCTGCTTCATCTCCACCAGCTCCACCTCTAATTTCTATAAATACGTTTTTATCATCATTAGGGTCTTTAGGTAATAATAATATTCTTATTTCTTCCTTAGACTTCTCGCATTGTTCCGTTAATGCCTTTATATCTTCTTGAATCATCTCTCTCATTTCTCTATCTGATTCTTCATTTAGCATTTCTTTATTTTCAGCTAATGCATTTTCAGCATCTCTGTATTCTCTATACCTTCCTACTATTATCTCTAATTCTGCATGCTCTTTACAAAGTTTTTGCCACTCCTTTTGATTAGCCATAATACTAGGATCACTAATCATATTTGATAATTCATCATATTTGTTTTCTAAAAAACCTAATCTCTCTAACATATATTAACACTCTCCGTAATTTAATCATAAATCTTAATTTTTTACATCATTACATTATATCATAAAAATATTATTTATGGTAACTTTCCTATGACAACTCGGTGATTTCCACCCAAATCCCTTAAACTATATATATCACTAAATCCTTCAGTTTTCATGATAGATTTTACTTCCATTTCCTGATCATGTCCTATTTCAAAACACAAATATCCATCAGAGGAAAGTACCGCTTTTCCTTCTTTGCATATCCTTCTATAGAAATCAAGTCCATCTTGACCTCCTGAAAGAGCTAGGTGAGGTTCAAAGTCTTTAACATCTTCCATAAGGGTAGGAATTACTTCCTCCTTAATATATGGTGGATTTGACACTATCATATTAAATTTTAAACCTTCTTTTATAGGTAATTGAAATAAATCACTTTTATTTACATTGGTCTTTTCTCCTAAATATAAATTTGAAATATTTTTTTTTAGTTACATTTAATGCTATATCACTTACGTCATATAACCACACTTTGCTATTTTTTACATAATGGCCTATGGAAATTCCAATAGCTCCACTTCCACAGCACATATCACATATTAAACTTATATTATTTTTTTTCATTATAGAAATACACTCTTCTACTAAAATCTCTGTATCTGGTCTTGGTATCAACACTCCCTCTTCTACGAAAAAGTTAATACCCATAAATTCAACTTGCCCTAGAATATATGCCATAGGCTTTTTGCAACTTCTTAAATTTATAAGTTTAAAAAACTCTTGCTCTTTATCTAAAGTTAATACTTCTGACCTGTTCATAATTATATACAACTTTTCTACATTTAAAACCCTACATAATAGAAGCTGTGCATCTATTATGTATGATTCAATATCACTACTTTTTAATATATCATATGCCTTTATTAACGCTTCATTTATATTCATATTGTTCCTCATTCACTATAATTCATTCTAACCCCTCTGCAGCTTTTAATGAAGTTATTGCAACTTCAAGCATAGATTCATCAGGTTCTTGTGTTGTTATCTTTTGCAAAAGTAACCCTGGCCATGCAATAATTTTTGATATTTTACTATCACTCTTTCCTAGCCATTTTATAACCTCATAAGTTACTCCAGATACCACTGGTAGTAATAATACTCTAGAAATCACTCTCTGACCTATAGATTGCCATCCCGTGAAGGAAAATATAATTATACTAATAACCATAACTAAGAATAAAAAATTAGTTCCACACCTTGGATGGAGTCTTCCAAACTTCTTAGCATTTTCTGGTGTTAAATCTATACCGCTTTCATAGCAAAATATAGTTTTATGCTCAGCTCCATGATATTGATATACTCTTTTTATGTCTTCTAGTTTTCCAACAATAAATATATAGCTTATAAATATTATAACTCTTATTATTCCTTCTATAATATTTAAAACTACCACATTAGATGTTATTGTTTTTTTTACCAAACTAGTTAATGCCGTTGGTAAAATAAAAAAGAGTAATATAGAAAAAGCTAGGGAAAGAACTAATGATATACCCATTAGTACACTATTTCCTTTCTCCTTAAAAACTTTATCAAACCATTTATCAAATTTGGATTCTGACCCTTCCTCATCATCCTCAAAGAAGGAAGCTGAATACTCTAAGCTTTTTATACCTATAATTAATGATTCTATAAGAGATATAAATCCTCTAATTATAGGAAATCCAAAAAATTTATTTTTCTTAGTCAAGCTTTCACTTGATTCTTTTTTAACTTCAATACTACCATTAGGAAGCCTTACAGCAGTAGCAAGCCCCTTAGTTCCCCTCATCATTACACCTTCTATAACTGCCTGTCCCCCGACCGTTGTCTTCTTTTCCATTTTAACACCTGCCTTCTATTTCATATTTCTTATTTCTAACTTCATAATACTATCTTAATATAAGCATCCTATTATTTTAGTTGTTATCTACTATTTGCTGCTTCCTCTTCATACTTAATATAACATTCTGCACAAAGAGACTCGTACTCTACATTATCTTCATTATCAATGGCAACTTGATTACCTTCAAAAACAAATTTACCATTAATCTTTCTTCCATTTAATATAGCTTTCTTACCACATTTACAAATTGTTTTTAGCTCCTCTAAACTATGAGCTACTAGTAAAAGTCTTTCACTACCTTCAAAGCCCTCCATCTGAAAATCTGTTCTTAAACCATAGCATATTACTGGAATATTTAATTTAACAGCTATCATAAACATTTCATCAACTTGAGCTTTTGTAAAAAACTGAACTTCATCTGCTAGTATGCAGTGAATTTGTCCATTTTTCTTTATATAATCTTCTACAGTAGTAAAAATATTCTCTCCTTTAGAAAAACTTAAATCTACTTCTTTTGTAACTCCAAGCCTAGATACAATTTTATTTCCTCCCTTTGTATCAGTCTTGGGTTTAATTATTATTACTTTCATTCCTCTTTCTTCATAATTATAAGCTACTTGAAGAAGATTTGTAGACTTTCCACAATTCATTGCTCCATATCTAAAATATAGTTTACTCATAGTAATATTCCTCCAAAGTCCATCAATTAATCACATAATATTATTTTAGTAGAAAAAACTCCATTAATCAAATTAATATTATAAGTACATTTTCAAAAATAAATATTTTTATATACACTAATACTATATAATACAATTAATAATCATATTGACCTTATTTTATCTCTATGTTATAATCTAATAGTTGATAATACGGGTATGTATGTTATATCGAAAGAGGTGAAATGAAATGCAAGAAGGAATACATCCAAACTATAACGACGAAGCTGTTGTTAAGTGTGCTTGTGGTAATACTTTTGTAACAGGTTCTGTTAAATCAGAATTAAAAGTTGATATTTGTTCAAAATGTCATCCATTCTTTACTGGTAAGCAAAAGAATGTAGACGTTGGTGGAAGAGTTGACAAGTTTATGAAAAAATTCAACCTTAAAAGCGAATAATCATATATATTTTTATGTAGGAGAAGAATACTTCTCCTATTTTTTTATGTCCAAAAGCCATAGGTATAAACTCTACCTATGGCTTTTCATATAATCTATTTTAATATATCTTGGTTTTTAGATACAATTTCAAAAAATTCTTCATTATTGTTAGTTTTTGATAAAATTCCTATAAGTTTTTCAGTAACTGCTTGAGGGTTCCCTGTCTTATACATAATCTTTCTTATGTTATAACTAACTTCAAGCTGTGATTTTGTAAGAAGCAAATCCTCTCTACGAGTTCCTGACTTATAAATATCTATAGCTGGGAAGATTCTACGTTCTTGTAGCTGTCTATCAAGGTGTACTTCCATGTTACCAGTACCCTTAAACTCTTCAAAAATCATATCATCCATCCTACTTCCAGTCTCAACCAAAGCTGTAGCAAGAATAGTTAAACTTCCGCCTTCTTCAACATTTCTAGCTGCACCAAAAAACTTTTTAGGCATAAGTAAAGCTCCTGTATCTAATCCACCTGATAGAGTTCTACCCGTTCTAGTTATTGTTAAGTTGTAAGCTCTAGCTAATCTTGTTAAACTATCTAAAAGAATTATTACATCTTGTCCTTGTTCTACCATCCTTTTTGCTCTTTCAAGTACCATATAAGCTACCTTCGCATGATGTTCTGGCTCTTCATCAAAGGTTGAGTAAATTACATCTCCCTTAATAGATCTTTGCATGTCTGTAACCTCTTCTGGTCTTTCATCGATAAGAAGTACTATAACTTTAACTTCTGGATGATTAACTGCTATACTATGAGCAATTTTCTTTAAGATAGAAGTCTTTCCCGCTTTAGGTGGAGCAACTATTACACCTCTTTGACCTTTCCCTATAGGTGATAATATGTCCATTAATCTAGTTGATAAATCTTTAGAATCCTCAGTTTCTAATTTCAATCTCTCTGTAGGATATATAGGAGTTAGTCTCTCAAAAGATGTTCTCCCAACAGCTCTCTCTGGATTTTCACCATTTATTTTTGTTACTTGTAGAAGAGCTTGATATTTTTCTCCTTCTTTAGAACTTCTTACTTTACCTTCTACTTCATCACCATTCTTAAGATTAAATCTTCTAACTTGGGATATTGAAACATATATATCGTTATTTCCGCTTAAATAGTTATTCATTCTAAGTAATCCAAAATTAGCATTGTCACTTAATTCGAATATTCCTTTTGATGTTTCTGATTCACTTATTAAACTCTTTAATCTTTCACGCTTTTCTTCTATACTATCAACCTTTTCTTCCACTACAGTTTCCTTTGATTCTTCATTGTCCAAACCTTTACTAATAACTTCATCTTTACTATTATCTTCTTCTACATCTTTCTTAGTAAGTTTCTCCTTAAGAATTATACCTTCTTTTTTTTATTTGAGCAGGTTGTATTTTTTCATCATCCTTATGGGAATCTTCTTCATTTTTAATCTCAACAGATTTTAAAGATACTCTTTCAATTTCTTCAATTAATTCATTCTTTTTAAACTTAGTAATATTTTTTATTCCTAATTCCTTTGCAATACTCTTTAATTCTATAACACTCATGCTATGTAAATTTTCACTATTCAAAGGATCACCTCCTAATTGTATATTTCATTTAAATGTAACTTTGGAAAATAATATTTATATGATTAATATAATTCGATATTATTTATAAATGATAGAAGTTTGAAGCTTTCTTTTAAAATGTATTAAAATTTTATATTGTTTATTTTGTTTGTTTAATCTATTCATAAAATTATATATAACTAAACTTGCTGTAGTATAGATTTTACTATATAAGTATACACTATATTTTCAAAAAATCTATTACCAAGTAAAATATTTATTGTTATAACAATAAATATTTTACTTTAAATTGAAAAATCTAAGGACTCTGTTTATCATTTTAACCAAATATTTCTATACCTATACAGAACTAAGCTATTTAAATAATCTATTATACTTTAAAACTACTTATCCTTATCTATCAAATCCATTATATTATACTTAGTTATTTTATATTGAAGTGTTTGCCTTGGTATATTAAGAAATTTACTTGCTTTACTTACATTATTACTATGAATAATTAAAGCTTCCTTTATATATTTAATTTCCATATTCACAAGTTTATCTTTAAGGGACAAACTTTCAATAATATTTCCTAATTGCAAATCAGATATTTCAATAATTCCATGTCTTTTATAATTTAAAGCACCTTCGATTATATGTTCTAATTCTCTCACATTTCCATCATAGTCTTTTTTCATTAAAACTTCTAATGCATAACTATCTATTCCATTAACACTAGTACCTAATCTTTTATTATGCTTTTCTATAAACATTGATACAAGTATAGGTATGTCTTCTTTTCTAGCATTTAATTCAGGCATGTTAATTCTTATAACATTAAGTCTATAGTATAAATCTTTTCTTAATTTATTACTCTTAACTAAAAAATCAGGATTCTCATTTACTGATGCTATTATTCTTATATCTGTTTTTCTAGTGTTAGTCTCACCTATTCTTCTAAACTCCCCTTCTTGAAGAACCCTTAAGAACTTACCTTGAAAAACTATATCCATAGAATTTAACTCATCTAAATACAAAGTACCACCATTAGCTATATCAAATAATCCTTCTGTCTCTATAGCTCCAGTAAAACCACCTTTTCCTACTCCAAAAAAAATACTCTCTAATAAATTGTCTGGAATTGCAGCACAGTTCTGTGCTATAAAGGGCTTTTTTCTTCTTATTGAACTATTATGTATAGCTTGTACTATCAATTCTTTTCCTGTGCCAGTATCACCATAAACGAAAATTGGAGATTTTGAATTACATACCTTCATAGCTAATTCTTTAACATTTCTAATTTCTTTACTATTCCCAATTATATCTTCAAAGCTATACAAAATTCACAACCCCTTTAATAATAGAAGCTATGCATTATATAATTCTGCATAGCTTCTAAGTAAAACATTTTTATACTATTTAACATTTATGGTAGCTACAAGCTTAGTATTAATAATTTGGTCTTTGGCTATTATTACATCATAGTCAACTTTTACTTTTCCACCAGCTTCATTCATATCTATGTGTACATCATTAGTTTTAATTTTAATAGACAATCCACCATGAGGAGTATTATAAAGAATAGACGAACTACTCCCATTTTTAAACTCCATATTAGTATTTACGTCCCCTTCTCTTATAAGATTAAAATAATTTTCACCTATTCTAAAAGTAGTTAATGTATCCCCTAAACCCGAAAGTTCTGTTTCTTCATATGTAGCAACATACTCATCATCTTCTTTGAAAAATGATCCTGGACTAACAATTTCAATGCATTCATCCTCATCATTATTCTGTATACTACTTACTCTAATTATAGCATCCTTATCCATAATATTTACCTCTATTCTTCCTAAGAATCTTATTTAAGATATATTCAAACTCTAAGGCTAATTTTTATTTACTTTTCTAAACACTTTTCTATATAAGATAAGAATTTATTTCCTCATCAGTTGCACAAATCTCTTCTACAGTCCTATGATCCTTACTTCCAAACTCTGAATATCTAACAGTGACCTTTGGTTCATCTTTACCTTTACTATATCTTATAGCAATCTTAGCTGCAATAGATATTACTTCTTCTGTAGCTTCACCTATAATTACTATCATAGAACCATTAAAGTCCTGAACTAACAGTATTGTATCACCTTCATTAAGAAGACTTTTTATCATTTCTCCTTCTTCTTGAGTTCTTGTAGATATAACCTTAGCCTTAGGTGTAACTCTAAAATGACGACCTATTCTAAGTAATTCAAGCTCTCGTTCCTCTGGATTTTGGTTATGAGATAAAAGTTCTTTTAATCTAACAGAATAATTTGGTTCTGTTAATTTGCATCCTCCTGCTGGTGATGGATATTCCTTTATACCCCATTTATCAGCAAGCTCCATTTGAATCTTTCTTCCTCTACCTTGAATATTTAAAAGTCTTTCCCTATCTACAAGGCCATTCTCTTCCATCTCTGTAGGTTTAAGATTTTTAGCACAAAGAGGACGAAGAATTTTGCTTCCTATTCCACTTTCATTCTTAACTTTATCTAATGCACTTCTATTTTGAGACATTGGTCTTTGATTTAAAACCTCTCCAGTGATAATAAAATCTGCATTGAATTTTTCTAAGAGTTGTCCACAGTACTTCATCATCATAGCGTGACAATCAATACATGGGTTCATATTTTTCCCATATCCATTTTTAGGATTTTTAACCATCTTAAAATGTTCTTCCTTAAAATCTACTACTTCTAAAGGAATATCTATCTGTTTTACCATTCTTCTTGCATTTTCTTCGTTAAAAAAATATGATTTAAAACATATCCCAATAACCTCAATTCCTTGATCCTTAACTACCTTTGCTGCAAGAATACTATCTAAACCGCCTGAAACCATAGCTAATGCTCTTGTCATTTTTTTCTTCACCTAACTCTCTTAGTTTCTTTATATTGTATCTTTTACTCTAATCTATAGTATATTAATCTCTTTATATCATATAAACTTATAGAAATATTAAAATAACACATATAATAATATTACTATTTTCTTTTATTACTAGCAACTTGAAAGTAATGGCTAGTAAATTTTACTTACTAACCTCTTTCAACTGCCAATTCAATTAATCTATCTATAAGATTACTATATGATAACCCTGTAGCTTCCCACATCTTAGGATACATACTTATACTTGTGAAGCCTGGTATAGTGTTTACTTCATTTAAATATATTTCTCCACTTTCCTTATCTACTAAAAAGTCCACCCTAGCCATTCCTGCACAATCTAACTTCTTATAAATTTTAAGGGATAAATTTCTTATAGTAGCCATTTCTTCATCATTTAAATTAGCTGGAATTAAAAGTTTAGATTCCCCGTTAGAATACTTAGCTTCATAATCATAAAACTCTTTAGCTGGAATTATCTCTCCTGGAACTGAAGCTTTAGGGTCATCATTTCCAAGTACAGAAACTTCTATTTCCCTAGCATTTAATCCTTCCTCTACAAGAATCTTTCTATCATGTCTTAAAGCTTCTATTAATCCATTTTCAAGACTTTCTCTATCATGAGCTTTAGTTATTCCTACAGAAGAACCACTGTTAGCTGGTTTTACAAAACAAGGATATCCTAGGTTATGTTCAATTTCATTTATAAATTTCTCACTATAATTTCCATAATCAAAGGCATTTACCACTACATAGTCTGCTTGTTTTATACCTTCATGTTCTAAAAGATATTTCGTATAAACTTTATCCATACATACAGCTGAACTCATAACCGAAGGACCTACACATGGTAATTTCATCAGTTTACATAGCCCTTGAATAGTACCATCCTCACCATACATACCATGAAGTACAGGAAAAACTACATCTACCTCTTTATTTAATAATAATTTAATTCCATCTTCAACTTGATTTTTATAGTCTTCTACCCATTTTCCATTTCCTATATTCTCTATATCACCTTTATAAAGAAACCATTTTCCCTCTTTAGTTATACCTACTGGAAATATACTATATTTTTCTTTATCTATATGATTTAGAACAGATGTTGCCGATACCCTAGACACCTCATGTTCTGTTGATTGTCCTCCAAACAGTATTGCTACCTTCTTCATATTTATCACTCCTAACAATAATTCGTTCTGTTAAGTTATATGAACATTGCACTTCTCAACCCTTGGAAATATAATAAGTTTACTTAAGACCAAATATCCCCCAAGAAAAGGAGAGAAGAACAATGAACAAAACAAATGTAAAATGCCCTCGCTGCCATTCTGATCAACTATATAAGTTCGGATTGGACAAGCAGGCTAATCAAAAATATCAATGTAAA
>NZ_JPMD01000048.1 GCF_000732635.1 Clostridium sulfidigenes | reverse complement strand
TATTATTAAATAATTATAATTATTAAAAGAGGTGTTAACATGGTAGATAAAGTTTTAGAAGTACTGAAAAATTCATCTGAGCCATTAAAAGCTGGAGAAATTGCTGAAAAGGCTGGTATTGACAAAAAAGAGGTAGATAAAGCTATAAAATCACTTAAAGCAGAGGATAAAATAGAATCTCCAAAAAGATGCTATTACGCTGCAAAATAGTTACTACCTTATAATTTAAAACAAATTAATCCTAAACTAAATTGAGCCTTCACTGATATTCTTAAAGTGAAGGCTCTAATATTTATTATTTTTTTGTATATTCTCTAAAAGTTATGTCTATAGATCTATTTAAATAACCTTATATTATAATGTAGTATAATTATAAATAACTTCTATTCCTTCTTCTATGTCTTTATAATTAACCATTTCCATATTTGTATCCTTATATCTTACAGGATAAACTAAGGTTCCAGTCTTAACTCCTACTCCCTCTTTATGGATTGTTTCACCATCACCTTGAGTTTCACCAAAGATATAATGTGGTTTTTTATCCATTTTCTCATAAACTTTTTCCAATTGTTCTTTCACTTCATGATGCATTAACAAAGTTCTATCCATGAACTTTATTCCTGTACCCTTTCCTAAAGAAAACTTTCCACTTCCCCCTAATGTATCTCCAGCATTTTCTCCATCTACAACTAAAGCATACATAGGATTTATTTCATAAGCAGCTGCTCTTGCTCCTCTTCCTCCTAAAGTGTTTTGAGTCGAAAATACAAAATATATTTCCTTATCTAACTTCTCTAATGATTCTTTATTCTCTATAAGCTTCTCTATAGATTTTAGTGACATATAACAGCCTACTCTATTATCTAAAGCTGGTGCAATTATATTCTTTTCTTCCTCTATAACATTAGATGTAATAATACATACATCTCCTTCTCTTACTAGTTCTAAAGCCTCTTCTCTACTTTCTACTCCTAAATCTATATACATGTCATCTATTTTAGGACTATCTTTAGTTCCGCAAATTCTTCCTGAATTTCCGTTTTCAAATTCTACCATATTATTCA
This sequence comes from Clostridium sulfidigenes, assembly GCF_000732635.1. Taxonomy (GTDB): domain Bacteria; phylum Bacillota; class Clostridia; order Clostridiales; family Clostridiaceae; genus Clostridium_J; species Clostridium_J sulfidigenes. The sequence continues at coordinate 7,322 of NZ_JPMD01000048.1, read as the reverse complement.
CAAAGGCAGCTTCATCAAATTCTCCTACTTTTCCAATTCTCAAGAAACCATTATCTTCAATATACATAACTATAAATCCCATGGTATCCATATGAGAAGAAATCATAATTCTCTTTTCTTCCTCTCCATTACTTCTACCTATTTTAGCTATAACATTTCCCATGTTATCTACTTTATTTTCAACTTCTAGTGAATTTAATTGCTCAACAATTACACTTCTAACTTCTTCCTCATGTCCACTAACTCCAAATGCTCCTACTAAATCTTCAAATAATTTATTCATCACAAATACCTCCAAAATCTATAGTGTTTTTAAGTATTCTACTAATAATTTAACTGTGTTCTTTATGTCTTCCTTTGATGCTACTGAAGCTGAAGAATGGATATATCTACATGGAACTGAAATAGTAGCAATCTTTGCCCCAGATCCTGTGCCATGGAAAGTAGCTGCATCATTTCCTCCAGCTATAGCTTTTCTTCTTTGATATGGAATATTTAAATTATTCCCTACTTCCATAATGTCATCAGCCACATCAACATCGAATATACTAGTTAAATCCATTATTGATATAGCTGGTCCTCTTCCAACTTCAGTAGCTCTTAAGTGCTTAGGAACACTTGGCATATCTGCACATATTGTACCCTCTAAAGCAATTCCTAAATCTCCCTTTAAATTTAAAGACGAAATGAAAGCACCTCTTTCTCCAACTTCTTCTTGAACTGCAAACACTCCATATAGGTCTACATCATAATTTTCCTTTAATGCCTCCATAAGTACAAAGCATCCTACTCTATCATCAAAGGCCTTTCCCTTTACAAGCCCTTCTCCGAATTCATCATACTCTGTATCAAAAACTACATACTCCCCTAGATCTATAAGCTCCTCACTTTGTTTTCTAGACCTAGCTCCTATATCAATACAGCAATCACTATAATTTAGACCCTTTTCTCTCTCCTCTGCTCCTTGAAGGTGAATTGGTTTTGCTCCAATAACTCCTGGTATTTTATTAGGCCCTATAAGTACAGTCTTAGAAGGTATTATCTTAGCATTTATCCCTCCTAAAGAACTAAATCTTAAGCTTCCATCCTCATTGTAGCCAGTTATTATAAAACCTACCTCATCCATATGAGCATCAACTATTACTTTTTTTCCTTTACCCTTTTTATGAACAATAATATTTCCCATTCTATCTATAAAAATCTCATCTACATAAGGGGTAACCTGTTCTTTAATAAAGCCCCTTACTTCTCCCTCAAATCCTGAAGGACCACTTAAAGAAGTCAATTTATCTAAAATACCGTTCTTTTGAAGAATCTCATCTAAAAACATACTAATTCCTCCAATTCTTCACCCTTTATACTCTCTATTAACTTTGCCATCATATATCCTGTGTTTTTTATATCATCCATATTTACAGTTTCCACTGAAGTATGCATGTATTTTATAGGAATTGATATAAGAAGTGTAGCAACCCCTTCACCAGCTACTTGAATATCCCAAGCATCTGTTCCTGTATTTCCGGCTTCCACTTCTAATTGAAATGGAATATTATATTCTTTGCAAACCTTCATAAGATGCTTTCTAACCTTAGGATGAATATTAGGACCTATACAGATTACTCCACCCTTACCTAGTTCAGTATCACCATGTTCAAGACCATACATTCCACAATCGAAGGTAACATCTACAGCAATACCTATATCTGGATTAATTCTATTAGTAGCAGTTTTAGCACCTCTATGACCTACTTCCTCTTGAGCAGAACATACAAAATAAACATCCATATCATGTTTTATATTTTTAAGTTCCTTAGCACATCTATATAAGGCTACAACTCCACCTCTATCGTCAACAGTTTTAACACTTACATTATTATTTAAAAGTTCTTTATAGTTTCCTTTAACAGTAACATAATCTCCTGGTTTAACTATGTTCTCTAAAGACTCCTTAGAATATCCTGTATCAATCAATAAAGAATCTATAGTTACTGCTTTTTTTCGATCTTCATCCTTCATTAAGTGAGGTGGCTTAATTCCTATAATACCGTGAATGGCTTCTTTTCCATGGATTATAACCTCTTTAGAAACTAAAGTCTTAGGATCAATACCATTACCTTTAAATGCTAAAAATCCATTTTCTTTTACCTCTGTTATAATCATAAATACTTCATCCAGGTGAGCCATAAGCATGATTTTACCTTTGCCCTTACCCTTCTTATGAATAATTATATTATTTAAATTATCCCTAGTAACTTGTCCAAATTCCGAAAATACCTCTGTCACATAATCTCCAAGCCAGTGTTCTCTTCCACTAGGGCCATGAGACATACAAAGTGTTTTTAGTAACTCTTTATCCTCCATAATCATAAGACTCCCCTTCTAATTACAAAATACATTTAATGATAATAAAAGTATACCTTAGCTGTTAAGTATTTACAACAATACTACTTAACTTATATTTATAGTAAATCTTGAACCTAATAATATACTTTGCTATTCTATTATTAAATCATATTACAATTATTATAGGGATTATATTTTATAAAAGGAGAATATATTTATGACTAATTATACTAAAGATATTACTAAGGCCTTTGATGAAAAATTAGATGAAACTTCAATAGAATTAAGAAGAAAGGTTCAAGGCTTCTTATATGATAACTGTGAGTCTATTTTTAAGAGAAGCACACTACCCACACCGGCAGAAAATTATAATGAAAATGATTTAACTAAACTAGTAGATATAGTAGACAAGTATAGTGAAATATATAAAGATTCAATAGGAATAATTAATGGTACAAAAGTAGATTTAAATCAACGTGAATGTATAGCATGTACAAGATGTACTAAATATTGTCCTAGTGGCGCCCTTGAAAAAGTAAATAAAGAATTAGTCCTACATGAGGACAAGTGTTTAAGATGTGGAAATTGCATTGGCAACTGTTCATTCTTAGCCCTATCTTCAGCAGGAACAGGATTAACTATTTATATTAATAGTACAGAATTAGCCTGTCCTCCACACATATTACCTAAATTTTATGGCATAGAGGAAATTCCTAAGGTAATGGATAAACTTTTATCCTTCTATAATGCTCATAAAATCCAAGGGGAGACCTTTGCAACTACTGTTTATAGAATAGGTTTTAATAACCTTTTAAATTATATTGAAGACTAAAAAGAAAGGGCTGTCGCAATAGCGGTTGAATAACCGCCAGAGCGTAGCTCTCTTTTTATGCTTTTTTATTAGATTTATGAGAATAACTGAGCATAAAAAATACACTATCTTAAAAATAGTGCACTTAAATAAGCCTTTGTAAAAAAGACTTTTTTTGTCTGTAAAGTTTTTGAACTTTAAAATTTATGCGCTTTCTTTTAGTGGAAAAAGATGTGTTCCTGTCCTTCCAGATTGGATTTTATTATGAAGTTTATTTATGTTATGTGCCATCGCCAACAGAATACTTTCTGCAAGTACATTCTGTTTTCCTTTGCACAAGAATCTTCGGAAACCCATATCTTGTTTTAATTCCCCAAAAGAGCCTTCGGCTTGTATACTTCTGTTCATTCTAAGTTCACAGCCCTCATTGCTTAAAATTCTTTCTAAATCATCTTTCCTTTGCTTGTTAAATATCTTTGATGTTTCAAGTTTTTTAACTCTTTCTTCTAATGGAGTTTTGAAGTTGTTTCCTTTTATACAACTACCCTTGTATTGGCAGTTGCTACAATCCTCGCAGGTATAGATGGTTTTCTCACTTATGTACCCAGTTTTGCTTTTTCTTTTTATTACATTGCTTACTATAAGTTTTTTATCATTTCTACAAATGTAAAAGTCCTCATCTTCATTGTATTCCATGTTTTCTATTCTACTGATGTCATTTTTATACTTTCTTGTTTTTGATATTTCATAGTTTGATGGTTTGATAAAAGATAACTGACCATTTGCTTTCAGATACACATAATTCTCTTCGCTTTCATATCCTGCATCAGCAACTATCTTTTTATATTTAAATTTAAGATATGATTCCATGTCTTTTAAAAATGGAATTAGAGTTGTAGTATCTGTTGGCTGTGGACCTACTGTAAGCCACGTGATATATTCAGAATCAACTCCATGTTGTACATTATAACCAGCTTTTAACTGACCGTTACCCATGGCATCTTCCTTCATTCTCATAAATGTCGCATCACTATCTGTTTTGGAATAGCTGTTACGCTTTCCACAAATATGTATTTTCTGTGTGTACTCTTTTAGCTTGTTCAAATATTCTTCTAAATTTTCAATGGAGCGCTGCAAAGGCGTTTTTCGTTTTCCGCATCCATGTACAAACTCTATGTTTTCCTCATGTTTTATGGCATACAATTTTTTACGAAGCCTTTTAACGTGCTTCATTTTTACAGAATTTCGATATACTAGTTTAATTCCATAGAGTTCCTCACACTCCGCAACAAAATCGGCTAGTTTAATCAGTAGTCTTGCTTGATTTTTTGTAACTGCCTTTTTCCAAACAAAAGTATATTTATTTGCACATGCCTCAATCTTAGTACCATCAATAAATATGGCGTCTCCAGATATCTCTCCGATATCATAAAGAGAATCTGACATTTCAGCTAGAATTCTATTTGCACATGGGGCAAAGTGAATACTTCTAAATCTTGCAAATGTTGAATGATCTGGTACCGGTGAATTCTCAAGAAGGTACATAAAATTAATATCACGATGACATGCAGTTTCCATAGCACGTGATGAATAGATGTGATTCATGTAAGAATAAAGTATAATCTTCAGCATCTGACGTGGTGTTGCTTGATTTTCCCTAATCCGGGAATAAGTCGAATACAAATCTTCTAAATCCATCTCCTCTACAAATTGACTTAGCAAATGCACCGAATCATTATCTGGAATTATACAATCAATATTTAATGGAAGTTTTAATTGATAAAATCTTCGATTAACGGTATAATTTTTTTGTAAGATATTTCGTTTTAGCATACTAATATTTTACCATAAGTCCCTTATCTCTCAAAGTAAGGGACTTATTTTGTTTGCAATGAAAAAGAGCTGTGCACTATTTCTTAGTGCGACAGCCCCTTTGTATTATTATCTAATAAGTAAGTAAATAAACCCTAAAATTACAGCAACAATAATTCCAGTAGCTATCATATTTGCTTTAAAAGAGTGATTATAATAATATTTTTCTGTATCAGCACTTCTTCCCTTAAACTCTGAATCCTTAGCATTAGCTCTTTTAAACAAATCCACTGACATAATACCAACTCCATTCAATTTAAAACATTCCATATATCCCTTTAATTGTACCAACTAGTGTAGTTAAAAAAATTATTATTACCTAAAAGTATCTAAAAAGTACTTATAAGTTTATATAGTATTAATTGCCGTATAATAATTCTTCTCTTCTGATTTTGCATATTCTAAATTTTTTCCTATACTTTGAAATAAATGATCAAAATAAGTTGTAAAATCTCCTTGAAGAGTCTTTAAAAGTTTTTCTTTTATTAAAACTATATTATTATAAAGTTCTTCCTTTTTTCTTTCCAATGCCTTAAAGTCACAGTAATATTCACCTTTGAATATACTATCTTCTTTAAAATCCAACTGAAAATACTCCTTTAAAATATCTTTTTCATCTAAAATTAATATATTAGATATATCTATACAGTACTTCTTTAGCTCATTATAATTACCATACATCTTATTCCATTTATTATATAAATCCATAATTAAGCGTTGATTATATACTTTTATATTTCCTCTATAGCTATATATAAATTTAAAAACATTAATACCACTGATAGATTTCATATTATCCATGAGTATATCTATAATAGAGTTATAATAATTATCCTTTATGGACCTTAATGAAGACTTAATAATTTCACAAGTTATATAATTAAACTTATCTTGAAAACTTCTACACATGGCATAAAACTCTTCTTCACTATTTATATAATAAATTAGTCTAGTAAATTCATTATAAAATATACTGTTTATACTGAGTTCTATTTCATCTGTTATTTCATCAAAGCTAAATTTACTTATATTCATCATCATATTTAAAAAGTCATGCTCTAAGGAAAACACCTTATATCCTATGGTATATTCTCTATTTTTCATAGAATTATCATAAGTAGTTGCATATCCTACTGATTCTATTTTAGTTAAATTTGATTCACAAATTTCTTTGGCTAAATATTTATTTAATTCTTTTTTATAAATTTTTATTCTTTTAGTAAATTCATCTCCAAAGGCTTCATTAATTAAGTTAAGTAGTACTTCTATAAATTCTTTCCTTACTACTTCTGATATCTTTTCTTTTAAAATATCTAAGGAATTTAAAATCTCATCTTCTTTAATAATTATTTTATCTGAAATATCACCCTTATTTAAGGTATCTATTCCCCTTAAATCAATCATTAATTCTTTGAATGTATTCCAAATAAACCTATGATAAGATTTTATTTCTTCATCTAAAACACCCATTACAATGTTTTTAAGCTGAACAACTCCTATTTCTATGTATGATAATGTCCCTTCCATATCCTCATAAACATATCTATTTAGTTCATTATATATTTCTTTTTCACCATGCTTCATGTGAAATGTATACACCTCTAGCTCACATTTCTTTTTAAATAGATTTAACCTAGAATTTATATTTTTTTCTATACTATCTAAAATATCATGGATGAATTTCTTATCTATTTTTACTTCCTTACTTAAAGCATTGCAGCTTACCTTATGATCTTCACTAGTATATACTTTATGAAAAACTTTTTCAATTCTTTCCTTTTCTTCTACTATAACAAAGGTATTAAAATCTCCAATGAACTCCTTTGTTATAGACTCTGTAATAGAGCTATCGTATTTAAAATAGCTTGAAAATTCTTTCTGTAAATATTCAAATATCTCTACAATATCTAGATACAAGTTTATTTTATTATACAATGAAGTTACTAGTGTTTTATTTACCTCTTCCATAAGTACTCAACTCCAATACTTTAATTGAATAACTTATTCTACAAAATACATAAAATTCCTTGTTTCAAAAATAATTTACTACAGAAATCTATTAATATTCTCCTCTAATAATAAAAGGTATGCCTCATTTAAAATGTACCCTAAGTCAAGGACATTTTATAAAAAGACCCTAAGATAAAAGATGATTTCTGTATTGAACAGGAGTCATCTTTTTTAAGTTCCATTGGCATCTATACTTATTATGATAATCTATGTAATCCTCAATTTCACATAATAGATCTTCAAAGGTTTCACAATTTTTTAGATTTGTTTCATTCTTTTAAGTGCC
>NZ_JPMD01000047.1 GCF_000732635.1 Clostridium sulfidigenes | reverse complement strand
TTATGATATTATATTATTTATAAGTATATAACAGTTATAAACATATATTAATTATAGTTTTATAACTATTATAAGTCAATAACTATTTTATTGTGGATTTTTTAATTTTTAATTAACGATTTTAATATAGAAATTCAATACTGCAGCCAAAGGAGAATTATTATGGATGAAAAAAATTTAACTAAACTATCTGAGGACTTTTTCCTTCTTATGATGCTACTTCATAAAAAGATTATAAAATTAGAAGACTTTATGAAAAATACAGTTGTGCCACCATCTCATGTAAAAGTGGTTTTTTACCTAGCTCAAAATGGACCTTCATCGGTGTCTAGTATAGCTAGAGACCTTTGTATATCTAAACCCAATATGACCCCAATAATAGATAAATTGCTTGAGTGTGGTTATGTTAATAGATATGAAGATCCAAAGGATAGAAGAGTTATTAGAATTGAAATAACAGAAAAAGCCCATGAAGTCTTTAAAATCAAAAAGGATTTAATGAAAAGCTTTCTTAAGGAAAAGTTATCTGTGCTACCAGATGAAGATTTAATTTCTCTTAGTGGTGCAATATCCGAATTTAAAAGAGTTATGTCTAAAATAAATTAAAATAAAAGGTATAAAGCTATCATAAAACTAGCTTTATACCTTTTATTCTTTATACCTTATTAATACTATAAAATTTTTTACTTTAATATTATAAATTGTCTATTCTCTTCTCAAATATTCCTCTCTCAAAGATTATGTCATTAAGAGACAATAAAACTCCAATTAATATACCATACCAAATGTAATGTAGTTCAAAACTATCCTTAATTGCCAAAGCAATAAAAACAGCAATACCATACCCTATAGCACTCCATACTTTCTTCTTCTTAGATTTTGATATAAACTTCTGCATCGGTTTAAAAAGTCCAATAATGCTATCATTAAGTCCTTTAAACAATATTGAACATATAAACTCAGCCACTATAACCCCTATAACAATATATAAAAAATCCATATAACACTCCCCCTACCCTTTATCTAAAGTTCATCTATTATATATTAATTTTATCATATATACATTTAATATTCCCCTTAATCTCAGGATTTTCTTTTAATATAGCACTTATGGATCTACTACCTAGCTCATAAAAGATTACTCTACTAAAAGGTTTTTCTAATTTATTAGAGTTCAATTTTACTTGTAACTTTTCTCTAATAAGATTTTCAATATATCTAGAAAATCCCTCTTTAAATTCTTGCCATACCATATATTCAAAGTCTATTTGATTTAAATGGTTCTTCATAACTCTATGATACTCTAACATATCTTTGTAATGTAGTTTTTTATCCACAAATTCTAGTTTAGAAGTTTCATTTATGAACACCTTATCCTCATAAGGAAATGGATAATTTATCTCCCACATAAAATCTTTTTTCTCTTTAGCTATTTTAGCAATTTCTAGTTCTTCTCTAATTTCACTATCTCCTTGCTCCCATTGATAGCAGTGAACAAACTCATGAAATATAAATATATATCCCTCCAAGGTATTAAATGCATCCTTAGATACTACAGCTGCAGGTTTCATATCATAAAAATCTAGTGGAAAGGAGGCCAACACTTTTTCTGGTACAATCATAGGTGCTTTATATTCACCTTTAAATTCATAGCAAGTACCATTGTCATATAAATCAAAGATAAAAAAATACCCATCTTCTACTACAGCTACTGTATAAAGCTTTAATAAAGATGTATCTATATCCTTTATTTTTTCATGAATAGAGAATATCTTATTTACCTTAGCTATGGTATCTACTATAAACTGATTCTTTTCTTCTTTATTCATAACCACTTAACCCTTTTATTAATAAATTCTTCTAAACACTACTTTATGATCTCCTTTACTCCTAATAAATCCTTTGAATAATATCTAACAGTTTCTTCTATATTACTTCTTACTAATACCGCTTTAATCCCAACATGTTCTGGACCTCTTACATCAGCTAAAATACTATCTCCAACCATCCATATATCACTATAATTGCAATGCTTTTTCAAAGCATAATGATATATTTTAGGATTTGGCTTCTCATATCCAACATTAGCAGATGATATACAATCGATTATATACGGTGATAATCCTAATTTCTCTACTATTTTAGGTAATTCAGGAATATGATTTGAGAGTATTATGTTTGAATAACCCTTTTTCATAAAATATTGTAATACTTCTATTGTATCTTCATATAGTTGAAAACTTTCTCCTGATGCAAGTACTTGTCTAATTTCTTTTGAGTAGATAGCTGCTTTTTCTTCTGATATATTTAACTTTATATATCCCTTTATTAATATATCTTCAATATGGTTCCACCAAGCATCACTAGAAGTGAGATTCACATATTCCTTTTCAGGTTGTTGCCAAGGAAATCCCACTAATGAGATTTTCTTAAAATCTTCAATACCTATTTCCGTATATGGTTCATACTTACATAAAACCTTGAATAAAGCTTTACTAAGCATCCACTCATTATGAGCTAATGTACCTTGAAAATCCCAAAATATTAACTTATCCATTTTAATCTCCATATCGTACTAAATATATTACTAAATTCTTAGTCATACATCTAAAATTTAAAACTATGAACTATTTTCCTAATAACTTATAAATTTCTTCTTCCTTTTCTGCTACATGTTTTTTCATCATAACCATGGCTTCATTATGAAGATACCATTGATAACACTTCTTTAAGCCTTCCTCCATAGAAGTTTCTTCTTTAAATACACTATGGATTTTTTTTACATCCAGCACATTGTCATAATTAAAGAATGAAAAGAAGTCTCTTTCATTATACCCCTTCTCCTCATAATAAAAATGATACTTTATTGCCTTTTTACCAGCAGCCTTCTCACATAATTCTATCCATGTATTAAAGGTCACTGCCTCACTATTTCCAACATTATAAATAGATAGATTATCTTGATTTGTCTCTAAAAATCCTTCTACTAAATTGCCTAGGTCCTTAGAGTAGATAAATTGAATTTTAGTCTCTCCATCATTAGGAATTAGAATAGGCCTATCATTGATAATATGATGGAAAATAAAGCCTTCCCTTGCTGCATAATTATTTTCTCCATAAACATAAGGAGGGCGTAATATTATAAGTTGAACATTACTATAGTTATACTTATCCTCTAAAAACTCTTCACACTCTATTTTGTTTGTTCCATAATCTCCCCAATATTTATTTTTTCCTAGCATAAATGATTCTTTGAATGGAATTTTATAATTTTCTACATCATAGACAGCACTTGAACTAATAAAAATATATTTCTCTAACTTTTCATAATTTAAGGCTTCATGAAGAATTTCTAATTGATTTACATTAAGTCCAGATACATCAATTATATAATTAAATTCATGCTCACTAAGACATTTTTTCATTTCATTTAAATCTTCTCTGTCACAAATTATATTAGTAATTCTTTTATCTTCGGTTTTTCTGCTTCCTCTATTTAAGGTGTAAATTTCATAATCTTTCTGAGAACCTAATAAAGCTTCTACAATGGCTTTTCCTATAAAATAGCTTCCTCCAAGAACTAAGACTTTTTTCATTTTCTCCACCTCTACATCTATAAATTAAAAGCTTTTATAAAAACTTTCCAAAAACCGCCTTAATATTTTTTTAAATAAATTTTTATATTTTCCATTTGTCTATTATAATATTATTTTACAGGATTAATCTGTATAAGTATATAATTAATGTAATATCATTTAAATATAAATAAATTTTATATTAGTTAAAATTTTTACTAGCTAATAATTTTTCAAGAATAGAGTGAAGCTAAAATTGGAATAAATTTTTTAATATTTTCGTTACAATAAGGTTTCTATATTCTAATAGATAATCAAACTATTAGAGTGTAGAAACTTTATTTATATATTAATTTTTTAAGATTATTTTAAGGTAAGTATTTCATAATTAATCTCACAGGTAACCACTTAGAAAATTTAATCTCTGTTAGAAAGGAAGATTATTATGTACATCTTTAAAAATGCCTTAAAAAGTATTACAAGAGCAAAAGTTAGAAATATTTTAATTACAATTATAACAATAATTATTTCTGTTTCCGCTTGTATTGCCCTTAGTATTAGACAAAGTGCAGAAACTTCAAGGGAGGCATCTCTTGATTCATTGGAAATTACTGCACAAATATCCGTAGACCGACAATCACTAATGAAAAATGCTGAATCCTCTAATGATAAATTAAAAACATTACAAGGTTCACAAAATTTATCATTAGAGGAAATGCAAATTTATGCACAATCTAAATTTGTAAATGATTTTTACTATACTATTACCTCTTCTCTTAACGGCGATATCACTTTATCATCCGTAGATACCTCTACTACAAATGAAGAAGATTCTATTAATTCAAATGGAATGCCAGTGAATAACCCAAATGGTAATAAGGGATTTGGTAAAATGGGTAGTCAGGGAGATTTCACTATTATTGGATACAGTTCCCACGATGCAATGACATCATTTAAGAATGGTACAAAAAAAATTACAGATGGAACTGTGTTTGATTCAGAGACAACGGAACCACAATGCATTGTTAGTGATGAATTAGCCATTCTTAATGAATTGAAGATTGGAGATAGTATCACATTAGTAAATCCAAATAATGAGGAAGAAAATGTAGCAATGACAGTTTGCGGTATTTATAACAATAGCGAATCTTCTACCTTTCAACAAGGAAACATGATGGGTTTTAATGCTTCATCTGATCCTGCAAATCAAATTTATGTAAGTTTCAATGCCTTAAACTCAATTGTTGATAAATCTAAATCAAATGCAACAGTTAAGACTGATGAAACATCAGGAATAGAAATCTCTACAGCTTTACGTGGTCAGGAAAGTGGTACATACGTGTTCTCTAATATTGAAAACTATAAGGCTTTTGAAACAGACGTTGTTGCTCTTGGTTTAGATGATACAATCTATACAATTTCATCACAAGATGTTGATTCCTACGAACAAAGCCTAATACCACTAAATAACTTAAGCAATTATTCACTGTATTTTCTTTTAGTTGTTTTAATAATAGGTGCAGCTATACTAATTATTTTCAACCTATTTGCTGCAAGAGAAAGAAAATATGAAATTGGGGTATTAGCTGCTATTGGTATGAATAAAGTAAAAATTGCAACTCAATTTATATCTGAAGCATTTATCATTACATTTATCTCCATAATAATAAGTACTTGTATTGGTGCTACTATTTCTGTTCCAATCGCAGATAAGTTGTTAGAAAATCAAATTGCTTCTGTAGAAACATCTAACCAAACAACTAAAGAAAACTTCGGTGGTGAATTTCAAGGTAGAATGGACATTAGTAAAGGTAGCATGTCAAGGCCGTCTAATAGTAAAACAAAATTTAATTATGTTAAAGATATTACAGCAAGTATAGATGTTGTTGTTTTATTCCAACTATTAGGACTAGGTATTTTACTTGCCTTGATATCAAGTGCAACAGCAGTAATATCTATTCTTAGATATGAACCATTAAAAATCTTAAGTAATCGTACTTAAAGGGGGCCGTTATTATGAGTTCTTTTATACTAAAAGATTTATGTTATTCTTATGACAATAAGCAACGTGAAATTATAAGTCACATGAATTATGAATTTAAAGATAATAAAGTTTATTCTATTGTAGGAAAATCTGGCGCTGGTAAAACAACCCTTCTCTCCTTATTATCTGGACTTGCCAAGCCAACACAAGGTTCCATTTTATTTGATGGAAAAGATATAAGCAAACTCAATTCTTGTAAATATAGAAGTAATTTTATTGGAGTTGTTTTTCAAAGTTTCAATCTCTTACCTCACTTAACAGCCATTGAAAATGTTATTCTTTCAATGGACATATCAGGTAAAAAAATATTAAATAAAAAAGAAAAAGCCTTAGAACTATTAAATAGTGTAGGATTGGATGAAACTACAGCTAATCGTAGAATATTAAAGTTATCCGGTGGTGAACAACAACGTGTTGCTATTGCACGAGCATTATCCTATGATCCTGCAGTAATCTTAGCAGATGAACCAACGGGAAATCTTGATGTTGAAACAGAAAATAGTATTATAAAAATATTTCAAAAATTGGCACATGATCATGGTAAATGCATAATTTTAGTTACCCATTCTCCAGAAGTTGCTAATATGTGTGATGTGGTTTATAAACTCTCATCTAAAAATTGATAGTAGTTATGTAATATAACCTTATATGTAAATATAAAGGTAGCTTTATGGCTACCTTTATTACTAAAAAATATATTCATTTCATTCCCTGGAGTAACTAACACTTAGCCAAATCATAGATTTGGAGTGGGAATAATGAAACTCCGACTCATTTCATTCCCTGGAGTAACTAACACTTAGCCAAATCATAGATTTGGAGTGTTAGTTACATTCTTATAGCCTATATAGGTGGCGTAGAAATAGCCTCCATATATAGCTATTATCAGTAGTGCTGTTATAGTGGCTGAAGCCCCTATCTCTGCATTGCCGTAAAGAGATATAAATTCATTAGCTACACTAATTCCAACTATGGAGTGAATTATAGCTAATACTAATGGCATTGCAAAGTATATTAAAGTTTGAATAAATATGGTTTTATTTATCATCTTTCTTGAAGCTCCAACCCTTCTTAGAGCTTTATATCTATCAATGCTCTCACTAGCTTCTGATAATTGTTGAAGAGCAAGAACTGCTGCACTAGATATTAAAAATACAATCCCTATATATATACCTATATATATAATTGTTGTAGTAGCTCCTTTTGTCATACTATATATGCCAGTCTTAGTATCACCTAATATTATAAAGTCTTTACCCGAAGCATTTTCATCTCTGCTATTTTTGAATATTTCTCCTATTTCTGATTCTCGTTTTTCTCTATCTTCACCTACAAAGTTACAATTTAATATAGAGTCATAGGGCTTAAGGTTTTCTAAAGCTTTATCTGGAAGTATTACTGTAAAGAAATTATTAGCAAAGCCTGTGCTTTCATAAGCTTCTGTAATAAGCTCTTGATTTTTTATATTATAGTTTATATTATTTATTTTAATTACTGTGTTTTCCTTCATATAGCTTTTAACTAAAGGCACTAATTTACTAAAGTTAGAGGTTATTAATACTTCATCTTCTTTTAAGTCTATGGAACTTTGTCCATTTAACTCTCTTAGTTTATTATAATCACTTATTTTTAGAGCTGACATGTTACTATAATCGTTATCAAGAAATTTATCTTCTTTACCATATCCTCTTAATATATCACCATAATTTTCTTCTAGTCTATACTCTTGTAATACTACATACTTTTCTTTATCTGTGAAATTGAACCCTAATTCTTTAATGGCCTGTTCTATAGTTTTGTTTTCCGAACCTTCAAAATTTATAATTCTAGCTGAGACATCAAAGGGTACTGTATCCTTAAGACTACTTTCTAAGGAATTTTTAAAACTCAATCCCGTAGATAATATAGAAATAGTTATAAAGAGCATTAAACATATAACTGTTATAGATACAAAATTTGTGTTAATTTTACTACTTATCTGTCTAGTAACAAATATATTTAGTTTTTTAAGATATATTTTTTTACTATTCTTGATTACATACAATATAAATCCAGCTAATCCATAATAAAATAATATAGTTCCTAGAATCCCCAGTATTATCGAAATAGTAAATCTAGAATCAGTTATGTCTAATCCCACTTCTATTATAAACTTATAAGCAGTTATAAGTATTCCTACTCCTAAAATAAAAATAATAATTGATACTATAGGATTTTTAATCTTTATATTTTCACTTTTCTTACTAGCATTTATCATATCTATAAGTTTGTATTTTGAAATTACAAAGGTATTAAATATCATTATAAGTAAAAACATTATTCCAAAATAAGCTATAGTCTTTACAGCAGCATTTTGTGAAAATACAAATTTGTATTCACTCATGCCTACCTGAAATAACTTCGCTGTAAAAAGAGATAATCCTTGTGATAAAACTATACCAAAGATTAACCCTGCTACTAAAGACATAAGGCCTATGAAAAAAGATTCAGACACTAAAATACTTGAGATTTTTCTTTTACTCATACCCAATGTCATATATACACCAAGTTCTTTTTTTCTTCGTTTTATCATAAAGTTATTTGCATAAACAATGAGTCCACCCAAAATTACTGACACAAATACAGATACCCAAGAAATAACTGTAGTTAACATATCTATAAAACTAGCTTCCTTCTTACTTATTTCAAACATTGCCTTTTGTGATTCTATAGAGTTAAAGCTATAAAATATACAAACGGCAAAGGTTAAAGTTAAAAAATATATGGTATAGTCTTTAAAACTTTTCTTTACATTATTTAATGCAATTTTAGAATACATCTCCACTGTCACCTCCAAGTAATGTCACTACCTCAATAATTCTATTAAAGAATTCTTTTCTACTATCATTTCCTCTAATTAGTTCATTAAATACTTTTCCATCTTTTATAAATAAAATCCTATGAGCATAACTAGCTGTAAACGCATCATGTGTGACCATGAGTATAGTAGCTTCTAGTTCTTCGTTTAATTTCTCAAAGGAGTCTAGTAATAATCTAGAGGACTTAGAATCTAATGCTCCTGTTGGTTCATCAGCTAAAATTAGTGATGGATTAGTAACGATAGCTCTAGCTGAAGCAACTCTTTGTTTTTGACCACCAGACATTTCATAAGGATATTTATTTAAAATTTCACTTATACCTAATTTGTTTGCTACTGCTTTAATTCTTCCATCTATACTTTTAGGTTTTACATCTTGTATAGTAAGTGCCAATGCAATATTTTCATAAGCAGTTAATGTATCTAAAAGATTAAAATCTTGAAATATAAATCCAAGCTCATCTCTTCTAAACTTTTCAATATCATTATTCTTAAGACTAGTTATATCTTTATTATTTATAATTATATTTCCTGTAGTCACTGTGTCAATGGTAGATATACAATTTAAAAGTGTAGTTTTACCACTTCCAGAAGGTCCCATTATTCCAAGGAACTCCCCTTTCTCTACCTCAAAACTTATATTATCAATAGCTTTAGTCACATTTCCCTTTCCACCATAATATTTTTCTATATTTACAACCTTTAAGACATTTTCCATAATTCATCCTCCTAAAATACATTTTAAGTTTTGCCTTAACTTTATGAGCTTATTATATATTTTTCTAAAAGTATGTTGTATTTAATTTCATGTCATTAATCTTTCATTTTCGTAAGATAATAATGAAAGTCTAAAAGTTCATCTATAAAATTAGGAGTAGCCCTGTTTTTAGACTATTGAAGTCCTAGGTATAAGTATAATGTAATCAAATGTTTATCCGATGACTACCAGCTCTAATACTCCCATCTTCTTCAAAGTGGTAGTAAAGAGCTGCTACGTCCCTGGATGACGATTTCACCTAAAGGACAACGAATTCTAAGTATCGAAAATACTGATACTAAGAATTCTGTTAGTAAGCTTCAGTAGGAGTAAAAACTTCCTCTGAAGCAAAGAACTCTGTTTACCACAAAAAAACTGATTGAGATTAATTTTTATCCAATCAGTTTATTTTAGCTATTATTAGAAACTAGTAAATCTTCCTAGAGGAAAATTTATATACACCTTAGTTCCATATTCTAACTTTGACTCAATACTTATCCCCAATCCAAGTCTATTACAAAGTTTTTTACACAGATATAACCCCATTCCTGTGGATTTACCAAACTTTCTTCCATTATCCCCAGTAAAACCTTTTTCAAAAACCCTAAAAATGTCTCTTTCTGAAATTCCAACACCATTATCTTCTATAGTTAAAGTTATTTTATTTTCTGTAGAAGTTGAATATATTTTTATTATCCCATTTGATTCCTTAGAGTACTTTATGGCGTTTCCTAAAACTTGATTTAAAATAAACTCCACCCATTTTATATCACTGAAAATTTTACCTCCCATATCTCCTATCTCTAAAGATATCTTTTTATTTATGAAATCTCTAGAATTCTTTCTCAAAACCTCCATAACAGCTTCTTCTAAATTAAATTCTCTTATAATATAGTCCTTACTTACATCGTTGCTCTTTGAGTAATAAAGGACTTGTTCTATGAAATCTTCTACCTTCTTCAATTCATGTCCAATTTTATTTGTTACAGTACTTTCGTTATTATCTATAATAAGTCTAGCAGAAGCAATAGGCGTCTTTACTTCATGAACCCACATTTCTATGTATTCTCTATATTCTTTTTGGGTACATTCATACTTTTTTACATTTTCATGCATATTTTTATTACATTCCTTAAGAACTTGATAAACTATTTCACCTTCTAAAAAATCTGGCTTTTCCATAACCTCTGGAAGCAAATACTTTTTATCCAAGCTATCTATAGTTCCTGTAATATTGTCTAGAAATTTCTTATGTTTAATAACTTCAAGGGTTAAATATGTACTTAATGGAGTAAACCATAATATGAAAGATAAAAATATTAGTCCACTCCCTACATTTAAAAATATTAAAATAGATACAAAAATCATAAATAGGACTCCATTAATTATTAAAAAGCCAATTCTTGATTTAAGATAATCCCTAACTTTCATTTTATCTATTCCTCTCTACTATTTATAGTAGAAAACTCCTTCAAACCCGCATAAACAGAACAACTATTTAAATAGTTTTATTTTTCCATATTTAAATAGTTTTATGTATAAATAGTTCTCTACATAAATATTTATATATTTATGGCATTATATATCCAAGTCCCCTTCTTGTTTCTATAACATCCTTAATTCCAATTTCCTCTAATTTTTTTCTAAGTCTTGTCACATTAACTGACAAAGTGTTATCATCTACAAACAAATTAGACTTCCATAGATAATCCATTAGATCCTCCCTAGATACAATGTTTCCTTTATTCTTTATAAGGTAATAAAGAACTTTTAATTCGTTTTTAGTGATTTCCAAAGCATTATCTCCACAGTTTATGGTTCCATTAGATAGATTTAACTTTAAATCATTATATACTAATATTTCTTGATTCCCTTCATTCCCTTGATTTACCCTCTTTAGCACTGAATTTATCCTTGCTAAAAGTATTTGTGTATTATAAGGCTTAGTTATAAAGTCATCTGCTCCTAAATTCATACTCATTAGCTCATCCATATCACTATCTCTACTTGTAACCACAATTATAGGTACTTGAGAAGTTTTCCTCACTTCTCTACAAATGTAGAATCCATCAAATACAGGTAAGTTTATATCTAAGAGTATGAGATTGGGCTCTTCTTTTTCAATAATAGATATTATATTTTCAAAATTAGTAGGGGCTATTACCTCATATCCATATCTATTTAAAAATGTTGCAAGCTCCTGCCTAATAGTTTCTGTATCCTCTATTATAATAATCTTTGCCACTTTATCACTCCCAAATTTATTTTTTATATTATATATTTACATTAATGTAAAATTAAGATTTATCTATACTAAAACTAGTTGAAATACTTTTCCAATTCTTATTAATAACATTATAACCAAAACATAGTGTAACTAAAAGGCAGTCAATTATTAATTTGTTTTATTTTTATTCATAAAGTCTTTATTTTTTTACATTTTATGGTATAATAACCTTATTTAATAGAATTATAGGGAGGTGGATTTTAATTTGAAACAAACTTTTAAAATTCTTTTTATTATAATTTTAGGTTTAATTTTAATTTATTTACCTTATTATAAAAAAGATATTTCCTTTGAAAAAGCTTTAGAAAAGATAAATCATAAAAATTTAAATATTCCCATATCTAAATTAAATATTAGAGAATTTATATCCGAAATTTCAAATGAAGATATACTAACTGCTAAAGAGCACGCTCTACTATTTTCAACACCTTACGTAATATCTCCTACTGCTATAACCAGAAAAGAAGCTATTTATGATGTAGAACTATATTTTAAGGCTTTAAAATCTAGCTACGCACCATATAATTATTATGGTAGTGATAAATTATTTTTACAGGCTAAGGAATCAGTTTTAAGTTTTATTGGTGATAATGATGTAATTAATGTAGCTGAACTAACAAAAACCTTAAAAGATAATCTTGCTTTTATACCTGATAGACATTTTTATATAGGTAACAATGAATTTGACTTAGAAAATACCTCTAGATACTATACAAATTCAACTCTAGGAATTTTCAAAAACAAAATAGGCTATTATGTAAAATATGGAGGTGTTTTTTACTACATTAAATCTATAAATAAAGATGAAAACATCGAAAATTACTTATATCTTTCAATAAATACTGAAGGTAAACTATTATACAATTTAGGTGTTTTAGAAAAATGTTCTGGACAAGCTTCAAGGAACTTAAATGTTGTATTTTATAGAGGTGAATCAGAATATACTAAAGATATTGAACTGAAATTATCAAATACTCTTTCAGATGAGTCTATTTCACCTTTAGACTACACAACTATAGATGATGTTCCTATAATATCTTCCAGAGAAGTTCCCTACAATATAGGTTTAGAAGGAATAGATTTCATTAATACTGCTTCTAAAGTAAAGGATTCTCCTGTAAGTATATTAGATTTACGTGGTAATAATGGTGGCGATATATTGACCGCTTTAAACTGGATAAATGAATATTTTGGAGTTTCATCTCAAGGGAAGGGTCTTTTTCTACTTCTTTATGGAAGATCTAAGGATGCCCCCTCCTACTACGATTTTAACACCTTTCATAAGGACCTAAAAACTTTACAACTTGAAAAAATTCATGCTTATTATTATGAACATATACCTAAATCTAAAAAAGAGCTTAATAAAAATTTAAATACTATCTTTGTTCTTACAGATAAAAAAACATCCTCAGCTGCTGAATTCTTTGTAGAGCATCTAAAGGATTTTGAAAATATTGTAGTAGTTGGTACTAATACTCATGGTACTCTTGAAAGTTCTAATGTAGAACTAGGTTACCTTCCCAATTCCCATATTGAATTTTCCTATGGAAACTGGTTAAGGCTATATGATGAAAAGTTCTTTAAGGAAGGTGAAGGTATCAAACCTGATATATGGGTAAATGGAGAAGATGCTTTAGAACTAACTCTAAAACTTATTGAAAATTATAATTTAAAGTAACTATTTAAGAGGTTGCCTGATTTTAGGCAACCTCCTATTATAAACCTATAATTTATTTACTTCTCTTTCTATTCTTTCTAAAGCTTCTTGAAGAACAACTCTACTAGTTCCTATATTCATTCTTTGGAACATAGCTCCATCATGTCCAAACATGCTACCATCATTTAACCATACTTTACACTTTTTAAGGAAGAAATTACTTAATTCTTCTGGCTTCATATTTAATCCTGAGCAATCAAGCCACAATAAATAGGTTCCTTCTGGTTTTCTAATCTTAATTTTAGGAATTCTTTTATCAAAGAATTCTAAAGTAAAGTCTATATTTCCTGCTAAATATTCCATAAGACCTTGATACCATTCTTCTCCACTAGTATATGCTGCTTCTTGTGCTACTGCACCTAAAGTAGTTGCTCCTTCTATACAGTCTTTTTCCATTTGCAGTATATATTGATTTCTTAATTTTTCATTTTTAATAATTATATTTGCAGTTTTAAACCCTGCAATATTAAAGGTTTTATTTGGTGCTGTGCATATTATAGAATTATTAGCAAATTCTTCATTGATAGATGCAAATACTGTATGTATATTAGGTTTATAAACTATATCTGCATGAATTTCATCTACTACCACTAGTACATTATTCTTTATACATATTTCTCCAACCATTTTTAATTCTTCTACAGTCCATACTCTTCCTACTGGATTATGAGGACTACAAAGAATTATCATCTTAGTTTTTTTAGTAATTATCTTTTCTAAGTTATCAAAGTCCATTTCATATCTACCATCTTTACAAGTTAAGGTATTTTCTACAACCTGACACCCATTATTTTTTATAATACTATAAAAAGGATGATATACCGGTGTTTGAATTATAATTTCATCTCCTGGTTTTGTGTAAGCAGCAACTATAGTTTTTAGTCCTGGTACAACTCCTGGAGCAAACTTCATCCATTCCTTTTCAACTTTCCATTGAAATCTTTTATCAAACCAATTTATAGCAGCTTTATAGTATGATGGTGGTGTAAGGGAATATCCAAAAATAGGATGTTCTAACCTTTTTCTTATAGCATCTCCTATTTCTTCTGGCACTTTAAAATCCATATCTGCTACCCATAGAGGTATAATTTCACTATCATTATATGTTCTATTTATTAAGTCCCACTTTAAACAGTTACTGCCTATCCTGTCCACTTTTTCATCAAAACTGTATTTCATTTTCCCTACCTCCTATAAAATCCTAATAAATTAATAATAATTTTTACTACTTAAACTACTATATACAATATAATTTTATCACTATTTTTATCAATGTAGTATTATAACATTCTATAGATAGATGTAAATGTATAAAATAACACTATAATTCATAATATTACATAATTTCTATGTATAATCTTATTAGATAGATTATTTTTAAATAACCACGTAAAATGATAGGAGAATTAAAATGAAAATAAGAAAAGAACTACCTGAAATATTTGAAGACTTTGCAGAGGCTAGGAGAAACTCCTTTATTGCAGCCAAAAAACTTAAAGATGAAAATATACCTTTAGTAGGAGTATTTTGTACTTATATGCCACAGGAATTACCTCTTGCCATGGGTGCAAGTGTTGTATCTCTTTGTTCTATGTCTGATGAGACAATTGCAGAAGCTGAAAAAGAATTACCGCGTAATCTATGTCCACTTATCAAATCAAGTTATGGATTTGCAAAAACAGATAAATGTCCATTCTTTTACTTTTCTGATTTAGTTGTAGGTGAAACTACTTGTGATGGAAAGAAAAAAATGTATGAATATTTAAGTGAGTTTAAGCCTGTTCATGTTATGGAACTACCAAACTCTCAAAGTGAAGAAGGTTTAAAGCTTTGGAAGAAAGAAGTAATAAAATTTAAAGAAGTTTTAGAAAAACAATTTGAAACTACTATAAGTGATGAAAATATTAAAAAGGCCATTAAATTAAAAAATGAAGAAAGAAAAGCTCTTAAAGCCTTCTACGGTCTTGGAAAACTTGATCCACCAGCGATATTAGGACAAGATATGTTTAAAGTTCTTTATGGTACTACATTTAAATTTGATAAAGCAGAGGTACCAAAAGAAATATATGCCCTAAGTGAGAAAATTAAGGGTGAATATGAATTAGAAAAAAAATATGAAAAGAAACCTCGTATCCTTATAACTGGATGTCCAATTGGTGGAGCTACAGAAAAAGTTATAAAAGCTATAGAAGATAACGGAGCTCATGTTGTGGCTTTTGAAAACTGTACTGGTGCTAAAGCTATCGATGAATTAGTAGATGAAAATAATCCTGATATCTATGATGCTATTGCTCGTAAATACTTAAATATTGGATGTTCTTGTATGACACCTAATCCTAACCGTACAGATCTACTTAATAGAATGATAGATGAATATAAAGTTGATGCAGTGGTGGATGTAGTACTTCAAGCTTGTCATACATATAGCGTAGAAACATTGCAAATTAAAAGATTTGTTAATAACACTAAAAAAATACCTTACATCAGTATAGAAACAGATTATTCTACTGCTGACATTGGACAACTTAACACTAGAATGGCAGCTTTTATAGAAATGTTATAGAGCCTTAAAATATTGCTTAGGTAAAAATTATCTATGCAAGTTCATAATAAACAGAGTTCTTAGCTTCAGAGGGAGTTTACTCCCACTGAAACTTAGAAATCGTTATCCAGGGACGTAGCAGCTCTTTTCTCCCACTTTTAAGAAGATGGGAGTATTAGAGCTGGTAGTCATCGGATAAAATCCAAAAACCTCAAGAAAAATAATTTCTTGAGGTTTTCCCACTTTCTCTCCTTTATTCCTCTAGTATGTTTTTTCTAATTGATGCTATAATACTATTAATACTAAAGAAACTGGCAAGGAGAGTTTATAATGCATAGACAATATATTAATTATTCTGCAAATATGCCTGTATCTATTTCTTTTAATACCATTAAAAATTATCCAATCCATTGGCATTATTGCATCGAAATTCTTTATGTTATAAAAGGCACAATCAATCTATATATAAATACTGAAAAATATGTAATAAGTGAAAATCAAATTGAAATTATAAATATAGATGAAGTTCATAGCATTGAAAGTGATGATCCTGACAATAAAGTACTCATATTTCAAATAGATCCATACTTTTTTCAAAAGTACTATAACGATATTGAGAATATGTTTTTTTATACAAACTCTTCTAGTAAGGCCTCTCAGCTTGGGGAAGAGTATGAAGATTTAAGAGTATTTCTTTGTCAAGTCCTTTGTGAAACAGTACAAAAACAAGATAATTATGATGAAGAAATCGAAGATATCCTTGTAAAACTCCTTTATCATCTAATAAATAACTTTAACTATTTAATTCATGAAAAACAAGAACTTAAAGAAAATAAAGATCAACTTCAAAGATATCATAGTATATCTAAATATATTTATAATAATTATCAAAATAATATAACCCTTAAAGATATATCTAGTAACGAATATCTAAGCACCCATTATTTATCAAGAGAAATAAAATATGCTACAGGATATTCCTTTACTGATTTTCTAAATCTTATTAGAGTTGAAGAATCTATAAAATTAATTTTAGATACAGATATGACACTATCTGAAATTTCTGAGGAAATTGGCTTTTCTCATACTAGATACTTTAATAAGCACTTTAAACTTCACTATAAGCTTACGCCTTTACAATTTAGAAAAAAATATAAATCTACTCCTGAAGTCCTAGAAAAGTTGACTAAATATATAACTCATCCTTTAGAAGAAAGTCTAGATGAAGTAATATATTATCTGGAGGACTACGACAGGTTTAACTATGAGGACAAAATTCATCAGTTAAATATTAATATGGAAAATTGTATAGGTGAATTTGATAAGAATTTTAATAGAATTATAACCATTGGTGATGCCTTTGACCTTTTAATTGAAGACAATAAAGATACACTAGAAGAACTTCAAAGGGAAATGGATTTTGAATATGGACGGATCCTAAATTTATTTAGTACTGATATGGCTATTTTCCCTGGCTCTAAATTTCATAACTGGAATAGAGCAAAGGATGTACTAGAGTTTATAGAATTTTTAGATATAGTGCCTATAATTGTTTTAGATATGGATAGCACCTATGAAGAACATATAAATGACATTAACGATGAAAGCTATGAAGTTGCCTCTAAAAATATATTACCCCTTAAAAATTCTATAGATATACATGAAGATTTTAAAAATATTCTTCTATCCTTCATGGAATATTTCAGTGCAATAGAAACTCTTAATTACAAAAATTTTAGATTTGAATTTTCCTCTACCTTTCCTGAAAATTTGAGGACTTCAATTGAAGAAATATTAATTTACAATAAATTAGATTTTGAAGAAGAACCTTTTATGATAAATAATGAAGTAAATAATATATATGATACAGCCTATATGATTCCATTTATTATTGATAATGTAGTAAATCATAAGGGAGATTTAAGCTTTATAAGGGCCTTTGACGTCCTTGATAAGCAAGTAAATATAACCAATGAACTATTCTTTGGTTATCCTGGTCTTATAAATGATAAGGGAATAAAAAAACCTGCCTTTTATGCCTATTCACTTTTAAATAAATTAGGTAATACATTAGTAGCTAAAGGTGATGGATATGTAGTTACTAAAACTAACAATCAATATGAGATTTTACTTTATACTTATCATGATAAAATCAATGATTTAATTTCTATGGCAAGTTTTTCAAAGCTTAGAGGTATAAAAAATGCGACTTCGAAAAAACTTTCTCTTAATATAACTAATATTCATTCAGATATTAATGTAACTACCTATGAAATAAATGAAAAGATTGGTTCATCCTATAACTATTGGATTGATATGGGGAGACCAACTAGACTTAACAAAGATGAAAATGGTATTCTTCATAAAGCTTCTTATCCTAATATTAGATTTAAATACTTTAAGAAGAGTACAGTTATAAATATTTTAGTTACTCTAAAAACCTATGGAGCTACATTAGTTATAATCAATGAAGTTCAGAAGCCTATTAAGATTAATTAATTTTACCTCAATTTATATGAATATATATATACTTTCAGTTAAAATATATTATGTTATGTATAAAATATATTGATTTTAAGTACAAAAGCATCCTAATTAAGGTGCTTTTGTGCTTTTTCCTATTTTTAACCAATAACTATTTGGGCAGAATAGTACTTTTTGATGGACACTTAAGTGAATGTTTATTTAATTGTTTTCAACTATAATATTAATATAAGATAAAATATTTTAATAATAAATTAAACATGAAGACAAAACGTATTTTTCTATAAAAAATAAAGAGAATTTTTTATAAAATAAACTCAAGAAAAATATGCAGAATTTTCAAATAAACGAGGTGAGACTAATGGGAATTAACCCTAAAATATTTTCAGATGGAAGAACATACAGAGTATTATTTAAATTTGCCATACCTGCAATTTTTTCTTTGCTAGTAGCAGAACTCTATAACATGGTAGATACAGTTTTTGTTGGTAGATATATTGGTCCTAATGCTATCGGTGCCTTGACAGTTGCATTTCCAATTCAACGTTTTCTTATAGCAATCGCTTTCTTAATTGGTGTAGGAGCTTCAACCTACGTTTCAAGATATTCCGGTGAAAAACAACCTGAAAAGATTAAATCCACAATAATTAATTCAATATCTGTTACCATAGTATCTTTAACAATAATCCCTCTACTTTTATTCTTATTTAGAGGTGGATTATTATATAAACTTGGTGCAAGTGACGTTACTTTTGGACTAACTAATGATTATATATCTATAATTTTTATAGGAGCAATATTTCAAGGATTAACTATAGTATGCTCTCAAGTAATGACAGCTTTAGGAAACTCTAAAATAGGTCTTTATGCTAACAGTATCGGTGCACTTCTAAATATTGTAGTTGACTACATATTAGTAGCTCATTTAAATATAGGTATAGCTGGTGCAGCTATTGCTACTGTAGCTTCTCAATTTGTAGGCTTAATTTTTGTTCTATACAAGTTTAAAGATGTAACTAAACACTTTAAAATTAAACTTTCAGTAAATAATATTCTACCAAATATAGATATTACATTAATTAAAGGATTAATTGCTGTGGGATTTTCAACCTTTGTTATTGAAATATCAGATGCAATAGTTTCTGTAGTTTTAAATAACTTATTAATTTCTAGAGGTGGTAATGAAGCTATAATAATAGTAGGTGTTATTACTAAAATATCTATGTTTATGTTTATTGCAATAATTGGTATAAGTTCTGCTATGCAGCCAATTGTAGCCTTTAACTTTGGTGCAAGAAACTTTGATAGAGTTAAAAATACAGTTAAAGCATCTATAAAAACTGTGACAATAATCTCTTTAATATTTGGAGTATTTATTATGTATTTTGCTCCTCAAATGATAGGCTTGTTTTTAACTGATGCAAAGTTATTACCTGAGGCTGTTAAGGCTCTTAGAATATGTATATTCCTACTTCCTTTAGTTGGTTTATATTATATAGGAATATACTACTATCAAGCAATTGATGAAGCTAAAAAAGGATTTAGATTATCTTTATTTAGACAACTAATAGTATTCATTCCTTTAGCTATAGTTTTTGTAAATATTTTTGGTACCATAGGTGCATGGATTGCATATCCTGCTTCAGATTTAATTTCTGCAGTAACATCTTTTTATTTATTAAATAGCACTTGGAAAAAAGATGGAAAAGAAGAGACTACTAAAACCGTAATAGCTTAATAAAAAACTCCTTAGAAAATTATGTTCTAAGGAGTTTTTACATAATAATTATGAGTTAGGTACTAGGATGACAATCTTATCTCCTATTATTTTAATAAGGTTATCTAATAATATTTTAAAACTACAGGTTGCAAGAATTTACATAGTTTCCAGTAACGTCAAAACCTATACGTTGTCTAGAGCATAAAGGTTCTTTAATAGCTAATTTAAAGTAAACTATATCTTCTCCACAATTGTCGCATCCAGTAAATTTGGCAATTTTGCAATCTTCTGCGATAGGGACTCTAACCCATTTACATGGCCAGACCCAAACCCACTTATATAATACTACAGCAACTAAATATTCTTTGCCTTTACAAAGATTCTTAACTTTAATAGAAAATTTAACTATTCTGCATTTAGTTTCAGCATCTATTATTTTTACTTGTCCAAAATCTTGTGGGCATTCGCAAGGATTTAATATTTGATCTATCCCATATTTAGGAGGTGCGCCTTGCGTTCCAGGATCTTTACTCTGTTCTGGATTTAGATTTGTCTCTAGTTCTATGGATTCAGAATTTTCATTTGTCACATATCTTAATTCATTTTCAATTGTATTCATATATTACACCTCATACACTAATATATTTTGTTTTAATTACAGTACTTCCTTTGTTTATATATTTAGTATCATCTGTACTTTTCGAATAATTTTTTATTCTTAATTTTATTCTGCTAATATATTATATGTATATAACATTTCTATGTTACTCTATCTTTTTATGAATAGCACTTTAATATCATTAAACTAAAAAACTATCTCAAAATAAGCTAAACCTTAATGTAAAGTTTAGTGATTCATTTTGAGACAGTCCATTTTTATTGCAAATCTATTATATTATTTATTAGTACCATTAGTAGTAGAATATACACCTCTATTTAAAGCATCATGTATAGCTGATGTTACCTTACCTACTTCAACTTTTTGATCCATATCCTTAACTATAGAAGAAGGGTTATATAAATCATTAAGGCTTTGTCTTATATCTTTATCCTTTAAATAGTTTATCAAAGCTTCGTAATGATTTTTCACATTCTTGAAATTACTATCTTCTAAATAATTATCATCATTATTAGATAATGCTATAAATTTAATATCCTTAATTTGATTATTAGCTAAAGTAAATTCAACTGTTAATTCATCCTCATCTATATATGAACCACGATATATACCATTAGAATAATTATTGTTGGTTAAATCAATACCGAAGAGTGTATTGTCATTACTATTCTTGTCATTAATGCCTAAAACTCCACTATCATTAGCTCCATTCCCATCTAAGGTTGTATTTTCACTATTTGCTGTTCCATTTTCAGTTTGATTTTGAGCAACTTCACTACCCTTATTTCCTTTATTACCTGCAGTGTCATTATTAGTACATCCTACAAGTCCTGTGGTTAATGCTATTGTTGCAATTAAAAGCGCTATTTTTTTCATAATAAACCTCCTGTGCACATTTTTATGATTATAGTATAAGCATATA
Organism: Clostridium sulfidigenes; assembly: GCF_000732635.1. Taxonomy (GTDB): domain Bacteria; phylum Bacillota; class Clostridia; order Clostridiales; family Clostridiaceae; genus Clostridium_J; species Clostridium_J sulfidigenes. The sequence continues at coordinate 15,750 of NZ_JPMD01000047.1, read as the reverse complement.
CACAGTTATTATTCTTATATTGACTTTCTTATATTGACTTTCTTATTATTTCTTTTCTATCCTCAATATATAAAAGTTAAATCCAAAAATGCTTCACTTTATATTGTTAAAATAGAATATTGCAAGTTGTGTTCTATCTCTAAGATTTAATTTTTCTAAAATACTACTTATATAGTTTCTTATTGTACCTTCACTCAAAAATAATTTTGCTGATATTTCTTTATTGGAAAGTCCTTTAGAAACTAAAGTGATTATTTCAATGTCTCTATCAATTAAATCATACTTTGATATATCTTTTTTATTTTCAGTACTATTTAACATGGTAGGAATTTTAGATATAATTTCTTGTCCAAAAACACTTTGTCCAAGTTCTACTGCCTTTAAGGCAGGTACTATGCTTTCAAAATGTTGTTTTAAAATATATCCCTTAGCACCAACTTTTAATGCAGTTATAATATATTCATCATCCTCAAAAGTGGTTAAAAATAATATTCTCCCCTCATTATGAGATTTTAAAATCTTCTGTGCAGCCTCTAGCCCTGACATTCCCCCCATACGAATATCCATAAGTAATATATCTGGAGTATACTTATTATACAGCTCTATAGCTTCTTCACCACTATATCCAAGAGATATAACTTTTATATCACTTGATGTCTCTATGATTGTCTTTAATGATGCTGCTATAAGCTTATCATCATCTATAATAATTATTCTCATAGTACCCCTCCTTCATAATAGAAATAAATATTTTAAACCCTTTTGAACTATCAAAATTTACAATACCATTTAAACTATTTACCCTCTTTTCAATGCTTTGTAATCCCATTCCACCATCCATACTTGCCTTCTTTTTACTTCCATCATCTAAAATAATAACTTGATATAATTTTGGATGTTCATATAAACTTATAGTTACTGTAGTAGCATTTGAATGTTTTATTATATTAGATAGTGCCTCTTTTACAATAGCAATAATAGCATATTTAACCTTAACATCAGGATTAGAAGAAAACTCATAATTTAAAGTAGCCTTACAAAACTTAAATTCATTTATAAGCTTTGAAAGTTGTACATATAAATCAATAGAATCTTCATGTAAATTATGAATACTACTTCTAATAGAATCCATACCTTGGTCCAAGGTAGATTTAATGTCCTCCAGAAGTCTTTTGGTTTGCTCCTCTTTAGTAACTACCATAATAGCACCAATTTGCAATATAGAGCTAGTTAAAAGGTGTCCTACATTATCGTGAATTTCTCTTGAAATACGATTTCTCTCCTTTAATGTTGCAAAATTCACTTCAAAATCTTGTTTATATTGTAATTCCTTTACCTTCTCTTCCAATACTATAGATATCTCAGTTAAATCATCTCTTTGTTTTATAAATTTATCATGCAATTTTTCATATTTCACAGTATTAAACTTCAAGATTGCTGACGTACTAAGAAGTCCAAGAATCATTATACTAATAATATGTGAATATTTATGTATATTCATAAGGTACGGAATTAAAGTTAAGATGCATATATATTTATACTTTGAAAAAATAGTATCATAAAATATTATAGGAATACACATGAGAAATTCAGGATATACAATGCAAAGGATACTATATACTATTAATGCTATTACATTTAATTTATCCTTGCTAAAATATTCTAGAAAACAGGTTATTGCAACTGTTACCAAAATCGGTAATATTAATTTTTCTATACTATAATTTTCTATAAGTAATAATGCCGAACCTATAAGCAAAATAATTTTATTTAATATATTATTCATCTATACTCCCTCACTTTATATATTTATAATAACATATACAAATTTCTTAATGTGACAAATGTAATGTAATATTAATGACAAATAGCACTTACCTACAAAGAGATTCTCTAATAAACTATAAGTATAAACTAAATAAAGTAAGGAGTATTAACTATGATTGTAAAAATAGAAAACCTAGTAAAAAGATATGGTGAACTAATTGCTTTAGATCACTTAAATTTGGACATTAAAAAAGGTGAAATATTTGGTCTTTTGGGTCCAAATGGTTCTGGTAAAACTACTACTATAAACTGTATGCTATCTCTACTTAAATATGATAAAGGGACTATTGAAATCCTAGGAGAGGAAATGACTCCAACAACTTATAAAGTAAAAAAAGATATTGGAATCGTCATGCAGAATGTAGCCGTCTTTGATGAATTAACAGTGTATGAAAACATTGATTATTTCTGTGGATTATATGTAACCAATAAGAAGGAACGAAAAGTACTTGTGGAGAGGGCTATTGATTTTGTTGGTCTTTCAGATTACAAAAAATTTATTCCTAAAAAGTTAAGTGGAGGACTTCTTAGAAGATTAAACATTGCTTGTGGTATAGCTCATAATCCAAAACTAATCATTTTAGACGAGCCAACGGTAGCTGTTGACCCTCAAAGTAGAAATCACATTTTAGAGGGAATAAAAAAATTAAATGCTGAAGGAGCAACAATTATATATACCTCTCACTACATGGAAGAAATTGAACAGCTTTGTACTTCAATCGCTATTATGGACAAGGGAAAAGTCATTGCTAAGGGCACAAAGGAAGAACTAAAGTCAATTATTGATTTAGGTGAGAAAATAACTATTGAGGCCTTTAATTTAAATGAAAATCATATAAAAAATATAAATGCTCTCCCTAATGTTATATCAGTAGGCTATAAGAATAATTTACTAAATATTAGAACAAAAAGTGGGCATAGTTCTCTTGGGGACATTGTTAGTTATATTGGAGATAATAAAATAAGTTATGGGAAAATTTACTCAGAGCAACCTACCTTAAATGATGTATTCTTGGAAATTACAGGTAAAGAACTTAGAGATTAAAGGAGGAATATAGAATGTTTTGGCATATTTTTAAGTATCAACTTAAATGTCGTTTTAGAGATAAATTAAGTGTCTTTTGGACCTTATTATTTCCAATTGCATTAGCTACAATTTTCAATTTAGCCTTTTCAAATATACTCACCGGTGAAGAGTTTGAGAATGTTAATATTGCTCTTGTAAGTAATAGCAATATACCTGAAAGCTTTTCTACAGCTATGAAGGAAAGTGATTTATTTAATATAGAAAGTACTGATGAGAATAGTGCGAAAGAATTGCTTTCTAAAGGTAAAATTTCAGGGTATATAACCTTTGTAAATAATATTGAAATAACTGTTGCAAAGTCTGGTATTAACGAGTCCATAATAAAAACCTTTGTAGATAGTTATAGTCAAAAGTATTCCACTATATCAAATTTAGTATCCATAAACCCAAGTATTATGAATGAAGATTTTATGAATAATATTGCTCTTTATAATAACTACACTAAAGATAAAGAATTGAATAGTTCTACAAACGTTGTTGTAATTTATTTTTATACCCTTTTAGCTATGACTTGCATTCTAGGTTCAACCCCTGGTTGTACTGATGTTATAAACATCCAAGGAAATCAATCTCAAAGAGCAGCAAGAATTAATATAGCTCCTGTGAATAAAATAAAAACCTTTTTAGCTGCAATAAGTGCTACTTTATTATTTTATTTTTCAACAGTGCTAATAGTTATACTATATATTTCTCAAGTTTTAAAAATAGACTTTGGTAACTCCATAGGTTATGTAATTTTACTTTGCTTTGTAGGCTGTTTTAATGGAATAACTTTGGGTGCCATGGTAAGTTCTTTAATTAATAAAAAAGCTAGCGTAAAGGAAGGAATTTTACTGGCATTTACAATGATATGCTCTTTTTTGTCTGGAATGATGGCAGTTCAGATTAAATACTTCATTCAAGATAAATTTCCTATCTTATCCTATATAAATCCTGTTAACTTAATTACTGACGGATTTTATTCATTATACTATTATAGTACCTATGATAGATATTTTCTTAATCTAGGTCTTCTATCCTTGTATGGAGTTATATTCTCAATAGTTACTTATCTAGTTTTAAGGAGGCAAAAGTATGCAAGTATTTAAACAGTATTTTAGAATAGTAAAAAAAAGTGCCCTTTCCTCTTTATTGCTTTATATGGCTATATTTATATTTATGACAATTATTTTTAGTAATGTTGGGAATTCTACAGATTCAACCTCTTTTGAAACTGAAAAATGTAAAGTAGCTATTTTAAATAATGATAATTCCCCTCTTTCAAATAATTTAGAAGCATACATTGAAGAAAATTCTAAATTGGTAAAAATTAAAACTACCGATGAAGGAATAAGAGATGCATTATTTTTTAGAGAAGCAGAAATTATAATCACCATCCCTAAAGGATTTGAAGATAGTTTTCTTAAAGATAATTCCTATACTTTAGAAACTCAAAGTATACCTAACTCTTCCAGTAGTATTTTTATAAAATCAATGATAAATAATTATCTTAACACAACCAAAGTTTACATTGATAATACTAAGAACTTAGACTTTGAAAAAATAAGTGATCTAGTAAATAAAGATTTATCTATAGATACAGAAGTTACTTTAGCAAAGGATAATAAAGAAGATACTAAAAGTAGCGTTACCTATTACTTTAACTATTTAGCTTATCCTATGCTATGTATGTTAATACTTGGAATATCTATAGTATCAAATATTTTCAATTCTCCAGATTTAAAAAGGAGAAATTTATGCTCACCTATTAATTCCTATAACTTCAACATGCAGATATTTTTAGGAGATATGGTTTTAGCACTATCTACTTGGACTATATTCATGGCACTAGCAATAGTAATGTATCCTAAAGACATGTTTTCTTTTAGTGGAGTGTTACATGGTATAAACTCTCTAATATTTACAATAACTTGTTTATGCCTTAGCTTCTTAATTAGCAATATATCCACTAAAAATTCCATAGGTCCAATTTCTAACCTTGTGTCTTTAGGTTGTTGCTTCTTAGGAGGTGCCTTTGTTCCTCAGCAACTTCTCAGCGAAACAGTAAAAAGCACTGCTATATTTAATCCTGTATATTGGTTTATAAATGTAAATGATAAACTTAATGCCCTATCAACATTTAATATGGATACTCTCACTCCACTCCTATTTGAAATGTTAATAATGTTAGCTTTTTCAGTAGCTTTCTTAGGAGTAGGTTTAGTTATCATGAAGCAAAGAAGAACTAAATATTAAATGAAAATAAATACCTAGCTCTTTAATTAAAGTGCTAGGTATTTATATAAAAATTTAGGCTAAATCCTTTTTATTATAAATAGCATAAGTAGTTACAATAGATATAGCAATTATTCCTAATCCTAAAAGTACATATTTCACTTCAAACCCATTCTTTAACAGATTAGCTGGAACTACATAATCAAAGGGTGATAAATATAAAAATCCTTCTAGTTCATCTTTCATCTTCCCTATAATCCCAAATATATAAGTTGTAAAGAATACTCCTAGTGCAATAGATGTCCCTTGTTTGCTAGATTTTATTATAACCGATAATAAAAATCCTATGGCCATAAATATATATCCGAGAAAAGCCATTCCTATAAATAAAGTTTTTATATCCATTAATAGTGTCATAGTCTCAACCTCTTCTGGCTTTACAGCCATAGAAATTCCCATAGTTACAACTCCAACTATAACAATAAATAGGTAAAATATAATTGCTGAGGAAATTAATTTTGAAGTTACTATTTTATTTCTCGTAATTGGCTTTGAATATAAAAACTCAATGGTACCTTCACTTTCTTCTTTTACTAAAGCAGATATTCCAAGAATTATTCCATATATTCCAGCTGCCATAGAAATATATTGAATTGCATAGGCTAAATAATCTGAAATGTTTCCAAAATCTACAGCATCTTCAAGATTAAAAGCCTCTAATAGTGCAGGTGGCAACGCATCTAATTTTGTAGCAACAATTTCTTGCATTCCACTATCCTTCATGCTAGGGAATAATGCCATAAACATTATTACTAGTCCTACACATACCACAGACCAAATAATGGCAGATTTTAATAGTCTTCTAAACTCAAACTTGAATATATTCATCCTAATTCTCCTCTTCCCTCTTATAATAATCCATAAATGTATCCTCTAAAGTATGCTCACCTATAAGCAACTTCTCCACATTAAACTTAGCAATTTTTTTAATTAATTTATCAATATCTCCTATAAAACTAAAAGTTATTTCACCTTTATTATTTTCTATAATCTCTCCCTTAAACTCTTCAACCTTCTTATTATCTATACCCTCAGCTTTTAAGGTAATTTTTACTCCCGTTTTTCTGGCAAGCTTATCTATTTCAATTACATCGATAATCTTTCCATCTTTTATTACTGCAACTCTATCACATAGATTTTCAACTTCAACTAAATTATGAGAAGATAAGAATATTGTAGTTCCCTTAGCTCTCTGTTTTTCTAGTATATTGAAAAGTTTTTTTTTGTATAAGTGGATCTAGTCCATTAGTAGGTTCATCAAGAATTAAAAGCTTAGGATTATGAATAAGTGCTTGTACTATAGCTACCTTTTTCTTGTTTCCAAGACTCAATTCACTCATTTTTTTCTCTAACTCTACCTCTAGTTCTTTACATAGTTCATCAGTATCTTCCTTATTAGTATTTTCGTAAAAACTCTCAGCATATCTTATAATATCTTTAACCTTTGATTCATCATAAAACTTTACTTCACTAGGTACATACCCAATATACTTTTTTATTTCACTACTTTCTTTAACTATATCCTTTCCAAGAATTGTTCCATACCCTGAAGTCGGAAAATTAAAATTTAAAAGAGTTCTAATAGTAGTAGATTTTCCTGCTCCATTTGGACCTACAAATCCAAAAATTTCTCCTTCTTTAACCTGCAAGTTCACATCTACTATTCCTCGATTTTTTCCATAACTCTTTGTTAATTTGTTAGTTTCAATTATATTCATTACTATCCCCCTATTTATCATCAAATTTTGAACTTTTATACAGTTTCAATTTTTCATTAAATCTTTCTCCTGAAACCTTATTGTATAATGCAATAGACCCAGTAAAGGAAATAAAACATACAGTAAAAATACTTAATGCAATAGTAAAATTATTACCGCTACTTAAGTCAAACCAATTAAATATTATAGCTAATATATAACCTATAAAAACAAGCAACAAATAATGAATAATTATCTTAATCCAAGTCTTTACCTTCATAAATATATTAGATGCATATATAACATATTGGAGAAGAGTTAAAATTATAGATATAAATATCATCTGCCATATTAAACTTAAATGAATACTTTTTTCTCCTAAAAAAGGAGCTATAAGAGTATAAATAACAACCTGAGATGTAAAGAACATACATGTTATTATCTTTATTTCTAATGTGTTCTTAAAAAATTCTTTCATACAATACTCCTCCTATAAATCTAATTTATTTTTTAAGATAGGTACATACTGTCTTGAAACTACTAATTTTTCATCATTATCTAGAAGTATCTCTATTCGTCCTCCAAACATAGGGACTATATTTTTTACCTTTCGCAGATTTATAATAGTAGATTTAGAAGCTCTAAAAAAATCTGTATTTTTAAGTCTTTCTTCTAATTCATAGAGTCTTAAATGTGTCTGGAAAACCTCCCTATCCATATAAATAAAGGTTTTCTTATCAACTGACTCAAAGTAAAATATCTCATTTGTATCTAGAATAAATATCTTTCCATCCTTATTCCCTGTTATTTTTTCTTCTAAGGCTTTAAGTTTAGATATAATTCTTGTCACATTTTCATCTATTGTTTTGCAGTTAATTACTATTTCTACATCTTCAATATCTTCAACTTCATTTATTATAATCTTCATTTAACGCCTTCCTTTCTATTCAAATTCTTTAACCAGTTAAAAAATTCAAATTATCTATAATCTATAATTTAAGTATATTCTTTAAAATTTATTAAGACAATCATATCCTTCTAAGCTGCATAAATCCTATGCTAAGTTGCATATAAAAAACTTCATCCTAAAGCTAATTATCTTTAGGATGAAGTTTTTTTGAATTTATTATTATTTGTTTTCAGAATTTAGTTTAACTCACTGTTAAAATGTGTTTAAATATTATAATGATATATTCGTTTACTATTTGTTCTTTTTGGCAACTTTTCTCTTTTCTGTTTCATCTACTACTAAAGCTGCTACTGCAGAGCCTGTAACATTAGTTGCTGTTCTCATCATATCAATTATAGAATCAACGGCAATTATCATTGCCATACCTTCTATAGGTAATCCTAATGTTGCTAATACTACTGTTGTAGACATAGTTGCTGCTCCTGGAACTCCTGCAATACCTATTGAAGATATTATAGTAGTTAATACTATTAAAATATATGAGTACATTGTCATATCTACATTAAATACATTAGCAACAAATATAGCTACTATAGCTGGATATAATCCTCCACAACCATTCATTCCTATAGTTGATCCAAGAGGTGCTACAAAGCTAGCAATATTTTCAGATACTCCAGCTCCTTCAACTAAAGATTTTATAGTTACTGGTAGTGTTCCATAGCTACTTTGACTTGTAAAAGCCATTGTTTGAGCTGGGAAGATTCCCTTGAAGAATTTTAAAGGATTTTTCTTCGCTATAAAAGTGATAAGTGGAGTATAAACCACTATAAACTGAAGTATAGCTGCTATATAAACTGCTGCAATAACCCATATTAAGGATTTAATAGTTTCTAATCCATTGCTTGCTACAGCCTTTGCAATTAAAGCAAAAACTCCATAAGGTATAAATTTTAATACTATTTGAGTTATTCTTGATACTATAGTATGAGCTGATAACACAAAATCTTTAAAAGGTTTTGCTTTAGTTGGATTTATATTATCTTCTGTAACTAAAGCTATAGCTACAAATAGTGAGAATATAACTATGGGAATTATTCTATTATCTACTATAGCTGCTATTGGATTTGATGGTAGCATGTCCACTAGCACTTGAGTAAATGTAGGTATTTCCCTAGCTACAAAGTCTTCTGCTCCCGGAAAAGTTAATCCTTGTCCTAAGTTAAATACCTTAGCTACTACAATTCCTATAGCTGCTGCTATACCTGTAGTTCCTAATAAAATTCCTAGTGTTTTAATTCCTATAGACTTTAATGTATCTAAATTCTTTAGTCTAACTATACTTGTAATTAGTGAAACCATAACTAAAGGTACAACTATCATTTTAATTAAGGACATATATCCTTTTCCAACTATATCTAAAAACAAAATGTTTTCTTTAAATATTACTCCTAAAATAACTCCTAAAGCCAGTGCTGTTAATGTAGTATAAGTAAATTTATTAGTCTTTTCTTCAACTGCATATATGGTAAACACTGCTAGTAATGATAGTATTACTGCTAATATTAGATTTATATTCATTTTAAAATCTCCTTTTATTTTTTTATTTTGTTTAGTAATTTTGAATTTACTTATAAGCATTTTAGTAGAGCTTCCTTATTTCATTTGTTCTTTGCTGGCCAGCAAAATTCTATAAGCTACCAATTTTACCCATAAACTTATAGAACAAAAAACCTTCTGCCCCTGTAATATACAGAGGCAGAAGGTATACTTCCGCGGTTCCACTCTTATTAGATATAAAAATATCCATCTCATTTTAGGTACTACATACCCTAACTCTGTAATGGGAGTTCCCATAAAAACCTACTTGCTTCGGCTTTTCTGCTCCAAGGGGCACTTCACTAATACTTATTATAGGTTATTTCAGCAAACTAACCCTCTCTGTAATAACTTATACTAATTACTTTCCCTTTTCGTTGCATTTGTAAATTCATATTTAACTGTTATCATAGTATCCTATTTTAATTTAATAGTCAACACCTTTTATTCATGAAATTTTTTCCTATAGATTTAAATATATCTGATAATACTCATTTTATTCGTCTTGTTAAAGTCTTATTTTGATTCTATCTATAATATAATTTTGTTACCATCTACTAAGATTTTTATTTTACATTCTGGGTTTTTTAAACTAAATAATTTAAGTATATTGTGCGATACATCATCAATATTACTAACATTTTTAATATGAATTTCTATAGGATAAACTTTCTCAATATATAAAAGTAAACTTTCGAAAGAAAAATAAATTCTATTCTCCTCGTTATAATGGTTTAAATTATCTTCAATTCTTAGATTTTTATTTATTAACAAAACTTTTGGCTGTATTCTTAACAGATCCTTTAGAATAAACTCATCTAAATCCATTAACTGCTCAATTGAATACCTCTGCATAATTTTTTCCACTATACATGCTATACCAAAATATTTAATCTTATTTATAGGATAACACTGTACAATTATACTAGTTTTTTTAACATTATTCATCTTAATTTTATCTACCCTATAAAAATTTGTTTTTGTATTTTCACTATTACAAATGATGTTTTTGTAATAGTTTATAACTTCTTCACTAGGACGTATGTTTAACTCTTCTCTTAAAATATACTCGCATTTCTTATACTCCTTTAAAGCAGCTTGTATATCATTAGTTTGTATATGTAAATTCATTAATTCCAAATAAATATCTTCTCTATAGGGATTAAGTTTTAGTACTTCATTTAATACTATAATAGAATCATTATACATACTATTTTCTGAATATAGCTTAGATAATTTAAATAACAATGTGCTATAACACTCCTGATATTTTTCTCTCTCAAAGAAAATCCAATCATTAAAATCAGGACAATTCTTCAAATAAAAACCTTGAAGAAATTCACCATTATAAATATCCTTACATTTTTCTAAAGATAATATAGGATTTTCTTCATGTGTACAATTTTCCATTATATAATTAATATGTAGAACATCTATATAATAATCAAATTCTGGATTTATCATACAACTATCCTTTGAACTAATAAATAAATCACAATCCCCTCGATTAAATATTTTACGTAATACCCAAAGACTATATCTTAGATTATATCTAGCATTTTCAATAGTTGTATTATTCCAGAAAAATGTACAAAGCCTATCTCTAGTAAATTTTTTACCTTTATTAGTGCATAAAAAGGAAAGCAATCCTATTGCCTTGTTGCTAAGCTTATCGGTTACACTTACACCATCTACTTTGATATCTACTTCACCTAAAAGATATATATGAACTCTACTCAATATTTATCACCTACTAACTAATAAGTATCCGGTCTAAGTCCGCATTCATATAGTATATTACCTTCTTTAATAGTTGCCACAACATCTATATCGTTAATTTCCTTGGTATCTATACTAAGGGGATTTTTATCTAATATAACTAAATCAGCATACTTTCCTACTTCTATAGATCCCTTTTTATCCTCTTCAAATACTGCATAGGCACTATTAATAGTAAAAATCTTTATAGCTTCTAACACAGTTATTCTCTCATTTTCATTAGGATGATTTACTGCAGAATAAATACCTAATAATGGATCAATTGGAGTTACATCACTATCAGAACCTCCACAAACTATAAGATTACCACGAATCATAGTTCTATATGGATTGGTCTTTCTAGTTCGTTCTTTTCCCAATCGCTTCTCATACATCTTCCCTTTTCCCCCCCAAAAATATTCATAGGTAGGTTGAACAGATGCAATCAATCCTAACTTTTTTGCACGGTTAATATGTTCATTAGATGGAAGTTCAAAATGCTCTATTCTATGACGAAGATTTCTATTTGGATATATACTATTTGCAAATTCATGGGCAGAAATTATTTGCTCAATAGCTAATTCACCTATAGCATGAGTACCTAACTGAATATTATTTTCATAGCATTTCAATACAAATGCATTTAATTCTTCTTGGGTATAATATAGTATACCTGATTTGGTAACATCATCCTCATATGGTTCACATAACGCTGCTGTTCTTGAACCAAAAGATCCATCTAAAAAAATACTTCCACCAATCCTATTTAATTTTTTCTCCATCACCTTATCCACATTAATAGTTTGATAAAATAATATGATATCTATTGGATAATCATCCTTTGTATCAAAAATAAACTCTGCATCCTTATCATGGAAAGTATATCCCCCCTCCATAGCATTAATTGTAGTTACACCTTTCGCAATAGCACTTTTTAAAGTATTATTTACTGCAGAAAATCGCGCTTTATTACTAATACTTTCCAATATCTGCTTTCTAACTAATGCATTCGCAGTATGGGTAAGGACACCAGTTGGAATATTAGCTTCATTCTTTACTACACCTTTAAGATTTAAAGGTATAGTAAATTTGTGTAATGCTAAGGAATTTAAAATACTAGTATGATACTCTTTTCTATTTATCCAAACTGGATGATCTGGAGAAACTTTATCAATTTCATATCTTGTTGGAAGTCTCTTCTCTTTAAGTTTAGTTTCATCTAGACCTGTTGCTCTAACTAAGGTATCCTTTGGTGCAGTATCACAATATTTCTTAATAAGCTTAAAAATTTCATCAAAACTTGTAGCATTGCTTAAATCAACACTGATAGAATTCAATCCCGTTTGAACAAGATGAACATGGCTATCATAAAATCCTGGAAGCACAGTCATTCCTTTTAAATCTATTAGCTCTGTGTTATTATCTGCTATATGTAAGTAATCTTCTTCAAATCCCATTTGTGTTATCATTTTATTTTTAATTGCAATCCACTGAAAGCATTGCATCTCTGAAAAAGTTATTATATTCCCATTATATAAAATTAAGTCAGCCATATTAACAACCTCGAATTTTCATTATATACCCCATTATAACACTTATAATTTTATTAATACATATTTAAAAGAGGCCGCTAAAATGTTTTAATAAAACTTTTAACGTTACCTCTCCTTAAAATCTTTTAACAATCTACAGAATTCTAATTACATAGAAGGTTACATAAATAATTGTAAATAGACAAAGCTGTTTCTGTTACAGTATCTATTATCACATATTCATTACTTGTATGATAGTTACCTCCATCAGGACCAAATATTATAGTTGGAACCTTTAATCTTGAACCTACATAATTAAAATCTCCTATACTTTTAAAATAGTCAATAGTGCACTTCTTCTTAGAAGCTTCCTCTACGCTTTCTATGAATTTTTCAACATATGAGTTATTTTCATCAATAGTATATGGAAGAAACCCCTTAGTCTCTTCATTGGGATGTTCTCTTAATGAATATTCAACCTTAGAACTAATACCAGCTCTTCCTACAGCATTAAATAATTCTTTCTTAACATAATCTTCATCCTCGCCATTAACTACATGTCTAAATACTGTAAAAGATGCTTCATCTGGTACACTACAAGCTTCATTTTTGCTATTGCATCCTAAAATACATATTGAACCCTTACCTAACTTTTCATCTTCAATAAGAGATGACTTTTCAAGCTCTATCATTAATTTTGCAGAATCGACTAATGCATTTATTCCTCTTTCAGGATTTGCTGCATGCGATGATTTTCCCTTTAAAGTTACAATATAATTGAATCCACCTCTTGCCCCTAAACAAACACATGGAAAAGGTTTCTTACAAAATCCACTACTAGGTTCTGTTACTATTGCCACATCAACATTATCTGTAATACCATCCCTTATAACTGCATCTGTACCTAATCCATATGGTCCTTCTTCATCAGAAACAATTGAATAAACAATTTCTCCACTAAAGTCATTATGAAGTGACTTGAAAGCTTCAAGGGCAAGCATTATAGCTACTACTCCGGATTTCATGTCTAAAGCTCCTAATCCATAAAGCTTTCCCTCTTTAATTACAGCTTTAAATGGATCTGTATCCCATCCATTACACTGATTTACAGTATCTATATGTCCATTGAAATAAACTTTAGGTCCATGTTTTTTCCCCTTAATAGTACCTATAACATTTAGTCCTTGAAATTGAGTAATTTTCTTTTCATTGTAGTGATGAAATTGTGGGCTTAGGTTATGCTCTTCTAGCCAGGCATAAACAGTATCCATGATTTCCTTTTCATGAAAGTAAGGACTCGGAATATTAACAAGTGTTTTTAAAAGACACGTAACACTTTCTTTATTTATATAATCAATTGCTGTTCTTTTCATAAGTATATACCCCTAACTATACAGATTTATTTTCATAAGTACTTGAAGATTTTATATCGCCTTCTTTAAATACAAATTTATCAGTATATGCATATATAATTGTAATTAAAGGACAAAGTAATGCTAAAAATACATAAGGTATATATTCAATGGTAGAGACCCCTAAAACTCCTGAAAAATATACCCCGCATAATCCCCATGGAACCAATGGTGAAGTAACCGTTGCAGAATCTTCACAAGTTCTTGAACAAACTTGAGGAAGAATTTTAAGTTTTTTATAAGCAGGTACAAGCATTCTTCCTGGAATTATTAATGCTATATATTGACTTGCAGAGAATAAATTAACTGCAATAGATGAAATAACATGTGTAGTGATTAATCCTCCCTGTTTACTAACTAGCCCTGACATCTTTTCTAATAAAACACCTAAAACTTTAGTTTTTTCTAGTAGTCCACCAAAACTTATTCCAATAAATCCTAGTGATATTGTCCACATCATGCTTTGAAGTCCTCCTCGGCTTAGAAGTGCATCGATCTCTGCAATTCCCGTGCTAGATATGAATCCATCATTCATAAATCCAAGCATTTCTCCAATTCCAAACCCCTGAAATATCACAGCAAATATTAATCCCACAATAGATGCTATAACCATTACTGCAAGTCCAGAAACTTTTTTTACTGCTAAAATAACAACTATAATTGGTGGAATTAACATTAATGGATTTAATGTAAAGTTATCTTTCAATCCGTTAAGTATAATATTAATTTGTGAAGCATCTATAGCATCCGCTTTAAATTGAAATCCTATAAATGCATAAAGCACTAATGATATTATAAAAGCCGGTCCTGTAGTATAACACATAGATTTAATATGATCAAAAAGGTTAGCTTCTGCCACACCAGCTGCCAGATTTGTAGAATCTGACAATGGAGACATTTTATCACCAAAAATAGCTCCTGAAATTACTGCACCTGCTGTTAATGGTGCTGGAATTCCTAGTCCCATTCCTATTCCCATGAATGCAACTCCAAATGTAGCTCCTGTAGTGTAACTGCTTCCTGTTGAAACTGAAGCTATAGAACAAACTAATGCTGATGTAACTAGAAAGAATGATGGAGATATTATTTTTAACCCATAATATATAAGAGTTGGTATAGTTCCGGCTGCAATCCATGTAGCAATAAGAACTCCTACAAGCATAAGTATAAGCATTGGTACTAATGCAATATTACATCCATATACAATCCCATCTTCAATATCTTTCCATGTAAACCCAGATATTAATGCTACTACTGCAGCAACAGCTGTTACTATGATAAGTGTAATATGAGTAGCATAGTTTTGTTTAAAAACAAAAATTTGTAAAGCCATTGCAACACATAAGAAAAGAATTATAAATATTGCTGCTCCAAAGCTAGGTCGTTTTTCCTGAGAAATGTTATTCGTTTTCATTGTCTTTATATCCCCCTTAATTTATATAATAATAGTCGCTTGCATAACCCTCAAACCCGTTAGGGTTCAAGGATTTACAAGCTATATCAAAAAGGATTTCCCCCACCTCACGGCGAATATATTATTATCTAACCCAAAATATACCCAAGGAGGAGTCCTTTATGATTCAATTAAAAAATCAACTTTTACTCTCTGACATTTATGAAGAGGTCGCAGACTATTTTCAGGAAGATAAACCTA
>NZ_JPMD01000046.1 GCF_000732635.1 Clostridium sulfidigenes | reverse complement strand
ATAGGTATATATAGGGGAAAAAATGGACACATGGACACAGGAGGAAATAGCCTAGGAGAAAGGATTTTTGTTATGGATAATTATGCTAAAATTCAAGAATTGGTGACAAAGGCAAAAGCAGGGGAGGATACTGCCCTTGAAGAACTTTTAAAAACTTTCAAGGCTTTAATATCTAGCCAAGCTGTGGCTATAAGTGTAAAAGGTTATGACCTAGATGACCTAATTCAAGTGGGTATTATTGCCCTATGCAAAGCAGTCCATGGCTATGATATAACCAAAGGTCACTTCCCCTGTCATGCAGCTATAGCTATAAAAAACAACCTTGAAGGTCTAATTTACATGGGCAGAAACACCAATGGAAAGAATTCTGTTAGTAAGCTTCAGAGAAGCTAAAATCTCTATTTATAAGGTTTTACTGAATGTATATAGAAATTTAAATTTAAGTTAATACCATTGGTCGTACAATATGGTAAAATTGTAAATTATAATAGAATATTGCAGCGTGCTAAATAAGCACCTTGCATTACCATGGAATATCTAGGAGGTTCAGTATGAAATTAAAGTTAAATATTTACTCATTCATTCTATCATTGGTATGTGTAATATTATTCTTTTTATCAATAGAATCAAATAAGGTAATTAACTTTACAATGGATCTATTGCAAGTGCATCCATTAGTTATAGTTATGATACTTTCTATAGTCACACTATTACTAGGGCTACTTGGATTTTCGGCAGCCATCAGCTGGTTTCAATTATTTAGAGGAGTCTTTACAGTAGCCATAACCATTATAATGACAGGATTTATAATTTTTATCTTAACTGTTGGTAGGGTAGTTTCATTTACTTAAAGTAAAAGGGGGAGTTTTAATGTTTAGATCTGGATTAAGGTTGTTATTTGGTACATTTACACAACTAATTGTTGTAATTATTTCCTATGAATTTTTCTTAAAATATGCTGCAAGTCAAGGAGGTATAGGGGCGGTAAACTCAATAGATGCTGTCCATCCTTTAATATGGGTAATTATAGCTTGTGAATTAATAATATCATTATATCTTTTAATTTTAGGGGTAAAAGATAAGGGCAAGATGAATGGTAGGTTGTAGGTTTAATAAATATTTCTTTAGGTCTTCAAGAGATTCCATATCAAAGATTTCTGTACCTATATGCTCTATTACATCTCCAGATAAATTCCTATTGAGCATACCTTTCCGTTTATTGATGAAGGTGTTCGTTATGTAGATTGTATTACTGATTTATCATATTTACCTAATGATGAACTGGCAAAATTATTATTCCGAGTAGACAGTAGAGCAATAAACACCTTTTTCAATCAAATTAGAAGAAGGTTATCAATACTTGAAAGACCTCTTGTTACAAGTCGTGGAGAAGGTAAAAGTTATATATAAATGTAAGGAGAAAAAATATGACTATTGTTTGCATATCAGCCTCAAATATCAAACATGCTGGACAAAATAGCACTTCTTTAAAAACTTGCAATCTTATTAAAGAGATGGTAAACACAAAGACTGCTAAAGATAAGAATATAGATGTTGAAATCATTTCTCTTGTTGATTATGAACTTAAACCATGCATTGGTTGTGGAACGTGCTTTAAGCAAGAATGTTGCATTTATGATAGTGCCTTTAATCAGATATATGACACACTAACTAAAGCGAATGCATTATTTATTGTTTCTGCACATTATGCACCAATACCATCAAAGTTATCTATGTTACTTGAGAAAATAGAGCAGTTAGCATTTTTAAAGAGATTTAATGATGAAGATTACCGTTCACCTTTATTCAGAAAACCTGTTGGCATTATAGGACATGGTGGTGGCACTGAAGAAATAATAAAATACTATAAAGAACCTGTTTTAGACTCAATTTGGAATGCTTTATCGTATCCCGTTGAGATGAGTATCATTAAACTAAACAATGAACATAAAAATGGAGTAATAATTCCAGTTAAGAGTGTTAAGAAGGTTGAGGGTTCAATCTTTCCAATCCAAGAATATGACTGGACTGACATAGAGCATAGATTAACTCCTTTAGTAAATAATGTTCTTGAAAAAATCTCTAATGATTAAATAAAAATAGCATGGAAAAACCATGCTATTTTCTTTGCGATTTAATAAGATATTTCTGTATCTTTTTTGAATTTTGCACCTCTAAAGTAAACCCGTTGTTAATTTTATGACCTTTTCTTTAATGAGATGCTTTTTGTACATAAACATACACTTTATAGAAATTATGTTACAATAAGTTTATAGTTATCATAATTCAAATGAATAATTGTAGGAAACCCGTATCAACGTGCTAAACAATAGGAAGGAGAAGTTTTAATGAATAACAAGATTTTGTATCAAAAGATATATACCGATGACTATAAAGAATTAACTAAAATCATGACTTCTGCATTTAATGAAGATACATCAATGCACACGGATATAAAAGAGGATGGACCTAAAGGATATAATGATGGCAGTTTGATTAAATGGCTCAATGAGAACGCAGATTTTGAAAGTTATAAAGTTATTTATGACGGTAATATAGTTGGTGCTTACACTGTTGGAATCAAGCCCAACAATGAATATAATTTGGAAATGCTCTTTATTGATCCGAATTACAGAGAACAACATCTTGGAACTATAGTTTGGAATGATATAGAACAAAAATATGTAGATGCTAAAATTTGGACAGTTGAAACGCCGGATTACTCAATAAGAAACCATAAGTTTTATAGGAAAAATAGCATAAAAATCTAGTTATCCGCATAAAAACTGGACTTATCACACTTTATCAAGGTCAAAACCACTCAATTTACTACTAATTTACTACTTATGAATGAGCTTTGATACGACGATTTATCCTTGAAAAGTGAAGATATAAAGATACTTCCAATAAAATTTGAATATTTAATAGGTAGACACTTCAAAAAATGAGGTGTCTATTTTTTTACCCGATTTTGAAAGGAAGTGAACTTATGAAAACAAAAAATCAAGAATCAAAAGGTCGTTCCCCACTCTTTAAGACCATCAAACATTCATTCAGCCAATAAAAAAGAAAGGATAGGTAAAAATATGGAACTTAAATTTGTGATTCCCAACATGGAAAAAACATTCGGCAATTTAGAATTTGCTGGCGAGGATAAAGTCGTTCAGCGAAGAATCAACGGACGGCTAACTGTCTTATCAAGAAGCTATAATCTCTATTCTGATGTTCAAAGAGCAGATGATATTGTGGTGGTGCTTCCTGCTGAAGCTGGCGAAAAACATTTCGGCTTTGAGGAACGTGTGAAGTTAGTCAATCCACGTATTACCGCAGAGGGCTACAAAATCGGCACTCGTGGTTTTACAAATTACCTTTTACATGCTGACGACATGATAAAAGAATAAAGAAAGAGAGGAAAAATGATGAGATTAGCAAATGGCATTGTATTAGATAAAGACACGACTTTTGGAGAATTGAAATTCTCTGCTCTACGTCGTGAAGTGAGAATCCAAAATGAAGACGGGTCGGTTTCAGATGAAATCAAGGAACGTACCTATGACTTAAAATCCAAAGGACAAGGACGCATGATTCAAGTAAGTATTCCTGCCAGCGTGCCTTTGAAAGAGTTTGATTATAACGCACGGGTGGAACTTATCAATCCCATTGCGGACACCGTTGCTACTGCCACCTATCAAGGAGCAGATGTTGACTGGTATATCAAGGCAGACGATATTGTGCTGACAAAGGATTCTAGTTCATTCAAAGCTCAACCACAAGCAAAGAAAGAACCGACACAAGACAAATAGTCGCTAGGTAGAAAGGAGACTTTTTCGCATGAAACAGCGTGGTAAAAGGATTCGCCCATCTGGTAAAGATTTAGTCTTTCATTTTACGATAGCGTCACTCCTGCCTGTTTTCCTGCTGGTTGTCGGACTGTTTCATGTGAAGACAATCCAGCAGATCAACTGGCAGGATTTTAACCTATCACAAGCAGATAAGATTGACATTCCCTATTTAATTATCAGTTTCAGTGTCGCAATTCTTATCTGCTTGCTGGTAGCGTTTGTATTCAAACGGGTTCGCTATGATACGGTTAAACAACTTTACCACCGTCAAAAACTGGCAAAGATGATACTTGAAAACAAGTGGTATGAATCTGAACAGGTCAAAACAGAGGGTTTCTTTAAAGATAGTGCTGGTCGTACAAAGGAAAAGATAACCTACTTCCCTAAAATGTATTATCGACTTAAAAATGGCTTGATACAGATACGGGTGGAAATCACGCTGGGAAAATATCAAGACCAACTCTTACACTTGGAAAAGAAATTAGAGAGTGGCTTGTACTGTGAGCTGACGGATAAAGAGTTAAAGGATTCCTATGTGGAATATACTTTGCTCTATGACACCATAGCCAGTCGTATTTCTATTGATGAAGTAGAAGCTAAAGATGGTAAACTTCGCTTAATGAAAAACGTATGGTGGGAATATGATAAGCTCCCTCATATGTTGATTGCTGGTGGTACAGGTGGCGGTAAAACTTACTTTATACTGACACTGATTGAAGCCTTGCTTCATACAGATTCAAAACTGTATATTCTTGACCCGAAAAATGCTGATCTTGCGGACTTAGGTTCTGTGATGGCAAATGTCTACTATAGAAAAGAAGACTTGCTTTCTTGCATTGAAACATTCTATGAAGAAATGATGAAACGTAGTGAGGAAATGAAGCAGATGAAGAACTATAAGACTGGCAAAAATTATGCTTACTTAGGTCTCCCGGCACACTTCTTAATCTTTGATGAATACGTCGCTTTCATGGAAATGCTGGGAACAAAAGAAAACACCGCAGTTATGAATAAGCTGAAACAGATTGTCATGTTAGGTCGTCAAGCTGGCTTCTTTCTAATACTGGCTTGTCAACGTCCAGACGCAAAATATTTAGGCGACGGAATCCGTGATCAGTTTAATTTCAGAGTGGCTTTAGGTCGTATGTCTGAAATGGGCTATGGCATGATGTTTGGCAGTGACGTACAAAAGGATTTCTTCTTAAAGCGAATCAAAGGTCGTGGCTATGTTGATGTAGGAACAAGTGTCA
This sequence comes from Clostridium sulfidigenes, assembly GCF_000732635.1. Taxonomy (GTDB): domain Bacteria; phylum Bacillota; class Clostridia; order Clostridiales; family Clostridiaceae; genus Clostridium_J; species Clostridium_J sulfidigenes. Next base: position 24,438 of record NZ_JPMD01000046.1, on the reverse strand, counting down.
TATCAGAGTTTTATACTCCCCTTGTACCAAAAGGATATGATTTCTTGGAGGAAATTAAAAAGTTATCCAACAGCAGACAGTCCACGCAGGCGACGTGCGAAGCGGAAGTCGCAGGTGTGGACTGATCTTGCTGGCTGGTGTGGCAATAGCCACGCCAGCACTTAACCCCCCGTATCTAACAGGGGGGTACAAATCGACAGGAAACAGTCAAAAAAACATTAGAAAATCCTTTGGTTACAAGGGATTTACAAAATTTCAGCGTATGTCAAATGGGCTTTAAAAGTTGACATACGCCTTTTTGATTGGAGGGATTTTTACTGAATGAACAAACTTGGTTACAGCATTTAAAAGAAAAACGCTTGGCTTATGGACTATCTCAAAACCGTTTAGCTGTTGCGACTGGTATTACAAGGCAGTATCTAAGCGATATTGAAACAGGAAAAGTCAAGCCATCAGAGGATTTACAGCAGTCCCTTTGGGAAGCTCTGGAACGCTTCAATCCCGACGCTCCCCTTGAAATGCTGTTTGATTATGTAAGAATTCGCTTTCCGACAACAGACGTACAGCAGGTGGTCGAAAACATCTTACAACTGAAACTGTCCTATTTTCTTCATGAGGACTATGGTTTCTATTCTTATTCAGAGCATTATGCTTTAGGCGACATATTCGTCCTTTGCTCCCATGAACTGGACAAAGGAGTTCTGGTGGAATTGAAAGGTCGTGGGTGCAGACAATTTGAAAGCTATCTTCTGGCACAACAAAGAAGCTGGTATGAGTTCTTTATGGACGTTTTGGTGGCTGGCGGTGTGATGAAACGCCTTGACCTTGCCATTAACGATAAGACAGGGATTTTAAATATCCCTGTACTCACTGAAAAGTGCCAACAGGAAGAATGTATCTCCGTCTTCCGCAGTTTTAAAAGCTATCGCAGTGGCGAACTGGTACGCAAAGAGGAAAAGGAATGTATGGGAAACACCCTCTATATCGGTTCATTACAAAGTGAAGTTTATTTCTGTATCTATGAAAAGGACTACGAGCAGTACAAGAAAAATGATATTCCCATTGAAGACGCAGAAGTAAAAAACCGTTTTGAGATTCGATTGAAAAATGAGCGTGCCTATTATGCAGTCCGTGATTTACTCGTCTATGACAATCCAGAGCATACCGCCTTTAAAATTATCAATCGGTATATCCGTTTTGTAGATAAAGACGATTCCAAACCTCGTTCTGATTGGAAACTGAATGAAGAATGGGCTTGGTTTATTGGGAACAATCGTGAACGATTAAAACTAACCACAAAACCAGAGCCTTACTCCTTCCAAAGGACGCTGAACTGGCTATCTCATCAAGTTGCCCCGACCTTAAAGGTTGCGATTAAACTTGATGAAATCAACCAGACGCAGGTTGTAAAAGACATTCTCGACCATGCGAAACTGACAGACCGACACAAGCAGATTTTGAAGCAACAGTCAGTAAAAGAACAGGACGTGATAACAACAAAAAAATAACTCAAATACAAATTCATTGAATATAGAGAGGAGAACATTTTTATGAATTTTGGACAAAACCTTTATAACTGGTTTCTATCAAACGCTCAATCACTGGTGCTTTTAGCAATCGTTGTGATTGGCTTGTATCTTGGCTTCAAGCGTGAGTTTAGCAAACTGATTGGCTTTTTAATTATTGCGATTATTGCGGTTGGCTTAGTCTTCAACGCTGCTGGAGTAAAAGACATTTTACTAGAGCTATTCAATCGCATTATTGGTGCTTAAATAAAACCGTTCTTTTGTGGAATATAAGTGGTTTTCTTATGTTCCGCAAAGGAATGGTACACCAAACGAAGTGCGGTAGGGATTTTTGAATCTCTACAAAGAAAGGACGTGAATATATGGACGATATGCAAGTCTATATTGCGAATTTAGGCAAATACAATGAGGGCGAATTGGTCGGTGCGTGGTTTACCTTTCCCATTGACTTTGAGGAAGTCAAAGAGAAAATCGGCTTGAATGATGAATATGAGGAATACGCCATTCATGACTACGAGTTACCCTTTACGGTTGACGAATACACTTCCATTGGCGAACTCAATCGACTATGGGAAATGGTATCGGAATTACCCGAAGAATTACAATCGGAGCTATCTGCTCTGCTCACTCATTTTTCAAGCATTGAAGAACTAAGCGAACATCAAGAGGATATTATCATTCATTCCGATTGTGATGATATGTATGACGTGGCACGCTACTACATTGAAGAAACGGGTGCTTTAGGCGAAGTACCAGCTAGTCTTCAAAACTATATTGATTATCAAGCCTATGGTCGGGATTTAGACCTTTCAGGAACGTTTATCTCAACCAATCATGGGATTTTTGAAATCGTCTATTAAATCTGTCGGTACATTACTACTGGCAGATTTTCTATTTTACGGGGTGGCTCAATCAGCTACCCCTATTTTTATGAAAGGATTGATTACATGAAGAAAATACGAAGCTATACCAGTATCTGGTCTGTGGAAAAGGTACTGTATTCTATCAATGATTTTAGACTTCCGTTTCCCATAACCTTTACGCAAATGACATGGTTTGTCGTGTCACTCTTTGCAGTGATGATACTTGGCAACTTGCCCCCTCTTTCCATGATAGAGGGAGCATTTCTCAAATACTTTGGGATTCCTGTGGCTTTCACATGGTTTATGTCTACAAAAACTTTTGATGGTAAAAAGCCTTATGGATTTTTGAAGTCTGTCATTGCTTATGCACTGCGACCAAAGCTGACCTATGCAGGAAAAAAAGTAACGCTTGGCAGAAACCAGCCACAAGAAGCCATTACAGCAGTTAGGAGTGAATTTTATGGCATATCCAATTAAATACATTGAAAACAATCTCGTCTGGAATAAAGACGGGGAATGTTATGCTTACTATGAGCTTGTTCCTTACAATTACTCATTTCTAAGTCCAGAACAGAAAATACAAGTGCATGATTCTTTCAGACAGCTTATCGCACAAAATCGTGATGGCAAAATTCATGCTTTACAAATCAGTACAGAATCCAGCATACGTTCTGCACAAGAGCGTTCCAAAAATGAAGTCACTGGCAAGCTCAAAGCGGTTGCCTATGACAAAATCGACCAACAGACAGACGCTTTAATATCCATGATTGGCGAAAATCAAGTGAACTACCGTTTCTTTATCGGCTTTAAGTTGCTTCTCAACGATCAGGAGTTTTCTATGAAAAGTCTTACCGTTGAAGCAAAAAATGCTTTGTCTGATTTTGTCTATGATGTGAACCATAAGCTGATGGGCGATTTTGTTAGTATGAGTAATGATGAAATCCTGCGTTTTCAGAAGATGGAAAAGCTCTTAGAAAATAAAATCTCTCGTCGTTTCAAAATCCGCAGGTTAGATAAGGACGACTTCGGCTATCTGATTGAACACCTTTACGGACAGACAGGCACTGCCTATGAAGAGTATGAGTACCATCTATCAAAGAAAAAGCTGGATAATGAAACGCTGATTAAATACTATGACTTGATTAAGCCTACTCGCTGTTTGGTGGAAGAAAAACAGCGATATTTGAAAATCCAGCAGGAAGATGAAACCGTCTATGTAGCTTACTTTACCATTAACAGCATTGTCGGAGAACTGGACTTCCCGTCCTCTGAAATCTTCTACTACCAGCAACAGCAATTTACATTCCCGATTGATACGTCAATGAATGTGGAAATTGTAGCGAATCGTAAAGCCCTATCTACTGTCCGCAATAAAAAGAAAGAACTGAAAGACTTGGATAACCACGCTTGGCAAAGTGATAATGAAACCAGCTCCAATGTGGCGGAAGCTCTGGAAAGTGTGAATGAGCTGGAAACCAATTTAGACCAAAGCAAGGAATCTATGTACAAGCTGTCTTATGTGGTAAGGGTATCAGCAAATGATCTTGACGAACTCAAACGTCGTTGTAATGAAGTGAAAGATTTTTATGACGATTTAAGCGTAAAACTGGTACGACCATTTGGGGATATGCTCGGCTTACATGAAGAATTTTTACCTGCCAGCAAGCGTTATATGAATGATTATATTCAATACGTGACCTCTGATTTCCTCGCTGGTTTAGGTTTTGGTGCTACTCAAATGCTGGGGGAAAATGAGGGGATTTATGTTGGCTACAGCTTAGATACTGGACGCAATGTCTATCTGAAACCTGCTCTTGCCAGTCAAGGGGTTAAGGGTTCAGTAACCAATGCGTTAGCGTCGGCTTTTGTTGGTTCGCTGGGTGGTGGTAAATCCTTTGCGAATAACCTTATCGTCTATTATGCGGTGCTTTATGGGGCACAAGCAGTGATTGTAGACCCAAAAGCAGAACGTGGCAGATGGAAAGAAACCTTGCCAGAGATTTCCCATGAAATCAATATCGTCACTCTGACTTCTGATGAGAAAAACAAAGGCTTACTTGACCCTTATGTGATTATGAAAAATCCCAAAGATTCTGAATCACTGGCTATTGATATTCTGACATTCCTTACGGGGATTTCCTCTCGTGATGGGGAACGCTTCCCAATCCTTAGAAAAGCCATTCGTGCAGTAACCAATAGTGAAGTACGAGGGTTGATGAAAGTGATTGAGGAATTACGGGTTGAGAATACGCCACTAAGTACCAGTATAGCCGACCATATCGAAAGTTTTACAGACTATGACTTTGCACATTTATTATTCAGTAATGGTTATGTGGAGCAGTCTATCAGCTTAGAAAAACAACTGAACATTATACAGGTTGCGGACTTGGTACTTCCCGACAAGGAAACTTCCTTTGAGGAATATACCACTATGGAGCTTTTATCCGTTGCTATGCTGATTGTCATTAGTACCTTTGCTTTAGACTTTATCCATACAGACCGAAGCATTTTCAAGATTGTAGATTTAGACGAAGCATGGAGCTTTTTACAGGTAGCACAAGGAAAAACACTATCTATGAAGCTGGTTCGGGCTGGTCGTGCTATGAACGCTGGGGTATATTTCGTGACCCAAAATACAGACGACCTCTTAGATGAAAAACTGAAAAATAACCTCGGCTTAAAATTTGCATTTCGTTCCACTGACCTTAACGAGATTAAAAAGACCTTAGCCTTTTTTGGTGTAGACCCAGAGGACGAAAACAATCAGAAGCGATTGCGTGATTTGGAAAACGGGCAATGCCTTATCAGTGATTTATATGGTCGTGTCGGTGTGATACAGTTCCACCCTGTATTTGAAGAACTGCTCCATGCCTTTGATACCAGACCACCTGTGCGAAAAGAGGTGTAAATGTGAAACCATCAATAGTAAACAGAATAAAATCAAACTGGACGCTGAAACGTCTAGGTAAAGTGGCAATGACAGTGGCTTTCACACTTGTGATTGCCATTTTTCTTTTAGCCATGCTGGGAACGGTGGTTCAAGCTGCGGGCTTGGTAGATGATACGGTCAATGTGGCAAATGAATACAGCCGATACCCACTTGAAAACTATCAACTGGATTTTTATGTGGATAATAGCTGGGGCTGGCTTCCGTGGAACTGGTCGGACGGGATTGGAAAACAGGTCATGTATGGACTATATGCCATTACCAATTTTATTTGGACAATCAGTTTGTATGTTTCCAATGCGACAGGTTACTTAGTACAGGAAGCCTATTCCTTAGACTTCATTTCCGCTACAGCAGATTCCATTGGTAAGAATATGCAGACCTTAGCTGGTGTGAGTGCAAACGGATTTTCAACAGAGGGTTTCTATGTTGGATTCCTCTTACTCTTGATTTTGGTTCTTGGGGTTTATGTTGCCTATACGGGACTGATAAAGAGAGAAACCACAAAGGCAATTCATGCCATTATGAATTTTGTGCTGGTGTTTATCCTATCGGCTTCCTTTATTGCCTACGCTCCCGACTACATTAAAAAAATCAATGACTTTTCATCAGACATCAGTAATGCCAGTTTATCACTTGGCACGAAGATTGTCATGCCCCATTCCGATAGTCAAGGCAAGGACAGCGTGGACTTAATCAGAGATAGCCTGTTTTCCATACAGGTTCAGCAACCGTGGCTACTGCTTCAATACAACAGTTCAGACATTGAAAGTATCGGTATTGACCGTGTGGAAAGCCTGCTCTCCACCAGCCCAGATTCCAACAATGGCGAAGACAGAGAAAAAATTGTTGCGGAAGAAATTGAAGACAGAAGCAATACCAATCTAACCATTACAAAGACCATTAACCGTTTAGGTACAGTCTTCTTCCTATTTGTCTTCAATATTGGGATTTCCATATTTGTATTCCTATTAACAGGAATCATGATTTTCTCGCAGGTACTTTTTATCATCTATGCTATGTTTCTGCCTGTGAGCTTTATTTTAAGCATGATTCCATCATTTGATGGTATGTCAAAACGAGCCATAACAAAGCTCTTTAATACCATTTTGACACGAGCTGGAATCACATTGATTATTACGACAGCATTTAGTATTTCAACCATGCTCTATACCTTATCGGCTGGTTATCCGTTCTTTTTGATTGCTTTTCTACAGATTGTGACCTTTGCAGGAATCTACTTCAAGCTGGGCGATTTAATGAGTATGTTTTCTCTACAGAGTAACGATTCTCAAAGTGTGGGAAGTCGTGTGATGAGAAAACCTCGTATGCTTATGCACGCTCACATGCACCGTCTACAGCGGAAACTTGGACGTTCCATGACTACTCTAGGGGCTGGGTCTGCCATTGTTACAGGTAAAAAAGGACAGTCGGGTTCGGGGAGTTCTGCAAGGACACAAGCAGATCACTCCCGACCAGACGGAAAGGAAAAATCAACACTTGGAAAACGTATCGGTCAAACCATCGGTACAGTAGCTGATACCAAAGACAGAATGGTAGACACTGCTAGTGGTTTGAAAGAACAGGTTAAAGATTTGCCGACCAATGCAAGATATGCAGTATATCAAGGAAAATCCAAAGTAAAAGAGAATGTCCGTGATTTAACCAGTAGTATTTCTCAAACCAAAGCGGACAGAGCCAGTGGACGCAAGGAACAGCAGGAACAAAGGCGAAAAACCATTGCGAAGCGTCGCTCTGAAATGGAACAGGTCAAACAGAAAAAACAGCCTGCTTCTTCTGTTCATGAAAGACCGACTACAAGACAAGAACAATATCATGATGAACAGACCTCAAAACAGTCTAATATTCAGACTTCATATAAGGAATCTCAACAAGCCAAACAAGAGCGTCCAGCAGTTAAGTCCGATTTTTCAAGTCCAAAAGTGGAACGCCAAGGCAATACCGTTCAAGAAAAAACCGTTCAAAAGCCAGCAACTTCAACCACTACAGCAGATAGAACTTCACAACGTCCAATCACAAAAGAACGTCCGTCTACTGTTCAAAGAGTACCACTACAAAATACAAGAAGTAGACCACCAATCAAAACCGCCACCATTAAGAAAGTCGGTAAGAAACCATGAAGTTGAAAACTTTAGTGATTGGTGGTTCTGGATTATTCTTGATGGTCTTCTCACTGCTTCTGTTTGTTGCCATTTTATTTTCAGATGAACAGGACAGCGGAATTTCCAATATTCATTATGGAGGTGTGAATGTTTCCGCAGAAGTGCTGGCTCATAAGCCTATGGTAGAAAAATATGCCAAAGAATATGGCGTTGAAGAATATGTCAACATACTTCTTGCGATTATACAGGTGGAATCGGGCGGTACTGCGGAAGATGTTATGCAGTCCTCGGAATCCCTCGGTCTTCCACCTAATTCATTGAGTACAGAAGAATCCATTAAGCAAGGTGTGAAGTATTTCAGTGAATTATTAGCCAGTAGCGAAAGGCTCAGTGTAGATTTAGAATCGGTTATCCAGTCCTACAATTATGGTGGTGGTTTCTTAGGGTATGTGGCTAATCGTGGAAATAAATATACCTTTGAACTGGCTCAAAGTTTCTCAAAAGAGTATTCAGGTGGCGAAAAAGTGTCTTACCCCAATCCCATAGCCATACCTATCAATGGGGGCTGGCGATACAACTATGGCAATATGTTTTATGTGCAACTGGTAACGCAGTATCTTGTCACAACAGAGTTTGATGATGATACGGTACAAGCCATCATGGACGAAGCACTGAAATATGAGGGCTGGCGATACGTTTACGGTGGAGCTTCCCCGACTACTTCTTTTGATTGTAGCGGACTGACACAATGGACGTATGGAAAAGCTGGAATTAACTTACCACGAACCGCACAACAGCAATATGATGTGACCCAGCATATCCCACTATCGGAAGCACAAGCTGGCGATTTGGTTTTCTTTCATTCTACCTATAACGCTGGCTCTTATATTACTCATGTTGGGATATACCTTGGCAATAACCGTATGTTTCATGCAGGCGACCCAATCGGTTATGCCGACTTAACAAGCCCCTACTGGCAACAGCATTTAGTGGGAGCAGGACGAATCAAACAATGAGAAAGGAAGATTTAATGATGAAATTTAGAAAAAATCAGAATAAAGAAAAACAGATACCAAAGGAAAAGAAACCTCGTGTCTATAAGGTCAATCCTCATAAAAAGGTTGTGATTGCCTTGTGGGTACTTTTAGGGCTTAGTTTCAGCTTTGCGATATTCAAGCACTTTACAGCTATAGATACTCATACTATTCACGAAACAACTATCATAGAAAAGGAATACGTTGATACTCATCATGTAGAAAATTTTGTAGAGAACTTTGCGAAAGTCTACTATTCATGGGAGCAATCCGATAAGTCCATTGATAATCGAATGGAAAGTCTAAAAGGCTATCTGACAGATGAACTTCAAGCTCTCAATGTTGATACAGTACGCAAAGATATTCCTGTATCGTCTTCTGTAAGAGGATTTCAGATATGGACGGTAGAGCCAACTGGCGACAATGAGTTTAATGTAACCTACAGTGTAGACCAGCTCATTACAGAGGGAGAAAATACAAAGACCGTCCACTCTGCTTATATAGTGAGTGTCTATGTAGATGGTTCTGGAAATATGGTACTGGTTAAGAATCCGACCATTACCAACATACCTAAGAAATCAAGTTATAAACCAAAAGCCATTGAAAGTGAGGGGACGGTTGATTCCATTACAACCAATGAAATCAATGAGTTTTTAACGACGTTCTTCAAGCTCTATCCTACAGCGACAGCCAGTGAACTTTCCTACTATGTGAATGACGGGATATTAAAACCAATCGGAAAAGAGTACATCTTTCAAGAACTGGTAAATCCTATTCACAATCGTAAGGATAATCAAGTCACGGTATCGCTGACAGTGGAGTATATCGACCAGCAGACCAAAGCAACGCAGGTATCTCAATTTGATTTGGTACTTGAAAAGAACGGGAGTAATTGGAAGATTATAGAATAACAAATATTGGTACATTATTACAGCTATTTTGTAATCACGTACTCTCTTTGATAAAAAATTGGAGATTCCTTTACAAATATGCTCTTACGTGCTATTATTTAAGTATCTATTTAAAAGGAGTTAATAAATATGCGGCAAGGTATTCTTAAATAAACTGTCAATTTGATAGTGGGAACAAATAATTGGATGTCCTTTTTTAGGAGGGCTTAGTTTTTTGTACCCAGTTTAAGAATACCTTTATCATGTGATTCTAAAGTATCCGGAGAATATCTGTATGCTTTGTATGCCTATGGTTATGCATAAAAATCCCAGTGATAAGAGTATTTATCACTGGGATTTTTATGCCCTTTTGGGCTTTTGAATGGAGGAAAATCACATGAAAATTATTAATATTGGAGTTTTAGCTCATGTTGATGCGGGAAAAACTACCTTAACAGAAAGCTTATTATATAACAGTGGAGCGATTACAGAATTAGGAAGCGTGGACAGAGGTACAACGAAAACGGATAATACGCTTTTAGAACGTCAGAGAGGAATTACAATTCAGACGGCGATAACCTCTTTTCAGTGGAAAAATACTAAGATGAACATCATAGACACGCCAGGACATATGGATTTTTTAGCAGAAGTATATCGTTCATTATCAGTATTAGATGGGGCAATTCTACTGATTTCTGCAAAAGATGGCGTACAAGCACAAACTCGTATATTGTTTCATGCACTTAGGAAAATAGGTATTCCCACAATCTTTTTTATCAATAAGATTGACCAAAATGGAATTGATTTATCAACGGTTTATCAGGATATTAAAGAGAAACTTTCTGCGGAAATTGTAATCAAACAGAAGGTAGAACTGCATCCTAATATGCGTGTAATGAACTTTACCGAATCTGAACAATGGGATATGGTAATAGAAGGAAATGATTACCTTTTGGAGAAATATACGTCTGGGAAATTATTGGAAGCATTAGAACTCGAACAAGAGGAAAGCATAAGATTTCATAATTGTTCCCTGTTCCCTGTTTATCACGGAAGTGCAAAAAACAATATAGGGATTGATAACCTTATAGAAGTGATTACGAATAAATTTTATTCATCAACACATCGAGGTCAGTCTGAACTTTGCGGAAAAGTTTTCAAAATTGAGTATTCGGAAAAAAGACAGCGTCTTGCATATATACGTCTTTATAGTGGCGTACTGCATTTGCGAGATTCGGTTAGAATATCGGAAAAGGAAAAAATAAAAATTACAGAAATGTATACTTCAATAAATGGTGAATTATGTAAAATCGATAAGGCTTATTCCGGGGAAATTGTTATTTTGCAGAATGAGTTTTTGAAGTTAAATAGTGTTCTTGGAGATACAAAGCTATTGCCACAGAGAGAGAGAATTGAAAATCCCCTCCCTCTGCTGCAAACGACTGTTGAACCGAGCAAACCTCAACAAAGGGAAATGTTACTTGATGCACTTTTAGAAATCTCCGACAGTGACCCGCTTCTGCGATATTATGTGGATTCTGCGACACATGAAATCATACTTTCTTTCTTAGGGAAAGTACAAATGGAAGTGACTTGTGCTCTGCTGCAAGAAAAGTATCATGTGGAGATAGAAATAAAAGAGCCTACAGTCATTTATATGGAAAGACCGTTAAAAAAAGCAGAGTATACCATTCACATCGAAGTTCCACCGAATCCTTTCTGGGCTTCCATTGGTCTATCTGTAGCACAGCTTCCATTAGGGAGCGGAGTACAGTATGAGAGCTCGGTTTCTCTTGGATACTTAAATCAATCGTTTCAAAATGCAGTTATGGAGGGGATACGCTATGGCTGTGAACAAGGATTGTATGGTTGGAATGTGACGGACTGTAAAATCTGTTTTAAGTATGGCTTATACTATAGCCCTGTTAGTACCCCAGCAGATTTTCGGATGCTTGCTCCTATTGTATTGGAACAAGTCTTAAAAAAAGCTGGAACAGAATTGTTAGAGCCATATCTTAGTTTTAAAATTTATGCGCCACAGGAATATCTTTCACGAGCATACAACGATGCTCCTAAATATTGTGCGAACATCGTAGACACTCAATTGAAAAATAATGAGGTCATTCTTAGTGGAGAAATCCCTGCTCGGTGTATTCAAGAATATCGTAGTGATTTAACTTTCTTTACAAATGGACGTAGTGTTTGTTTAACAGAGTTAAAAGGGTACCATGTTACTACCGGTGAACCTGTTTGCCAGCCCCGTCGTCCAAATAGTCGGATAGATAAAGTACGATATATGTTCAATAAAATAACTTAGTGTATTTTATGTTGTTATATAAATATGGTTTCTTGTTAAATAAGATGAAATATTTTTTAATAAAGATTTGAATTAAAGTGTAAAGGAGGAGATAGTTATTATAAACTACAAGTGGATATTGTGTCCTGTATGTGGAAATAAAACACGATTAAAGATAAGGGAAGATACTGAATTAAAAAAATTCCCCCTCTATTGTCCGAAATGCAGACAAGAAAATTTAATTGAAATAAAGCAGTTCAAAGTAACTGTGATTACAGAGCCAGACGCAAAGACGCAGAGCCGATAAAATGAGATTAATACAATCTCATTTTATCGGCTCTTTCCGTTATGTATGGATTCTTTTAATTAGTCTTCGATGTTTCTTGCTTCGTTGATACCGCTGGCTAAAGATTCCATTAAGGATAGTTCTTTGTCTGTAAAGCTATCCATGTATTTCTCTATCTGTAATCGTCGGGTGCTTTTTACCAAGTTATTAGCAGGTAAGAAAAATTCATCAACGGAAACATGAAGTAACGATACAAGGTCATAAAGAACTTGTATGCTGGGGTGTTGCCCTTTATTTTCAATATTAGTTAAGTACCGTGGGTCAATTTCAATCAATGCTCCCACTTGTTCACGAGTTAAACCTCGTTTCAATCGAGCTTCTTTAATGGCTAAACCAAAGGCTCTAAAATCATATTTATCTTCTTTTTTACGCATAGTAGACCACCTCTATACATTTTATTGTTCCTACTGAATTAAAAACAGGTATAGAAAAACGTGTTATATGGTTTATAGGTTTATATTTAATAAAAAGCACTACTAAACGCCAATAAAAAAAAACCGTTATATGGTAGTGCTATTTACGCTGTTAAAATATTGTATATTACTTCCAAATGGCGGTTTGTTGGAGGTCAACGTCGCCATGAAGTACATCATATACAATAAATTTCCTTACATTGGGTTCTTGTCAAAAAAAGTCGTCTATCTGCAATAGATAAGTACGTCCACCAATGTGGTTTTATAAATCATATAGATAGAATAACAGAAGCATGTAAACAGAGAAATAAATCTGTTTATATGCTTTTTTGGCTATTCAGAACTTTTTTACAAAGTTTATTTATCAGTAATGCAACAAATCCCCCTTTCACATTGGGACTAAGAGTGAAAGGAGATAAACGAGCAAGGCTCACTTCCTTTCCTAGACAGAAAGGGGGTGAGAAACATGAAACCATCTTCTTTTCAGACCACAATAGAAAATCAGTTTGACTATATCTGTAAACGTGCTATGGAAGACGAGCGAAAGAATTATATGCTTTATCTTTCAAGGATTGCAAAGCGTGAGGTGTCCTTTTCGGATGTTGGCGATTATCTTGTTAGCCAGTTTGCGACAACAGATAACTATTCAACTGACTTTCAGATTTTTACACTCAATGGGTTATCAGTAGGCGTTGAAAATGATTTGTTGAGTGAAGCATTACGTGAGTTGCCAGACAAGAAACGTGAAATTCTACTGCTGTTTTACTTTATGGACATGAGCGATTCAGAAATTGCAGACCTGTTGAAATTGAACCGTTCTACTGTCTATCGGCATAGAACCAGTGGACTAGCCTTAATTAAAAAGTTTATGGAGGAATTTGAAGAATGAAAACACAATATCCTATGATTCCCTTTCCTCTCATTGTAAAGGCAACAGATGGCGATACCGAAGCGATTAACCAGATTCTACATCATTACAGAGGGTACATAACGAAGCGTTCCCTACGACTTATGAAAGATGAATATGGCAATCAAAGTATGGTCGTTGATGAAGTCTTACGTGGAAGAATGGAAACCAGACTGATTACAAAGATTTTGTCATTTGAAATTAAGTAATATCCTCTCTCCTTTCGTGGAAGCGTGCTAAACCATTCCACGCTTCCCGAACAGGGAGGTTTGTTATTCCACCAAAGCATATTGAGCTTTCAATGTGTTTTGATAGGCTAACGAGCCATTGTTCTTTGAAAACTGAATAAAAGTAATCGAATACGTTTCGATAAGAAAAGAGCCAACGGAACTAACCGCCATGACCTATCTTATAAAGATAGCGAGCGATTCATGTTAGTGATCCGAGAAGCAATCTTTAGCAGGATTGCCTGCAACGACATTCTTATCGTGATAATGATACTCCCATACAGTCAATAGTCCGAGCGTGATAAAACCGTCGCAGGCAATGAGTATGGCTACATGAGAACCATGCAGGGGTGGAACTCCCGTGAGCTTTGCTAAAGCTGTTCGATTGCTGGTAAAACAACTTTTATGAAATCCAAATAAGTGATTTGGAAAGGAGGATTTTATGAAGCAGACTGACATTCCTATTTGGGAACGTTATACCCTAACCATTGAAGAAGCGTCAAAATATTTTCGTATTGGCGAAAACAAGCTACGACGCTTGGCAGAGGAAAATAAAAATGCAAATTGGCTGATTATGAATGGCAATCGTATTCAGATTAAACGAAAACAATTTGAAAAAATTATAGATACATTGGACGCAATCTAGCGTCGCCAAAGGGTCTTGTATATGATAAAATAGTATTAAGTCGTATCAAGGCTCTTTCCATAAAGGAAAGGAGCAAATGCCATGTCAGAAAAAAGACGTGACAATAAAGGTCGAATCTTAAAGACTGGAGAGAGCCAACGAAAAGACGGAAGATACTTATACAAATATATAGATTCATTTGGAGAACCGCAATTTGTTTACTCGTGGAAACTTGTGGCTACAGACCGAGTACCAGCAGGAAAGCGTGATTGTATCTCACTTAGAGAGAAAATCGCAGAGTTACAGAAAGACATTCATGATGGTATTGATGTTGTAGGAAAGAAAATGACACTCTGCCAGCTTTACGCAAAACAGAACGCTCAAAGACCAAAGGTTAGAAAAAACACTGAAACTGGACGCAAATATCTTATGGATATTTTGAAGAAAGACAAGTTAGGTGTAAGAAGTATTGACAGTATTAAGCCATCAGACGCTAAAGAATGGGCTATTAGAATGAGTGAAAATGGTTATGCTTATCAAACCATCAATAACTACAAACGTTCTTTAAAGGCTTCATTCTATATTGCTATACAAGATGATTGTGTTCGGAAGAATCCATTTGACTTTCAACTGAAAGCAGTTCTTGATGATGATACTGTCCCTAAGACCGTACTAACAGAAGAACAGGAAGAAAAACTGTTAGCCTTTGCAAAAGCTGATAAAACCTACAGCAAAAATTATGATGAAATTCTGATACTCTTAAAAACAGGTCTTCGTATTTCAGAGTTTGGTGGTTTGACACTTCCAGATTTAGATTTTGAGAATCGTCTTGTCAATATAGACCATCAGCTATTGAGAGATACTGAAATTGGGTACTACATTGAAACACCAAAGACCAAAAGTGGCGAACGTCAAGTTCCTATGGTTGAAGAAGCCTATCAAGCATTTAAGCGAGTGTTAGCGAATCGAAAGAATGATAAGCGTGTTGAGATTGATGGATATAGTGATTTCCTCTTTCTTAATAGAAAGAACTATCCAAAAGTGGCAAGTGATTACAACGGCATGATGAAAGGTCTTGTTAAGAAATACAATAAGTATAACGAGGATAAATTGCCACACATCACTCCACATAGTTTGCGACATACATTCTGTACCAACTATGCAAATGCAGGAATGAATCCAAAGGCATTACAGTACATTATGGGACATGCTAATATAGCCATGACGCTGAACTATTACGCACATGCAACATTCGATTCTGCAATGGCAGAAATGAAACGCTTGAATAAAGAGAAGCAACAGGAGCGTCTTGTTGCTTAGTAGTACAAATGAATTTACTACTTATTTACCACTTCTGACAGCTAAGACATGAGGAAATATGCAAAGAAACGTGAAGTATCTTCCTACAGTAAAAATACTCGAAAGCACATAGAATAAGGCTTTACGAGCATTTAAGAAAATATAAAAAGATAATTAGAAATTTATACTTTGTTTATACTAAAAAATGTGGATTTACATTTTTAAAGGAAAACATATTTGATGATGAATGTAAGTCTTTTGTTTTTAAAAAGGAAAAATAATATTATAAACAGATTGAGTTAAGATAAGAAAGAAGATTAATCAAGTAATTCATTGGTTAAGATACATGAATTTAAATGTTTTGAATTTGGGGGATAAGTAATTATATGAATAATATATATTTTAAGGATATAGATAATACTAATGAAAATATTGTTAGGAAAATAAAATTAAAGTCAGACCAAGAGAAATTTATTGAAACTGTAGATGAATGCTTGGAAGAAGCAAGAACTTGTAGTCAGTGGAATCCTGTAGCTATATATCATAAGGAGGAAGTAATTGGATTTGCAATGTACGGATCCTTCGGGCCTAATAAAGACACTTGGATTGATAGAATAATGATAGATGAAAGATACCAGGGAAAAGGATTTGGAAGAATTGCAATGACCGACCTTATTGATATAGTTTCGAAAAAATATGATGTTAATACTATCTACTTAAGTATAGTTGAGCAAAATATATTAGCTTATAGTTTATATAAAAGCATTGGTTTTGAGTATATAAATGAAAAGGATGTTAATGGAGAACTTATATTTAAGTATACAATTTAAAATAAATATTTAAGCAAGGTGGAGTCAGAGAGTTTTTATGTTTTAAAATCTCATCTTTTTATATGGTGAAATTGATATATAATTAAATAACTTATTAGTAATACTGTTTATTTTAGAGCATCTCTATATGGAGGTGCTTTTAATATACTCATACATTTTATTGAAATCGTGTTATAATAAGTATGTGAATGAATAATTGTATTAAATTGCGAAGTAAATAAAATCCGTATATTGCAAAAGTATAAATTTGTATTTATTAGAAGGAGGTAGTATGAGTACAAACAGTAAAGAGATGTTAAAACTTATTGACTTGAAGCCTGTGAGTAGCAGAATAGATTATGAGGTTTTAGAAACATTCCAATGTAATGGATACAGAAGGGAACTTATTCAATATTTCATACATGGACGTAAAAACACTGCATTTTTGCTTTTGCCAGATGGAGAAGGAAAGCATCCAGCAGTTTTAATAAATCATCAACATAACAGAGAAAGAAATCTTGGCAAAAGTGAAGTTTGCGGTCTTGCTGGGAATCATCTTCAAGCCTTTGGTCCTGCACTTGCAGAGAGGGGATTTGTTGTCATAGCACCAGATTCATTGTGTTTTGAGGATAGAAGAGTTAATGCCTCAGGAATCAATAAAAATGATGAAGATGATGACTGGCAGCATTTTCTTACAATGTGCTACGGAATACTCACAGGTCAGACTCTGGCAAAAACAGTAATTGAAGATGCAATGGGAGCAATCAGTGTGTTAAATGGATTGGATTGCGTTGATTATAATAAAATAGGTTGTTTAGGACATTCATATGGAGGTAATACAACGATTTATCTTACTGCATTTGATAAAAGAATACATTATGCTTGTGCTAGCGGTAGTGCCGCAACATTTAGAAACAGAATTAAGAATAATGTTGGTATTGAAATGGCAAGTGTTATACCAAATTTTATGAGATATTATGATATTGACGATGTAGTATGTGAGATTTGCCCAACTAAGTTTCTAATTGTATCAGCAACAGAAGATAAATACTCGAAAGATGCAATGGATATCTATAAAAAGGCAGAAAAGGAATATATAAAATGTAATGCAGGGCAACAAATTAGTATTAAACAATATGAAGGTGGTCATGCACTTACATCAGAAAGATTTAATTATATAGTTGACTGGATTATTGAGGCTGCAAAATAAATATAGAAGTTTAATTAATTCGTAATCTTCTATAATTGATTATAAGTCATGTGACATATTAAAATGAAAAATATATCCTTGCCTAGTTTTAAATATAAATAGGTGTATATTTACCTATTTATATAGGTAAAAATGGATATAGAGAACTATTTAAATATAAAAATATGAACCTATTTAACTATGAATATATTTATCTATTAAACTATTTGTTGTGTACATGCGGGATTTAGGGGTTATCTATTTTTGAAGGTGACATGAAATTGTTTATCAATGAGTTAGTAGGTTGAATTTACAAATGAATAATTGTAGAATATTGGAAAGTAACTTTTATCTGTATTTTAGGAGGAAAATAATAATGAACAGAATTGAAGTTTTAAGACAGTATATTGATGAGATACTTTTAAATATGACAGATGTTGAAGAAAGAAGATGTGCGTACTTACATTTATATGGAGTTGCTCAGTCTTGTGCATTAATTGCATTAAAGCGTGGAGAAAATGCTGAACTTGCAACAATGGCAGGTATGCTTCATGATATATATTCATATGCAAAAATGGATACAAAAGACCACGCACATAAAGGATCTATCCTAGCAAGAGATATATTAACCTCATTAAATGTAACAAATGAGCATGAAACTAAAATGATTTGCGATGCAATTTATTCCCATAGCGATAAAGTATTAGCACACTCTAATTTTGATGAAGTTTTAAAAGATGCAGATGTACTTCAGCACTGTTTATATAATCCTTTGTTTGAAATAAAGCCACATGAAAAGGACAGATATGAAAAACTAAAAAGTGAGTTTGGCATTGTAGATTTTAAATATTGGAGGATGGAACAATATGATTGAAGCAAAATTTTATTATAAAAATGAAAATGCACCAAAACCTAATAAGCCAAACCATATAGGTGCCTGTGCAATTATTAAGTATAATAATAAAATATTATTAGAAAAAAGAGCAGATAGTAACCGTTGGGCACTTATAGGCGGAGGTTTGAAAATTGATGAAAGTTTAGAAGAAGGAATAATTAGAGAAATTAATGAAGAAACAGGAATTATAATATCAGAAGAGTCTTTGTTCTTTTGGAAGATGTTTTCAGACCCATCAAGAATCGCTGCATATCCAGATGGAAATATTGTTAGAATAATATCTGCTGCTTATATAGTAAATTTAACAGAGAATCATAAATTGGTATGCAGTGACGAATCGGAAGAATTGAAGTATTTTACTTACCAAGAGCTAGAAAAATTAAATATCGCTGAAACACATAGACATATAATTAAAGAGTATTTTTCATCAATGGTAAGTTAACTGTTGATTTTTTAAAGTGAGCATATTTCAAATCACCTAACAAAAATTATAATATATTCCATAAATGGTTTTCACATTAGTTACTATGTGGTATAGTGTTTTTATGGTATATTTATAATATTATAGACAATATTGTATATAATTGTGCTTTATCAAAGATAAAATCTTATTGAAAAAGATTTTAAAGTACTAAAGAATGTAGGTGGAAAGTATGAAAAAAAAAGAAGTTAAAATGAATGTATTTAGTAAAAAAGTAATAATTAGTTTTATACTTATAGTTATGGGTCTAACATTTGTAGCTTGTACTAGTTCAGATAAAACTGAAGAAAAAAATCTTAAAAGATCCCAAGATACAGAGTTTGCATCAGATAGTGGAGTTAGGATAGAAAAATTAAGTAAAGTTCAACAGAAGAATTTGCGTACTTTAGCAAAGGTCTGGGGATTTACTAAGTATCGTCATCCAGACATTACAGCAGGGAATATTAATTGGGATGCAGAATTATTTAGAGTTATTCCAAAAGTGCTTGAGGCAACCACCAAGGAAGAAGCTGGAGATATCATGGCTACATGGTTAAACCAGTTTCCATTTCAGGTTAATACACTTAGTAAAGAACAGGAAGATCTATATCATCAAGTAAAAGAGAAGGCATACTTAGATGTAGAATATTCATGGATAAAGAATAGACAAGTCCTTGGGAATAACCTTGCTGACTATCTTGAAAATTTATCAGAGGTAAAAGTAACTGATAATGACAATGGATATGCTGTTTTTGAAGAAGGGGATATTGTCAATGTATCTTCAGATTCTTTTATGGACAATTCTATTAACTATGAAGACACAGGAATGAGATTGCTCGGGCTGTTTCGTTATTGGAATATTATAGAATATTTCTATCCATATAAAAATCTCATGGATGAAGATTGGGAACAAGTACTTTATGACAAGATTCCAGAGTTAGCACTTCAAAGTGATAAGGAATCATATGCATTATCCATTGCAAATCTTACCACATATATTCATGACTCTCATGGCTTTTTTAATGATAACTTTAAGGTGCTACCACAACACTTTGGAGCATACAAAGCAAAAGCAACTATATTTAATATAGATGGTCAGATTGTCATTGCTGGCAGGGAAGATAAGTCCCCTTTAAAGTTAGGAGATATTGTGGTATCTATTGATGGGACTTCTATAGAAAAGATAATAGAGGAGTGCAACAAATATATATCAGTATCAGATAAAAATCGTTTTACAAATGCTTTTGATTATTACCTTTTGCGTTCTACAAAAGAAATAGCTGAAATAGAGGTAATAAGAAATGGTGAAAAGTTAAGCTTGAATGTTCCATGCTATTATAATAGCAAGTATGATGTAAAAAGACTGGGCCAAGATGAGAAAAGTTGCTTTATGGGAGACAAAAAAATAGGTTATATTAATATAGCTACACTTGAAAGTGGAGATTTAGATAAATTAATGAAAAAATTTAAAGGGACAGAAGGGTTGATTATTGATGTGAGATACAGTAATGCAAAAATGAGTGAATATATTAACTATCCTATAGGGGAATATATAAAACCTGAAGTTTCTGAATATCAACAATTTTATTCAAGTAATAGTTTCGAACCAGGGAAATTTATCAAATCAACAAGCAATAGTTCAGGAAGAGGATTCATTGAGAAACAATTGGACAAAGGTATAGATTCAACTACATTTAGCAAAATATTTGATAACGGCATTATTAGAACCTCATTAGGAAAAGTAAAAGATAGATATCAGTATAATGGGAAGGTAATAATACTGATGAATGAATGTACACAAAGCGTCTTGGAGACAATGGTTATGTCTTTTATGGATGCACCAAATGCAACGGTAATAGGAACTCCTTCTGCAGGAGCTAATGGTAATAAAATGGACATTACACTTCCAGGGTGTATACAGACATCTATATCAGGGCTAGCAGTAACATATATGGATGGAAGCCAGACACAAAGAATAGGTCTTAAACCTGACATAACTGTAAAACAAACTGTGAAAGGAATTGCAGAGGGTAAGGATGAGGTTATAGAAAAAGCAATAGAGTTAATCACGAAACCAGAGAGTAAATAGCAATAGTGTAAAATAAGTAAGAAAAATATGCCACCTTGTGGTGGATGTGGTGAATTTATTCATGAAAGTATCACATAGTAATGTAAATGGAAAATTTTCTAGAGGTGTACAAAATGAATTTGAGATTGGCAGGTTTTACAGAAATATATGCAAAAGAAGTTTGTAGTTGGAAATATGATGATATATATTCTATATATAATTATCCAGGATGGGATAAAGTATCTAATGAAAAATGGGGTATTACAATAGAAAAAAAGAGAAAGAGTGAATTTAATGCTGTGATCGATGATTGCAATTGCTTATGTGGATACATAAGATTACTGGATAAAAATGAGTGTATTTTTATTGGAATTGGTTTAAAACCATCTTTATATGGACAAGGATTAGGAAAGGTCTTAATGGAAATAGTAAAACAACAATGCAAGAAGATATATCCAGGTAAAAAGATTGCTTTAGAAGTTCGATCTTTCAATGAAAGGGCGATTAAATGCTATAAAAGTGCAGGGTTTAATGTAGTAGATACTTATAGGAAAGATACGCCCCTTGGTTATGGAGAATTTGTTAGAATGGAGCTTCCTGAACACTCTTCTTAATAGAGTACCTAATAAAGACTATTGTAGTTTATAGGATTTAATTTTACAATCAACCTTAGGAAAGTACAATATTGAGGCATAAAGTGACTAGATATTTAAATTTTAATTTATATTATATGTTATAATAGTTACACGGTTTGTTGCTGATATTGTTTAATAAATGTGCAAATGGAAACAATGAAATGTAATTCTAAGTTATTTACAGTGGATAGGAAGTGAATTAAATGAAACTTATCATATATCATGGAAGTGATAATATTATAGATAAACCTAATCATGAGGGTGGAAGAAAATTTAGTGATTTTGGAAGAGGGTTTTATGCAACTACTAATATAGAAATGGCTAAGAGTTGGGCAACTCGTAAAAAAGATAAACCATCCTATGTAAATAAATATATGTTCAATGTAGATGGTCTTAATTCATTGACTTTTGATTTAGATATTCATTGGATATTGTTCATAGCCTATAATAGAGGACTTATATTAAATAATGAGATTAATCATATATTAAATAAAAAATATGAAAATATTCATGAGTATGATGTTATAATTGGTCCTACTGCAGATGATAAAATGTTTGATACTTTAAATTTATTTTTTAATAATAATATAACTATAGATCATTGTCTTCATGCCCTAAACTCAATGGATTTAGATGTTCAATATAATATAAAGACTCAAGCTGGTATAGATTCAGTGGAATTTAGTAGTGCTACTCAATTAGATGAATTAGATAAAGCATATTATTCTAAAGAAGTAAAAGCTAAAAAAGATATAATGAATAAAAAGATGACTTTTATAAGACAAAAGTTTGGTAAGGTAGGTAAATATTTTGATGAGTTAGAGGGAGTTGATATTAATGGATGAATATTCAATGGCTTGTAGACACCTTGGACAATTCTTCAAGTTAGCAGTTGAATATAATATGGATGCAGTAGATTTTACTTTAACTGCCTTAAATAGTGAATATAAGCAGGGTATTGAAATATATCAACCTCAATGGTATTCACAAAGTCAATATTACTACTTTGAAGAATTTATGGAAGATAATAAGGTTAAAGAAAGATTTTACACTGAGGATGAAATAACCTACGAAAAGGAGAGAATGTATTGGCTGGGGTATTGCCTACAAGATTGGAGCAATAGAGCAAAGGTAACAGGTGAGGAAATCGCAGCTGCTTTAAGAGAAGAGGGAGTTAAACATTTAATAAGAAATTATAAAATCTATCATACCGTAGACCCAATGTATGTTTTAGAGGATTGTCAGGATTATTTAGGAATAAAATTATTTAACGGCTTTGATTAAAATGTTGATGTGGTAAAAAATAAATGGAAGATTGCTCTTCCATTTATTTTTATATTTTATTTTACATATGGTCTTTCATATCTGGATATATATTACTTCAATTAAACTTCTTATTACAATATGGACATTGATATACCGAATCAATATCACTATCTTTGTCAAATTTCATTGGTAACCTGTAATTACAATAAGGACATTTCCAAAACAAAATAGATAATACGATAAATATTGGCAATAAACTTATACCAATAATTGTAAACAAAGCAAAAGGAAAAAAACATCCTATAAAGCAGAGAGGAACAGATAAAAATAAGCACGCCAAAGAAATTTTACGAATTTTTAGTAATTTTTCTATCTTATTCATGGTACACCTCCAATATATATTAAAGTTAACTAATTCGATCTATTATTTTCTTGTATTTCCTTTTTTTGCATCAAATATGATCTTTGTTCTCTTTTTCATCTACTTACTCTCCTCGTAATTAATATAATTACTCAAATCAGAAATTAAACTTACTAAAAAAACCTTTTATGGATTAATCATACTATATATAGTTTACTACAAAATAATGAAAAACTGAAATACTTATAAAATATAAGAAATCATATTTAGAGCATCTCTATATAGAGATACTTATTTACATACATTTTATTGTAATCGTGCTATAATAAGTATTATATTTATGGTTGTAAATGAAAAATCTTAGGAAATGGTGAAGAAAACTAATTTTCATATAATATGAATAAGTTTAAGGTGGTTAAATAAATGATTGGATTAGCGAGGGGAACCGTTAAGGTTGTTCCATATAGTTTTAATTGGAAAGAGATTTATAAGGAAGAAGAAAAACTATTGTATCATTTGTTAGGCGAAACTGCTATAGATATACAACATGTAGGAAGTACATCAATAGAAGGACTTGATTCAAAACCAATTATAGATATTGATGTAGGAGTTAAATCATTGGATGATGTAGATAAGCATAGAAATTTATTAGAAGCAAATGGATATCAATTTAGAGATAATGCAGGGATTGAAGGTCGTGTAATGTTTGCTAAAGGAAGGGAAGATTTAAGAACTCATTATTTGCATATAGAAATAATTAACGGAGAACTGTGGAAAAATCACATCTATTTTCGTAATTACCTTAGGCTAAATAAGGAAGCCGTTGAGGAATATTCGAAGTTAAAGAAGAATTTAGCTGCAAAGTATACTAATGATAGAGGTTCATATACAAATGCAAAGAATGAATTTATTAATTCTATATTAAAAAAGGCAAAAGAAGAAGTGGATTGACACGACTTTTAGTAAGGAATACATAATAGGGTTCATGTTTGTAGCAGAAAATAAAAATAGTTATATTAAATTGTGAAGCATTATGAATTTTAAAAAGTTTCGATTCTGTTAAGCTGATATGAAAAAATAGCTTAATAATTCGTAGAATTACTCGCTCTTTGAAAATTATATAAGTTTGGATGATTTATTGCATGGCAAACAAGCCTACAATAAATTGGATTTTTGTAGGCTAATCAAAGATATTAATCAATGTTAAGCAGCAACAAACCAAGAGTTCTTATTTGAATCACTAGAGTTAAATCCTGCTA
>NZ_JPMD01000045.1 GCF_000732635.1 Clostridium sulfidigenes | reverse complement strand
ATATATATTTACATTTATTACTGTTTCCATTGTAAAAATATTTTTACTGTGATAAAATATATTACATGTATAAGGATAAAGAATTAAGGGGGCATAATAATGATAACAGCATTAAAGGTTGTAATAATTATTTCCGCATTAACAGTTATATTGGCAATATCGCTTCAAGAAAGTAAATCATCAGGCTTAGGTGGTTTAGTAGCTGGAAGTTCAGAAACTTTTTATAGCAAAAATAAAACTAAAACAAAGGAATCATTCTTAACTAAACTTACTATAGTATCAGCAGTTGTTTTTGCAGGGTCAATTATAGGAATAAACATATTTATACTTTAACTAAAAGCTATCCAGGGGGATAGCTTTTGTATTTAATGTCTGATAAAATTATATTAAAGATTAAATGTTTACACTTTAATATGATAACTTTATAATGTATATAGATGAATTTTTTAGTGATAGGGGAGAAAATAATGAGTGGATATGTTTCAAAACTTGAAACTCCAGAAATGGATTATCTTGTTGATGCGATTAGATCTCTTAAAACCAGAGAGGAAGTATATAGGTTCCTTGAAGATGTTTGTACAATAAATGAAATAAAAGCCATGGAGCAAAGACTTCAAGTTGCAAGAATGCTTAAAGAGAGAAGAACTTATTTAGATATCGCTAGTAGTACTGGAGCTAGCACTGCTACCATAAGTAGAGTCAATCGTTCTTTAAATTATGGAAATAATGGATATAAGGTAGTATTTGAAAGAGTTGATTGGAATGAATATGAAGATAAATAGAAAGTTATAAGTAATCATAGATTAATTATAAGAAAAAGCCTTACTTTGAAGAGAGTAAGGCTTTTTCTGTTTAATCAACTTATTAGAAATTAAAGTAATTACAATATAAGGTTATGGTGTAGTAACCATATTGAGTAATTATTTATATGTCGTTTATAAATTCATAGTATATGGTATAATAAAGAATAGGTTAAATATCCATAGTATAGTATTATATTATAGGATAAAGAAGATTAATAAATTACATTAGATAACTATAAATTTAGGAGTGATTAGATGGATTTAAAAAAGCTATTAAACAAGGAGCAATACGAAGCAGCTATTACCGTAGAAGGCCCCTTGTTAATTTTAGCAGGTGCAGGATCAGGAAAGACTAGGGTTCTTACTTATAGAATGGCACATATGATAAATGATTTAAATATATATCCCTCACAGATTTTAGCTTTGACTTTTACAAATAAAGCAGCAGGAGAGATGAAGGAAAGAGTTAAATCATTAGTAGGAGATATAGTTGATACAATGTGGGTTTCAACTTTTCACTCTAGCTGTGTAAGAATTTTAAGAAGAGAAATTGATAAGTTAGGATACAATAAAAATTTTACTATATATGATAGTTACGATGCTAAATCGCTAGTAAAGCAGTGCATGAAAGAACTTAATATCAATGATAAAGACATAACTGATGGAGAAATTATCTCAAAAATTTCCGATGCTAAAAATAAATTAATATCTGCTAAGAAGTTTAAAAAAGAAAATGAAGGAAACTTTCGAATGAATAAGATAGCAGATGTTTATCTAACCTATGAAAAGAAATTAAAGACTACAAATTCTTTGGATTTTGATGATCTAATTTATTTAGTTGTTAAACTGCTTAAAGAAAATGATGAGGTTAGAGAGTTTTATAGAAGAAAATTTAAATATATTCTTGTAGATGAGTATCAAGATACAAATAAATGTCAATATGAATTGATAAAGCTTTTAGTTAATGAAAATGAAAATATATGTGTAGTTGGAGATGACGATCAATGTATTTATGCATGGAGAGGTGCAGATATAAATAATATATTGGACTTTGAAAAGGATTTTCCAAGAGCAAAGGTTATTAAGTTGGAGCAAAACTATAGGTCGAAATCAAATATATTAGAGGCTGCTAATAAGGTTATAAGAAATAATGCGCAAAGAAAAGATAAAGTATTAAGAACAGAAAGTGAATCTGGAGAAAAGCTAAAAGTATATAGAGCCTATAGCGATATAGATGAAGGAAATTTTGTAGCAACTCAAATTAAAAGAATGATAAGAGAAGAAAATAGAAGCTTAAAGGATTTTGCTATACTTTACAGAATGAACTCCCAATCGCGTATATTTGAGGAAGCCTTTAGAAGGAATGAGATAACCTATAAAATAGTAGGGGGACTCAGATTCTATGAAAGAAAAGAAATTAAGGATATTATGGCTTACTTGAAAGTGATAAACAATCCTCTTGATGATATAAGTTTAAAAAGAATTATAAATGAGCCTAAAAGAAGTATTGGAGACACAACCATAGCTAAGGTACAGGAATTTGCAGCAGAAAATAATATATGCATGTATGATGCACTTTTAGATGCAGAATTTATACCAAATCTTTCTGCAAGAGCTATAACATCTATAAATAAATTTGTGAGTTTAATGAATACTCTTATAGTGGATGCAGAGAATATAAGTGTACCTGAACTAATTGAGGATATTTTAGATAGAAGTGGATATATGAAAATGCTTAAGGGTTCTAGTAGTGCCGAGGATGAAAGTAGAATAGAAAACTTAAAGGAACTTGTATCTGATGCTGTAGTCTTTGAAAATTCTTCAGAAGATAAATCCTTAAGTGCCTTTTTAGAAAAGGTAACTTTGGTTTCTGATATAGATAATTTAGATGAAGAGAATAATGCAGTAGTAATGATGACTGTTCATAGTTCAAAAGGACTTGAATTTCCGGTAGTTTTCTTAGTTGGAATGGAAAATGGAATATTTCCAGGAATGGCTTCTTTGAATAATTTTAATGAGATGGAAGAATCAAGAAGACTCTGCTATGTTGCCATTACAAGAGCTGAAGAGATGCTATATATATCATCGGCAGAACAGCGAATGGTATTTGGTAGAACTGTGGGATATCCTATATCAGACTTCATAAGTGAAATACCTAAGGAATTAAAATGTGATTTGAATGATGATGGAGGAACTCAATCCAGAGGAAGCTTTGATAATATTAACAATAAAGTAAATAATAAGGTCAATAATAATCCTCACTCCTTTAGAAGTGGTTTTTATAATTCAAAGAAACCTATGGCTTCAAGTGAAATTAGTGGCATGGAATGTGGAGTTGACAAATGTGCAGTTAAAGAAGAACTTACTATAGGGGTAAAAGTAAGACATGGTAAATTTGGAGTGGGAACTGTAGTATCTATATCATCAGACAATGGAGAAACTATAGTAACTATAGCTTTTAACAATATGGGAATCAAAAAGCTTATGCTTAATAAGGCAGGTCTTGAACTAGCTTAATATAGTGTAAGAAAGTCACGAAGACAGCAGAATAAGTTTATTATAGGCTATGTTTTAGATGTTAATAAAACATAGCCTATAATTAAATTTTAAATATATATAAGAGCTATTTTAAAGTTAATAGGAGGAAGCGTTATAATGAGTGATGATAAGCGTAGTAAAATGCTGAAGTTAGTAGAGGAGTTAAATAAATACTCCTATGAATACTATGTACTAGATAATCCTATCATATCTGATAAGGAATATGATAAAAAATATGATGAACTTAAAGTATTAGAAAGTGAACTTGAAGAGGTTTTACCTTATTCACCAACGTTAAGAGTAGGAGATATAGTTTTAGATGAATTTAGAAAATATAAACATAGAGCTCCTCTTTGGAGTTTAGATAAGGCTCAATCCATAGAACAAATTAAGAATTGGCATAATAGAAATATTAAAGCTATAAATGAGTATAATAATAAGCATGAAGAAAAACTACCAAGTGTTAAGTATATTGTTACTAAAAAGTTTGATGGACTTTCTATAAACTTGACCTATAACCAAGAGGGGATTTTAATAGTTGGATCCTCTAGAGGGACTGGAGAAATTGGAGAAGACATTACTAGTCAAGTAAAGACTATAAAATCTATTCCACTCATAATAGATAATCACAGTATAATAGAAGTTCATGGTGAAGCTATTATGACAAAGGAAGCTTTTGAAAACTATAATAAAAATGCTTCTATCCCATTAAAGAACTTAAGGAATGGAGCAGCTGGAGCTCTTAGAAATTTAAATGTAAAGGAGACTGCCAGAAGAAATTTATCTGCTTTTTTCTATGATGTTGGATATAATGAAGGAAATCCATTTAATACATATACTGAAATGATGAATTTTATAAAAAAAATGGGACTCCCTATGGATAATTATATGGAAACATGCACTAATATTGAAGATATAGAAAAACAAGTTGAATATATTAATAGTATTAGAAATAACTTGAATTATGACATAGATGGGGTAGTTATAGCAATTGATGATATAAAAACTAGAGAGGTATTAGGATATACAATTAAGTTTCCTAAGTGGGCAATAGCTTATAAGTTTGAAGCAGAAGAAACAACTACTAAGCTTTTGGATGTAGAATGGAATGTAGGTAGAAGTGGAAGAGTTAGTCCTACTGCAATTCTTGAGCCAGTAGAATTAGGTGGTGTAACAGTAAAAAGAGCTACTTTGAATAACTTAGATGATATTCAGCGTAAGGGAGTGAAAATTGGAGCTACAGTATTTGTTAGAAGATCTAATGATGTAATTCCAGAAATAATGGGAGTAGTAGAGGAGTCATTAGAAAGAAGTATTTCTATTGAAGAGCCTAAGGTATGTCCTAGTTGTGGGGAAGAATTATTTAGAGATGGAGTGCATTTGTTTTGTGAAAATACCTTAGCATGTAAGCCTCAAATGGTAAAAACTATAGTTCACTACGCTGGCAGAGAAGCTATGAATATAGCTGGATTTAGTGAAAAAACTGCTGAACAGTTATTTGAAAAACTTGGAATAAAGTCCATAGCAGATTTATATAGAATAAAAAAAGAGGAATTAGTTGGATTAGAAAAGTTTGGAGATAAGAAAGCTACAAATCTTTTAACAGCATTAGAGAATAGTAAAGAATGTGAATTATCTTCATTTATATATGGACTAGGTATTCCTAATGTGGGTAAAAAGACAGCTAAGGATCTATCAAAGAAATTTAAAACTTTAAAAAATATTGAGAAAGCATCCTTTGAAGAATTAATATCAGTTCCCGATATAGGAGATATAGTTGCAAAAACTATAGTTGAATTCTTCTCATTAGATAAATCTAGAGAAACCATAAATGAGCTATTAAATTTGGGTGTAACTCCAAGGGAGGAACAAGTTCAGCAAATAGATGAAAATCCTTTTAAAGATAAAACTATTGTAGTTACAGGAAGTTTAAAAGAATTTTCAAGAAATGAAATTAAAGATAAATTAGAAAGTTTCGGTGCAAAGGTAGCAGGTTCTGTAAGTAAAAAAACAGACTTTGTTATAGTTGGAGAAGACCCAGGTTCTAAGTATAATAAAGCTATAGAATTGGGAATTAGAGTAATTTCTGAAGAAGAGTTTAAGGGAATGATTTAAAGTAGAAAGCATTAGCCCCATGGAGTTTTTATCCATGGGGCTAATTGCTATAGTAAATAATTTGTATTGTACTATACATCTAATCAATATAAAATTTTCTGTTGATTAGGAGTATCATCCATAACTAAATAATTATTATTCTAGATAGTAGAGTCAGAAGTGCTATCTAAAAGCTCTGAATTAGAGCTTTCATCAATTATTTCAGATTTTTTTTGTTGTTCCTTTTCCTTAGCTTGCATATCTATACATGAAATATTTAATATATGTGAGATTTTTTCAAGTATATAATTACTATATCTCAGCTGGCTATATATAGAATTGAAAACAACAAATCCCCAAATGATTATTATCATAAAAGTTATTAAAGATAAGATTCCTAATATTTTCAATATAATATCTAAGTAAACCATAAGATACCTCCAATTTATTTACACATTATTATAAATATTATATCACATGTTTACAATTGGAAAAGAAGAATTTTGTGTTAACTTGCTCAGAATTGTTTATTTTGAAATAAATGAGTAAATAATTTTAAATATAGGAGGTGTTGTAGTGAAGAAAATAATATTTACAGTACTTTGCATTATAATAATTTTAGCAGGAATATCTATTGAGAAAGATAAATTGAATTCTGCAAAATATAGTAAAGCAAATTATATAACTTACAATATGAATGTAAATCCTGAAGATTTACAGTTAACAAGAGAAAATACTGTAAGAGATAAAGATTTGCTAATAACACTTTTTGAAGGTTTAGTAAAAGAAGATAACAATGGAGAAATAGTACCAGCACTTGCAAAGGAGATAATAACTTCAGAAGATGGCTTAGAATACACTTTTATATTAAGAGAGGATATATATTATAGTACAGGAGAAAAAATTACTGCAGAGGCAATTAAGAGTTTTTTTAAAGGATTTTTAAGTGATAGAAATAATGTATATGCTAGTAGTTTAGATTGTATATATGGAGCTAAGCAGTTTAGAGAAGGAATTGGTGATTTTTCAAATGTGGCAATAAACGTAAAAGATGATAGTACCATAGCTATTAGACTAAATTATAAAAATCCTTATTTTATTAATATCATAGCTAACCCAGTATTTAACCTTAGAGATTACGGAACCCTGGATAGGTATAAGGAAAATTTTACTTCAATAAGGTATACAGGTCCCTTTGTAATTAAAGATGTAAAGAATGATGGGATCTACATAGAAAAAAATCAAAAGCATTATGAAAGAACTAAAATTACTGATGAAACTATTAGAATTACATTTTTAAACAGCGAAGAAAATACTTTAGCTATTTTTGAAAAGTCAACGGATACCAATACAGATTATTTTTCAGGCAGTATTGATATAATGATGGATGCTCCAATAAATGAACTTTTAAGATTATCTCAAAATTCAATGGTGAAAAGTTTTAATGGTTCAGCTGTATATTATTTAAGTTTTAACCCGGATAAAGAAACTGTTGGTGGAGATGTAAATTTTAGAATAGCTATAAACTCACTTTTATCAAAGGAATACTACTCTCAACTTATATGCAAAGAATTACTTACTCCAGCTACATCCTATGTGATGGAAACAGATAAAACAGAACAAGTATTCTCGGTTTTTGGAGATACTGAAAAAGCTAAAGAATTCTTTAGCAAGGTTAATATCAATGAAAATCCTGAAATAAGAGTAATTTTTGAAAAAAATAACTTGAATAGGAGAATTGTTGAAGATTTAAGTATTGATATAAAAGAGTGTACTGATTCAGAAATAGTTTTAAAAGAATATTCTAAAGAAGAATTGAAAAATGCTGTTGATAAAGGAGATTATGATATAGTATTGCAGAGGTTTGATTTCAGCTATAGAAATCCTGGAGAGTATTTTGAGAGTTTCAATAAGATTTCTAATAATAATTTTATTTCATATGAAAATGAAGAATATTACAATCTTATTAATTCTGCAAAATATGAAATGAATGACGAAAAAAGAAAAATTATTTATGAGGAATGTGAAAAAATACTAAGAAATCAGTTAATATCTATACCTATATATAATATTAACAATGTTATTTGTGTTAAAGAAGGTATAAACCAAGTGTATGTAACTACCACTGGAAATATAAGATTAGAAAAAGTTAAAGAAGTACCTTAAATTTAAGGTACTTCTTTATTAGAAATCTAAAATTGTATTTAAATAAATAATTGTAAAAAAGTTAAACATGTTTTTACAAGAATCAAAACTATGTTTATAATGTTTATAACTTTCTTTCTTTCTATTTAAAGAAATATTTTTAACAAAAATAGGTGCTAAATCATTAGTATCATTATTTACATAAGAAGAAAATCTGAAATAATTATCATCTAATAGGTCTTCTGCCTTACATGAAAAATTCCTATATCTTTCAGGATTATCAAGACTAGGAGCTTCCGGCCACCTAAGTATAATTCCAGAGCTTACTACCTGTTTTTTATAAAGACCATGAA
Source organism: Clostridium sulfidigenes (assembly GCF_000732635.1). Lineage (GTDB taxonomy): Bacteria > Bacillota > Clostridia > Clostridiales > Clostridiaceae > Clostridium_J > Clostridium_J sulfidigenes. Next base: position 3,449 of record NZ_JPMD01000045.1, on the reverse strand, counting down.
TTTTAGAAGCTAGCTCGGTTTTTTCATTGTCACTTAATAAAGACTCTTGAATCATAAATACATAAAGATATAGAATTATTTCATCTGAAGAAAATTTGTTTTCTTTTTCAGAAATGTCTTTAATAAAAATACCATCATCATTATTATATAATTTTTCTAGGTTATTAAAGATTTTAAAGGCTGCATCTTTAAAATGCGACAAATTGGTATTTTTATAAGTTAATATAGAGTTTATATAGCATAAACAAGAAATATCTATATTATCTCTAATTACAGAAGGTGGCATATGATTGATATTTTCAATCATTAATTCAGAAAAATCTACTAGTAATTCCTTAGCTTTCTCCAGTTTTGAACATTCATAAAGAATATTGAAGGCTAAACATATTTTAACTAACTCATCGTGAGAAGTATTATATATTTCTTGTTTTAGACTTGAGAATAGATTCATTATATCTAGAGCAAAGGATTTAAAGTTTTCATTATTGTCTTCCGAAAGTGTAGCACATTTATAATATGCTGCCATAAGAAGAGCTTGTGTTGAAAATTTAAACTTCATATTCTTGTCTGTAAGAAAATATTCTTTTTGGAGAGGATCTGTAGAATCATATTTATCAACAAATACACCCTCGCTATTACGGCAATAAAGAGCAAAAAATTCTAATTGCTCAATGGATAGGTCAACATAGTATTTGCTAAGTTTATATTTATCCTCGTCAACATCTTTAAATTTTCTATAATAGTCAGATAAGTACAGCAAACCAAGGGTCATATACCCATTAGCACATATGTTTATTTCTCTTTTAAACTTGCGATGATTCCAAAGTAATTTATCTTTTTCTTTCAAAAGTTTTCCGTCGGCTTTTCTATATACACATAATAGTGGAGAAATAACGCTATTTGTGATATCATCATCATTAGGTAAAGGTTTAATTTTTAAGTTTGCATTTCTAGATATAATTCCACATCCAGAGTGTAGAACTATATGTCTAAGGGACTCTTTAGAAAAATGAAACAATTGACTTTTTATATTGTCATTGTTTAGTATGTTAATTCTTAAAAAAGGTCCTATATATCTCAAAATAACACCACCAGAATATTAGTTATATTTAATAATATGATATGAGAAGTGAAAATGTGCCAAAAACACAATAGTTTTTTTAGGTTAGGAGAATTTATATGAGAGTAGGAAAATTAAATTGGAATGAACTAAAGTACATAATAGATAACCATAAAGGGAAAGAGAGGAAGGAAGTAGAAGTATCTAACGGCATAGGAGAAGATTGTGCCATTATAAATTTTGATAGTAATCAATGCGTAATTTCTACAGATCCTGTAACTGGTGCAGATGAAAATATAGGTAAAATTGCAGTTAACATTAACTGTAATGATATAGCTTCCTGTGGAGTCGAGCCATTAGGAATCTTGGTTACCATACTAGCACCACCAAAGACTACTATACAAGAATTACATGATCTTATGAAAGAAATTCATGAAGAAGCATGTAAAGTAAATGTTCAAATTATAGGTGGCCATACTGAAATAACAGAAGCTGTTAATAAGATAGTGGTTTCGTGTACGGCTATTGGAAAAAGTAATGTTAATAGTGCTATTAGCACATCAGGAGCAAAAGTAGGGGATAGCATAATAGTTACTAAACAACTATGCCTTGAAGGAACTTCAATATTGGTTAATGATTATGAAGAGAGATGCAGGAGTATATTAACAGATGAAGAGATTGAGGAAGCAAGAGGTTATGTGGAGAGCATAAGTGTAGTGAAAGAAGGAAAAATAGGTGGAATAGCTAAAGCAACATCTATGCATGATATAACAGAGGGTGGAGTTTTAGGAGCATTATGGGAAGTTGCTAATGCAAGTAATGTAGGATTTAAGGTTAGTAAATCTAAAATGCCAATTACAGAAATTACAAGGAAAGTATGTAAAGAATTTAATATAGATCCATTAAGACTAATATCATCAGGTAGTATGCTTATAACTACTGATAATCCAGAAAAGTTGTTAAAATCTTTTGATGATAATGGAATTAAGGCTACTGAAATAGGAGAAATAACTAAGAGTAAAGGTATAGTAATAGATGATAAAGAAATCAATGAAGTAACTCCGCCAGAAGCAGATGAGTTATTTAACATACAGTAGACATTTAAGAAGGAGAATTTGTAATGAAAAGAGTAATAGTTGCTAGTAATAATCATCATAAAATTGTAGAAATAAAGGAGATTCTTAAAGAGTTTGATTTAGAGGTAGTATCTTTAAAAGAAGCTGATATAGATATAGATGTAGAAGAAACAGGCACTACATTTATGGAAAATGCATACATAAAGGCTAAGGCAATTCATGAAATTTGTAAAGATGTACTTGTTTTATCTGATGATTCAGGATTATCAGTAGAAGTATTAAATGGAGCTCCGGGAATATATTCTGCTAGATATAGTGGTGAACATGGAAATTCAGTGGAAAATAATAAAAAGTTAATAAGAGAGTTAGAAGGTGTGCCTTTTAATGAACGAAAAGCAAAATTTATATGTGCTATGGTTTTAATAGTTAATGATAAAGATATTATCAAAGTTCAAGGTGAAGTAGAAGGTTTAATATTAGAGGACTACAAAGAGTGTGAAGGATTTGGATATGATCCTCTATTCTACGTGCCAGAACTAAAGGCTACATTTAATGATGTACCTTCTAAAGTGAAAAATGCTATAAGTCATAGAGGAAATGCATTATCTAAGTTAACAGAAGAGATGAAAAAATATTTATAGTTTACATATAATAATTTAACTTGTTGTACATTTAAATAGTTCCATGTATAAATATATTTATTTTTACATGGAACTATTTGAATTTCTTCCTTGTGTTGAGTATTAAGTTGCATAATTTGTTAGTTTTATTTAAGTTTATTTTAATATAGGCAGAGAATTTAGTAGTAACAATATACGTCATTAGTATTCCTAAGGTATATAAGAGAAAAGAAGGTAAATAAGGATTTGAAGAGAATTTGCAATAAAAACTGTCAAAATTTAATTAAAAACTTCAAAAAAGGTGTTGACTAATTAAAGGGAAGTCTGTATAATAAATTTTGTCGTTAAGGTTATTAATCAAACGGTACTGATTAAGATATATCGGGGTGTGGCGCAGATGGGAGCGCGCGTGGTTTGGGACCATGAGGTCGCAGGTTCAATCCCTGTCACCCCGACCATTTTAAATTAAATATATGCGGGTGTAACTCAATGGTAGAGTGCTAGCCTTCCAAGCTAGTTACGAGGGTTCGATTCCCTTCACCCGCTCCAATATATGCGTTTTTAGCTCAGCTGGATAGAGCAACGCCCTTCTAAGGCGTGGGCCAGGGGTTCGAATCCCTTAAGACGCACCATATATGGTGAACGTAGTTCAGTTGGTAGAGCGCCAGATTGTGGTTCTGGTTGTCGTGGGTT
>NZ_JPMD01000044.1 GCF_000732635.1 Clostridium sulfidigenes | reverse complement strand
ATTATCCTTACATACCTTCTATTTTCATTTAAATGCTACCTTATCCTAATATTGATACACTAGGTAAAGTATTAGTTTATATTCTATTATTTTTACTATTTATTTAAAATATAGTATATCAATTTGAATTTTTATTATAGGTAAGCACACAACAACATCATTATTACTGCTGCTTATTATAATGTATTTAGTCTTATTATCAAAATACTAATTCCCTTGAAACCCACATGGATAAAACAACTATTTAACTAGTTAACTAGTTAAATAGCTAAATAGTTAACTATATAAAAGGTAACCTATATAAATATTTATATAGGAAACTAGATAAAGTTCCAACATATAGGTGATAAACTCGAATACCACGTTCCTAAAAAAGTTATACACTTAAATAAATAAAAATACACCACCTTTAATATGGACGGTGTATAACAAATTATATTTGAATTAAACTAATTAGTTCCTAAATTAAAATTATTTATTATTTTTATAAAATATAACATGATCTCTCCACTTTCCATTTATGTGTAGATATTCTTTACATATACCTAGTTCATTAAATCCACATGCCTTTAAAACTCTTTGTGACTTTTCATTATCAACTAAAGTTGTTGCTTCTATTCTATGAAGTCCTAATTCTTCATAGGCATATGTTACAACTAAACTAACAGCTTCTTTCATATATCCATTTCCCTGATACTGTTCGTCCATAGAGTATCCTATAAATGCACTCTTAAATACACCGTGGACTATATTATATATACGTATTCTTCCTATCATCTTCTCTGCTTTATATATTCCAAAGTGAGCTCCTTCACCCTTAATAAATTCTTTGTAATTCTCTATTAAAGATTGCTTTTGAACTTCTACTGTATAAAATTCTTCATCTCTGTGCGGTTCAAACTTTGATAGAAATTCCTTATTTCTCGTATAATACTCTAATAAATCACTTGCATCATCAGAATTAAGAACTCTTATACTTATTTTATTTCCTTGAATTGCTAGCTCCTTCTTATATGAATTATTATAAAATTCTTCTTCTACTATTCCAAATAATAAACTACCTTCATATTTAAATTTTGTTATAATACTATCTGATATATATCCTTCTAATTGAAATCCTAAGTTTGTAAAAGGAGTTAAACTTATTTTTTCATCACATATAATATTAACTTTATGAAGACCTTTGCTTTTTATTAAGTTATTTAGCATCAACTTTAGGGCATCTTGTAATGTTTTATTAGCATCTCTTCCACTTTTATAAAACTTTAATTTTATTATTACACCTTTGTTCTCATGGTCTAAATCTAAGATTATAAATCTTCCTACTATAATTCCAGATGAATCTCTTATTATATATTTATTTGCTTCATCAGTTGCATTACTAATACTTACTTCCCTTTCACTGCTCAACTTCATTACCTCCCCTTTTAAAAATACTATAATTTCCTCTATATATTAGAAATACAAACAAGATAGAAATACTCAAGCTTATTGGTATTAAATAAAAAGTTTTTGCTGTCCCTATAATATCATTTAATCTTCCCATAATAAGATTTAGAATCATACTTATAGTGCTTGATAACGTTAAAATTAATCCTGTTATATATGAACTATTATCTTTAAAAACCTTACTAATAGTAGCTACAACTGTAGGATATGCTATTGCAAAGAATAGTCCTGTTACACATATTAAAATGAGAGCACTATGTCCAACAATTAGAGCAATTATTAATAATACACATGCAATTAGTAAAGAATATAAAACTGATTGTAAGTATCCTAACTTTTCAGCTACAAACCCACCTAATAATCTACCTATAGTAAGTAAAAAGAAAAAGACTGACAAAAACATAGCTCCACTACTGCTAGTATAGTTATAACTTTCCATGAGGAAATTAACTATCCAATTAGACATCCCCATTTCTGCAAACACGTATGTTCCTAATGCTATAGCATAGATATACATATACTTTTCTTTAAAAGCTATAGCTATATTAAATTTATTTTCTTTTTTAGTTATATTAAAATTAGGGATTTTTATAAAGAAAAATATTATTAATACTACAATAAAAATCATTGCTATTCCAAAGAATACACTTCTCCAACTTACTCCATTGTCTAAAATGTTTCCAATAGCAAATTGTCCTACCGTAGATCCAAATCCATAAAAACAATGAGCTGAATTCATCATTATTGCTTGGAATGTAATAAATAGAGCTGGTATTAGCGTATTTACTCCAATCATTACAAAAGCAATACCCATGTTTATTAAAAACATTCCAATTAATAGTATTGTATAAGTTTTAGAGAAAGCTACTATTAAAACAGAGGCTATAATAGTGAACAGCCCCGTACAGATTACATTTCTTTGTCCAAATTTTTCACATAGTAGTCCACCTATATAAGTAAATATTATGTATCCTAAAGAACATACCGATAAGAGCATGCCCATACTTGTATTATTTGTATTAAAAGTCTCTTTAAATACAGGGACAAATATTCCCTTAGTGTTATCGACTATAGCAATTACAGCCATAATAATAAATATAAATATTGTTATGGCAAAACTTTGATTTTTCTTCACTAACATCACTCCTTTTTCAATGATATTATATCATAATTAATATATGTTTTTATTGAATTGAATTCTTTATTTTTATAGCTATTAAGTAAAGTAATTATCCTAACAAAAATATACTATTGTATATATTAATTTATTAATTCATTAATTCATATAAAAAATATATAAATATGAATAAGAATAATAGACAAGTATTCAAATCAAGAATGTCCGATATATTAACCTACTGTAATATTGACATATGTTATCATCTATGTTTAATTTAAACTATAGGATATATTTCCTTAATTTCATATGTGTCAACAATATGTAAAGCTTATCTAAAATGAAAGGGGATAGTCTCATGATAAAAAAAGAAGAAATAAAAGAAAGAGTTAATGAGTTAATACCTGAGCTCATAGACTCTATAAAGGAAGCTGTAAGTTTTAGAAGCGTTATAGACGAGGATAACCCTAATTATCCATTTGGTAAAAATATAGACGATTGTCTAAAAAGCACCTTAAATTTATGTGAGTCTTTAGGCTTTAAAACTTACTATGATAAAGATGGTTACTATGGTTATGCAGAGGTTGGCCAGGGCCCTGAATTAGTTGGAGTTCTTGGCCACTTAGATGTAGTTCCTGAAGGAGATTTGAATTCTTGGACATACCCTCCATACGAATTAACCATAGTTGATGATAAAATATATGGAAGAGGAACTCAAGATGATAAAGGTCCTACTATAGCTTGCATATATGCAGTAAAAGCTTTATTGGACTTAGGAATCAAATTAAATAAAAGAATAAGATTTATATTTGGAACAGATGAAGAAAATCTTTGGAGGGGTATTAATAAATATAAAGAGAATGGTGAAGAGATTCCTGCTATGGGAATAACTCCCGATAGTGAATTCTTCTGTATAAATGCAGAAAAAGGATTACTTCAATCTACTTTAACTTGTAAAAAGAGTTCTAATTTAACTTTAAGTGCAGGAAATGCATTTAATTCTGTTCCCGATAACGCTACATATACAGGAACTGCAGAAGAAATTAATTCTCTTAAAAATGTATTAAACAGTTTAAATTATAAATATATTTTAAATGAAAACTCTATTTCTGTTATTGGAAAAGGTGTTCACTCTGCAGATAGTGCTGAGGGGATTAATGCTATTTCTAGACTGGCTATAGCTTTAGAAAAAATGGGCTCCTCATCTAACTCAATAAAATTCATAGCCAATGTAATTGGTGAAGATGTTGCAATTAAAAATCTCATACCAAAATGTGAAGATGTATCTGGAAAACTAACTGTAAATGTAGGTAAAATTGATTTAAATGAAGATATAGAAACTATATCTTTAGATATTAGAATTCCTGTTACCTATAAAAAAGAAGACATAGTTAATCCAATAAAGGAAAAAGCTTTAGAATATGGTTTAGAATATAATGAGTTCGACTGGATGGAATCCATATATGTTCCTGCAGATCATTTCTTAATTAAAACATTGAAAGAAGTCTATGATGAAGAAACAGGATATGATGGAATACCAGAATCATCTGGTGGCGCTACTTATGCTAGAGCTATAGATAACTGTGTAGCCTTTGGTATGGTATTCCCTACCTCAGAAAAGACAGAACATCAACCAAATGAATTTATTACTATGCATGATTTAGTTAAAGCTACAGAAATTTATGCCTTAGCATTATATAAATTAGCTAAATTAGCTAAATAAGCTGAATTCTTAGAGCTTTGCTCTTTAGAAATTGTTATCAATAGTCATAATTGCCTTATCTTTCATAAAAAATGGAAGTATCGGTTCAAATAATTATCGGATAAACATAATTTTTTAAATAAGAATCCGTCAAGTATTATACTGACGGATTTTTATATTATAAACTTAAATAAGCAATTACACTCTGCTAAAGGTATATTTTACTTAATGTTGATTTTTATTAGATTCCTTTTAATTAGCTTTCTTTAAGTAAGTCCTTTATTACTTCTCCACCTATTATCATTCCTGCCACTGGTGGCACAAAAGATATGCTCCCTGGTATTTGTCTTTTTATAGCACACTTTTTAGTCCCACCTGTACATACACACCCTGTTTTACAAGTAACCACATCATCTTGTTTTGGTTTTGTAGGCATCTCCTCAGAGTAAACTACCTTAAGGGATTTAATCTCTCTTTTTCTAAGTTCATGCCTCATAACCTTTGCAAGTGGACACACTTTAGTATCATATATATCTGCAACTTTAAATTGTGTAGGATCAAATTTGTTTCCTGTACCCATAGAGCAGATTATTTTTATACCCTTTTCATTACAATACTCTACCAGAGCAATCTTTGCTGATACAGTATCTATAGCATCTACAACATAATCAACATCATCACTAATTATTTCTGGAATATTTTCTTTAGTAACAAAAACTTGATGAGTTATTACATTACATGCTTTATTAATTGAAAGAACTCTATCTTTCATAGCCTCAACTTTTACTTTTCCCACAGTATCATAAGTTGCATGTATTTGTCTATTTAAATTAGTTAAACAAATAGTATCATCATCAACTAAAACAATAGTTCCAACACCTGCTCTTACTAATGCTTCTACTGTAAAGCTGCCTACTCCACCTACTCCAAATACAATAATCTTACTGCCTTTTAATTTATTTAAACCATCTTTTCCTATTAATAGCTCTGTTCTTGATAATGAATGTTGTAACATTTTTGCATCTCCTTAATATGTGGTATTTACCTTATAACCTTAAAGATATTTTTAACTTTTTCCTTTAAATTATAAATAAATACGTAAATTTTTATTCTCTGAATATATCAATTTTATATTTTTTACTAATATAATTCAACTGTGTATTTATGTTAAGTATTTCTAAAGCTTCATAGAAGCTAAGAACTCTGTTTATATTTACAACTTTATATACTCAAAAAAGCTAAATCTTAAAAAGTATAATTACTTTTATAAGATTTAGCTTTTTTGATTTAGATAAGATACAAATAAGTTTTACCTTTAATTTACCTTAGCTTAATTCATGAACAAAGATTCCACTTCTTAATTTTGGTTCAAACCAAGTTGATTTAGGAGGCATAACTTCTCCAGCATCAGCAATGTTCATAAGTTCTTCTATGCTTGTTGGATTCATAGAGAACGCAACTTTCATTCCTTCAGCTACTCTTCTTTCAAGTTCTTTAAGACCTCTGATTCCACCAACAAAATCTATTCTATCACTTGTTCTTGGATCTTCTATAGCAAGTATTGGTCTTAGAAGGTTTTCTTGTAGTATAGATACATCTAAACTCTTAACTGGATCTTTTGAATCATAAGTTCCATCTATAGCAGTTAACTTATACCACTTGTTATCTAAGTACATTCCAAAATAACCTTTTCCTTCTGGTCTGTATTGACCTTCTCTCTTATACTCTTCTACAGTAAACTTCTCAGAAACTTTATTTAAGAATTCTTCGCTAGAATTTCCATTTAAATCTTTTACTACTCTGTTATAATCCATTACATATAAATCATCTGCTGGGAATATAACTGATAGGAAAAAGTTGAATTCCTCTTCTCCAGTATAGCTAGGATTTGCTTCTCTTCTCATTTTACCTACTTTTACAGCAGATGCAGCTCTATGGTGACCATCAGCTATATAAAGATATTTAACTGATTTAAATAACTCTTCTAATCTTTTTACAGTTTCAGTGTCATTTATAACCCATACAATATGAGATATTCTATCTTCGGAAACGAAGTTGTATTCTGGCTCTTTAGCAGTCCATGAAGCAACTATTTCATCAATTTCTCCTACATTTTTGTATGTTAAGAAAATTGGACCTGTATTTGCATTACAATGGTCAACGTGATTAATTCTATCTTGCTCTTTTTCAGCTCTAGTGTGCTCATGTTTTTTAATTATATCATTCATATAATCATCTATAGAAGTACATCCAACTATACCAGTTTGAACTCTTCCATCCATGATTTGTCTATAAATATACATGCTTGGAGCATTATCTTGAATATAAGTTCCATCTTCTCTCATCTTGTCTAAAGTTTTTCTAGCGGTGTTATAAACTATTTCATCATATTGATTTGTTTCTGCTGGTAAATCAATTTGTGCTTTATCAACATGTAAGAAAGAGTAAGGGTTTCCTTTAACCATTTCCCTAGCTTCTTCTGTATTCATAACATCATAAGGAAGAGCTGCTACTTTTGAAACTAGCTCTTTTGTTGGTCTTATGCTTTTAAAAGGTCTTACAACTGCCATATTTTTTCCTCCTACGTAATTAATATTATTTAAAGAAATCGAATATAGTTTGAACTATTTCTTCACCTATTCTTGTTTGAGCTTCTACTGTTGCTGCTCCAATGTGTGGTGTAACTGATACTCTTGGATGGTTAACTAGCTCTTCATTCTTAGTTGGTTCAACTTCAAATACATCAACGCCTGCTCCTCTTAATTTTCCACTATTTAAAGCTTCAAGTAAAGCAGCTTCATCTACAACTCCACCTCTAGCACAGTTAATTAGTACAGCTCCATCTTTCATAATATCAAGTTGAGCTTTACCTATTGTAGCTCCTTGCTCTTTTATGAATGGTATATGAAGAGATACATAATCAGATTTAGATAATACTTCTTCTAAAGTACCATATTCATATTTATCATACCCTTCAGCTTTACCAAGGATATCAGTATACATAATTTTCATTCCTAATACTTCAGCCTTTTGAGCTAAACATTTTGAAATTCTTCCGAAACCTATTAAGCCTAAGGTTTTTCCACTTAACTCAATACCTTCATATTTTTTCTTTTCCCATTTTCCTTCTCTCATAGTCACATTTGCAGTACTTACAAATCTAGAAACTGCAAACATATGAGCTAGTGCAAGTTCTGCAACTGATGCACTACTAGAATTAGGAGTGTTAGCAACTCTTATTCCTTTTTCAGTAGCATATGCTACATCTATATTATCTACACCTACTCCACCACGGATTATTAATTTTAATCTTCCTGTTTCACAAGCTTTATCTATTATTGGTTGTCTAACCTTTGTAGCACTTCTTACTACTACTACATCAAAGTTTTGTAAAGCTACTCCTAATTCTTCAGGCTCATAAAATTTCTCTATAACTTCATATCCATTATCTTTTAATACCTGTATTCCACTTTTCTCCATGCCATCAGTAACTAATACTCTTATCATGATGATACCCTCCTAAAATAAAATTAATTAATAATTAATTATTTAAAATCTAACTTCATCCACATACATTAAGTATATAAATTGAAAACTTATACATTTTAAACTTGTATATGAATCTTTATTACTTGAAAATTAAGAAGGGAATTACCCCTTCTTAATTATTCAAGTCCTAATATTTCGTTAATGTTCTTTAATAATTCTTCAATTTCTGCTGGAGTAGTCTCTGCCATGTGAGCTATTCTGAAAGTCTTATCTTTTAACTTTCCATATCCATTAGAAATTTGATATCCTCTTTCTCCTAGAGCTTTGTTTAAAGCTGCAACATCAATATTTCTAGTATTCTTTATGTTAGTTAAAGTGTTAGACATATATCTTTCATCTGGTAATATTTCGAAGTATTTTCTTGCCCATGCTCTAACAATTTCTCCGCCTTCTATGTGTCTTGCATATCTCTTATCAAGACCTTCTTTATTTATAATCTTATCAAGTTGATACTCTAATGCAAACATGTGAGATAATGAAGGTGTTGATGGATATTGATAATCTTTCTTTTGAATGTATTCATATAATGATAAAAGATCTAAGTATAATCCTCTATGTGGAACTTGTTTTGCTCTCTCTATAGCTTTTTTAGAGAAAGTACACATTGACATTCCTGGAGGAAGTCCTATAGCTTTTTGAGTTGAAGTAATACAAATGTCTACTCCCCATTCATCTACTTTTAATTCTGTTCCTGCAGCTGAGCTTACAGTGTCTAAGCAGAATACAACATCTGGATATTTTTTCACTACTTTAGCTATTTCATCTAGTGGGTTCATAACACCAGTTGAAGTTTCGTTGTGAGTAACTGTTATTAAATCATATTTTCCAGTGGCTAAAACTTCATCTACTTGCTCTGGAGTTGTTGGTGTACCCCATTCAACTTCATATAAATCTGCTGGTACATTGTTAGCTACAGCCATTTCATACCATCTCTTACCAAAAGCACCTACAGCAAAAACTGCAGCTCTCTTAGCTGTGCATGAACGAACAGCACCTTCCATAAGCCCACTACCAGAAGTAGTTGAAAGTAATATTTCTTCTTTTGTATTAAATATAACTCTCATGTAATCACTAATTTGTCTTTGTATTCTTGATGCCTCTTTGCTTCTGTGTCCTATCATTGGTGTAGCCATTTTTTCTAATACGTCTTGTGCCACATCAACTGGACCTGGTATAAATAATCTCTTGTGCATGATTCACCCTCCTAAAATAAAGTAAACTTTATAATTTCCAATATCTGATTTGAAATCAATTACATTTTAACATTTTTCCATAGGTTTCTCAACCATAATAAATTAAATATTGGGATATATTATTATAATTTAAATTTTTATTAAGTTTTTGGAAATATAATACTTATTTCAATCTGATTTCTTCGTATATTTCATCAAATATATCTTTTACACAATGTCCTCTTACAAAATTAGAGCAATTATTACAACTTTGTTCTAATTGCATAAGTATTTCATTTGGATAATATGATCTCTCATTATAAAATGAACAGTTTTGAGCAATTCTACTTTTAATTTCATTGGACACCATTACTTTAACACTCCTATGTATTATAATATTATATCTTTTGTATTATCATATATTTTATACCTACTTTTTAATTTAATAATCGAAACAATCTAAAACAGATTCTGTTTCTCTACAATACCTTACAATTAAACATTGTCCTAAGTTTCTAGGACATTTTTTGCACATACAATTAACTTCCTTTCCATCACATTTATTTTGTTTAAAATCAGGACATTTCTCACAATTATAAACTACTATATCCATTACCATTTTTATTTCCTCTTTCTAATTTAAAATATTTCATTATTGTTTAATCTACATAATTAAACTAGTTTAAAACAATATTATATATATGCTTATTTGTGCTTGAAATTAAAATAATTATAATATAAATACTATAGTTATCACTTATAAAAGTTGATATACTATAGAAGTAAAGCCTTATATATATTAAAAATATACACCTTTATTTGAAGAGTGTAAATAAATTCAAGGGAGTTGATTATTATAAAAGACTTTACCACTAGAATTCCACTACCCTATAAACTATTTCTATGTCTTAGTGGAATATTAATATTAGTATCTTTTCTTTTTAACTCACCACATCAGATATTCATTGGCTTAAGAAATATAATCTTAAACCCAGATATACTCATAACAGATTACATGGAAATTGGCGGTGTTGGTGCAACTTTCATAAACTGTGCACTTTTGATTATATTTTATGTAATAATGCTAATTTTTTTAAACGTTAAACCCTCAGGAACTATAATTGCAGGTGTATTTACAGTAAGTGGTTTTTCCCTTTTCGGTAAAAATATTTTAAATATCTGGCCTATTATATTTGGTATTTGGTTGTACTCAAGATTTCAAAAGGAACCATTCTCCAATTATATAGTTACTGCACTTTTTGGAACAACCTTATCTCCAGCTTTAATTCAACTAATTGGTACTACTACAATACCTCTTTATCTATCTGTTATGATAGGTATCCTTATTAGTATAGTAATAGGTTTTTTACTTCCACCCTTAGCTTCTGCTTGTATGAGAATACATCAAGGATATAGCCTTTATAATGTAGGCCTAGCTGCAGGATTAATAGGTACAGTATTAATGTCTTTACTTAGAGCTTTTGGTATTGACTTTGAAAGTAGAATTATATGGTCTACAGGCAATAATGTTCCTTTTATTATATTATTTTCAATGATATTTTTAGCTATGATAACTTTGGGTTTTTACTATAATGGTAATAGCTTTAAAAACATTACAAAAATAACGAGATATTCTGGTAGATTGCTTACAGATTTTTATCTTATTTTTGGTGAAGGAATTACTTTAATAAATATGGGGATTCTAGGACTCTTTTCAATGTTTTTAGTTGTTTTAGTAAATGGTGACTTGAATGGTCCAACTTTAGGTGGTATATTAACTATTGTTGGGTTTGGAGCCTTTGGTAAGCATCTAAAAAATATAATCCCTATAATGTTTGGTATAATATTATGTACTTTCTTTAATATTTGGGAAATAAACTCGCCTAGCGTTATTCTAAGTTTACTTTTTGGTACAACTCTAGCTCCAATTGCAGGTTCTTTTGGATGGCTGTGGGGAATAATTGCAGGAGTATTACATGCTTGCCTAGTAATGAATATTACATATTTACACGGTGGAATGATTTTATATAATAATGGCTTTTCAGGTGGCCTTGTATGTATGTTCTTACTACCACTAATTTCTGCATTTAGAAAGGAATATTAATTATGAAACACTTACGTCAAAGAAATATAAAAATACTTAGTGAGCTAACTAGTTACTTAGTTAGAATTGGCTGTAGTGATCTACATATAGATTTTAATACTAAGGGTGATATTACCTATATCAGCTTTACCAGTGTAAATCCTGATATTAGTGAGCAAATACTAAATGATTTGACATCTCAGTTAAACATGCCAAGGAGACAAGATATTGAGGAGTATTACTGGGCTCTTAATGGAGATAATGATTCCTCTTCTGAATTAAGTTTAGTAGGCATGATGACTGATTCTGTGGATGTAAACTACACTAATGACGTATTAAAAATTAGTTTAACTAGATTAAAATAATTTTTAACACATTTTATAAAAATAAGTATAGGTAATAAAGTTTACCTATACTTATTTTAAATTTTTAGCTAATAAAGCAGCTCCAATAGCTCCAGCAAATCTTGCACTATCTTTTGTTTTAACCTGTGAGCCTAATTTTTCAGATAAACTATTTACTATATATTCACAGTTGCAAAGTCCACCAGTTAAAAAATAGTTTTGTGCAGTAGAGTGCTTACCACATATAGTGGCTACTTTACTTACGATTGAATCTACAATAGCAAATGCAATATCTTCTTTCTTTCTACCAGTTCCTATTAAACTTATAACTTCTGATTCAGCAAATACAGTACACATAGAACTTATACTTGCATCCTTTCCATCAGTTGCTAACTTACATAATTCATCTATATTTACCCCTAATGTATTAGCCATAATCTCTATAAATCTTCCTGTTCCTGCAGAACACTTATCATTCATTGTGAAATTCGTTATAAGTCCTCCTTCTACAGTTATAACCTTGGTATCCTGACCACCAATATCTACTACAGTGCAATCTTCATCATATATATAAGCAGCTCCTTTACCATGACACGTTATCTCAGTTACAGTCTTATCTGCATAGGGAACCGATACCCTACCATAACCTGTAGCTATGATTTTTCTATTTTTTTTGCTTATACCTTTATCATCTAATATGCTTTCTATTTTTTTTGCAGTTTCTAAACTACTCCATCCTGTAGGGATTACAAAAGTACTATTTATTATATCATTTTCAAATATAGCTACCTTTGCAGCTGTTGATCCTATATCTATACCGATGTAAAACATATGCTCCCCCCTAACTTAAATTTTAATTAACTTTCTACATAAACAAAATCTCTTTAAAAAAGCCCAACATATGAACGTTGAGCCATGAAAAGGAAAATATTATGTTTTAGAAATTGTTTAGATATCTGATTACATTATTATATTATCATAATATTAGGCTTTATAGCTTTTGAATTTTAAATAGTAATTCACCCTTCTATTACATATCTAAATGGATACTAAAACTTCTACTGGTTTAGTAAGCTCTATAAAGTTTTCACCTAAACTACACTCATATGCAAATACATCAACTCCATTACCTTTAGCAAACCTTAATGCATCTGCAAATGCCTTATCCATTTTGTCATTTGGTTTAAAAGTACTTATATTATCCATTTGAATTAAAAATATAACTCCCGCACCTTTACCTGAGTTTTTCACCTCTATTAACTCTAAAAGATGTTTACGCCCTCTATCCGTAGGTGCATCTGGAAACATACTATGTCCATTTTCCTCTAAAGTTACCCCTTTAACCTCTAAGTAATATTCTTTTCCACTATCATTAGTTAACTTAAAATCAAATCTGCTATTACCAAAAGTTTTTTCCCTACATATAGTCGTATAACTTTCTAAGCCCTTAATCTTCTTATTTATTAATGCTTCTTCTACAATTTTATTTGGAGCTTGAGAATCTATGTTTATTAACTTTCCATTTTTATATCCACCAATTAGGCTAAATCTAGTCTTTCTATTAGCTCCATTCTCTGTTCTTATTAATACATTGCATCCTGGAATTAGAATTTCTCTACATCTTCCCGTATTAGGTACATGCACCAACTCTTCTTTACCATCTATTATTACATATCCTTGAAATCTATTAGGTCTTCTTACAAATTCAACAACCCTAGTTTCTTTATCAAAAATCATATTTTTATCCTCCATGTTTATTTAAAATTTATATAACATTTTATATAAATATAATATTTATCCACAAATAAGCTAAAATTCCTTAGAATTTATCCACTTATAATTCTAATATGTTACTAATTATTTGATTTTATAAGTATTTATCTATAGCTTTATTTTAATTATACTATGATTAAAATAAATTTAGCATGATATTATTTTTATATTAAATAATAAAAAAACCTCCTGTTTATAAAAACAGAAGGTTTTCTTATCTATATTATCTGGGGTGGAGGATGGGACTCGAACCCACGACAACCAGAACCACAATCTGGCGCTCTACCAACTGAACTACATCCACCATATTTGGAGCGGGTGAAGGGAATCGAACCCTCGTAACTAGCTTGGAAGGCTAGCACTCTACCATTGAGTTACACCCGCATATTGGAGCGGAAGACGAGATTCGAACTCGCGACGTTCACCTTGGCAAGGTGACGCTCTACCACTGAGCCACTCCCGCATAATCAAAATTTCATTTTTAGACATAAAAATAACTGAATCACATTATACTTGCCTGCTTTAATTTAGCTCATATCTAATTCAGCATATTTATAATATTGGTGGCTCACCGGGGGATCGAACCCCGGACACCATGATTAAAAGTCATGTGCTCTACCGACTGAGCTAGTGAACCACATTAAAAACCTGGCAACAACCTATCCTCCCACACAGCTTCCCGTGCAGTACTATCGGCCTCTTGATGCTTAACCTTCGTGTTCGGTATGGGAACGGGTGTATCCATCAAAAGCATAATTACCAGATTAAATTTTCTATAAGCTTCGAATTTCTTCGTCAATTTCCTTCCTTGCGGTGCTCATTTATGTTTAATAAACTCTGCTCCTCACTCAGTCATTTCCTTGAACTTCTTGCTTCTATCAAATTTA
>NZ_JPMD01000043.1 GCF_000732635.1 Clostridium sulfidigenes | reverse complement strand
GGTAATTATGCTTTTGATGGATACACCCGTTCCCATACCGAACACGAAGGTTAAGCATCAAGAGGCCGATAGTACTGCACGGGAAGCTGTGTGGGAGGGTAGGTTGTTGCCAGGTCAATGTTCCGCGATAGCTCAACGGTGGAGCACTCGGCTGTTAACCGATAGGTTGGAGGTTCGAATCCTCTTCGCGGAGCCATTTCTTATAATTATAAATTTTATGTAGATAATTTTGTTAATTATCTACTTTTTTATTGTTTTAAAAATAAAATGCTATCACTTCAAAAAAGTACAAACAGTGTTGTTATAAGATATTTTTATAAGGAAAGAATATTAGTTAATTTAAGAAATATAAATAGATATAAAGCTATATTATGGCTTTATTCTATTTATAATTGATTAAATATTATAAATATTCTAACATTTGGAGGAAATTTTGATAATGCATAGAATAAAATATATATTTAATACAATTTTATAAACTTAATACATCCAAATTTAATTTAGGGGGTACGCCTTATGAAAGAGTATAAAATTAATAATTTAAGAAATGTGGGAATAATTGGTCATAGTGGTTCGGGCAAAACAAGTTTGATGGAAAGTTTACTATATTACACTAAAGAGATTGATAGGATTGGAAAAATTGAGGATGGAACTACTGTAAGTGACTATGATGTAGAAGAAAAAAAGCGAGGAATATCTATTTCTACAGCTGTTGCTCATTGTGAATGGAAAGATGTTAAAATTAACTTAGTAGATATGCCAGGTTATTTTGATTTTGAAGGAGAAATAATTGAAGGACTAAGTGCTATCGATATGGCAATGATAACTGTGTGTGGAGTTGCAGGAATTGAGGTAGGAACAGAGAAGGCATGGAATTATGCAGTTGAGCGTAAATTACCTAGAGCTATATTTGTGAACAAATTAGACCGTGAGAATAGTAGCTTTGAAAAAGTTTTAGAGCAATTAAAAAATAAGTTTGGTATGTCTGTTGTGCCTATACAATACCCAATAGGAAAAGAAACAGAACTTAGGGGTATAGTAAATATTATATCTAATAGAGCTAGAATATTTAATCCTAAGACTCATACTATGGAAGAAGGAGAAATTCCAGAGGAGTTAAGAGATAAAGTGGAAGAGTGTAAACAAATGCTCATGGAAGCGGTAGCAGAAACTGATGAAGTTTTGCTAGATAAATATTTTAATGATGGGGAATTAAGTGAAGAAGATATATATCATGGGTTAATCAAAGGGTCATCTACAGGTGATATATGCCCTATAATGTGTGGTTCGGCTATAACAAGTATAGGAACTGAAACATTATTAGAAGATATAGTAGAATGTTTCCCATCTCCAATAGAGACTAATTTATATATGGCTAAAGATATTAAAAACAATGCATTTATAAATATAAAAATCAATGAAAAAGAACCATTTTCTGCATTGGTATTTAAGACAATAGTTGATCCATTCATTGGTAAATTATCTATGTTTAGAGTTATAACAGGATCTGCAAAATCAGATACTGTTGTATTCAATTCATCTAAAGAAAAAGACGAAAAACTTGGATCACTATATTTTATGAAAGGGAAAAAACAATATCCTACTACAGAAATAAAAGCTGGAGATATTGGAGCAGTTTCAAAATTACAATTTACTAGTACTGGAGATACCATATGCGCTTCAAACAGACCTATTGTATTTAATAGAATGAAATTTCCATTACCAGTATATTCTAGAGCTGTAATACCTAATACAAAGGGAGATGAAGATAAAATATCAAGTGGACTTTCAAAGTTATTGGAAGAAGATCCTACATTCTCAATATCAAGAGATATAGAAAATGCTGAAGTAGTAATTTCAGGTATCGGTACAACACATCTAGAAGTTTTAGTAAGTAAATTGAAAAATAAATTTGGGGCAGACGTAAGTCTTAGAATTCCTAAAACACCATATAGAGAAACAATCAAAAAAATTGCAGATGTACAGGGAAAACATAAGAAACAGTCAGGAGGACATGGACAATATGGAGATGTAAAGGTTAAATTTGAGCCTAGAAATGATGGAGAAGATGAATTAGAATTTGTTGATGCAGTAGTAGGAGGTGCTGTTCCTAGACAATATATACCAGCTGTAGAGAAGGGGCTTAGAGATTGTATACTTCATGGAGTACTTGCAGGATATCCAGTTATAAGATTAAAGGCAACATTGCATGATGGTTCATTCCATCCAGTAGATTCCTCAGAAATGGCATTCAAAATAGCATCTTCTTTAGCTTATAAGAAAGGTCTTCAAGAGGCAAATCCAATTCTTTTAGAACCGATAATGTACCTAGAGATAGATATTCCAGATGATTATATGGGAGATGTTATAGCTGATATAAATAAAAAACGTGGAAGAATACTAGGAATGGAGCCTGGATTAAAGGGGCAAAGAATAATAAGTGAAGTACCTCAAGCTGAATTGTATAACTATGCTACTGATTTAAGAAGTATAACAGGGGCTAGAGGAAGCTTTAGAAGTAGATTTGAAAGATATGAAGAAGTTCCAGGCGACTTAGTAGATAAAATTGTATCTGAAAATAAAAAGGAAGCATAAAAATAGTATAGATTTTGTGTAGATATTCTAATTTTATATAAATAGATAAACCTAGTGATAATAGAAATTTTATCACTGGGTTTATTTTTTGTGCAGTGGGTTAATATATAATTAATTACTTTTGGATATTTAATACTTCAAAGAATATATGACTTAAGTAATAATGTATAAAAATATGTGAACTTTAACAAACTATAAATAATTATATAATAGGGGGTTGTTTATGTCAGACTATAAAATGAATATATATGGACAGATTAGATTAAGCGATTATAGTTCTATTCATGACTATATGGGAATAATTGGACCGTTAGATAACTTCCAAATTGAGATGAGCGAAGCCAAAGTAGAAGATGCAAAAGTATTATGTAACATTTTGGAAAGTGATAAATTTGATATAGTTGAGAGAGGAGGAAGAAATGATGGTAAGTACTATATTCATGCCACAAAACGAAGATGAAAAATTATTAAAAGATGAATTTGGAATTGGAACTCATAAAATTGTTGAGCAAAACGATAATCTTATGCTACTAGATGAGTTGTTTCATGATACAAAAGTGTTACCTAATAGAATACAATTAGAGAAATTTGATATTTATAAGGATTAATGCGCTAGTATAATTAGTAGGTTTTAGATAGTATGCAAGTATGTAAGTTTTAAGAGGACTTACTATTTGCATATTTTTTTACTTATATAAAAATCTTAATATTCTTAGATATGAATTCAATGTATAAGCATAGAATTTAAATGTGATATATTTGCATATTTAGAGAAGTTATATTAAAATTGGTATATTAATAAGTTTTAATTTAGTGTAGGAGGAGAAGAAGTGACAACAACTGTATATTTAACTCGTCATGGACAAACTCAATGGAATGTAGAAGGGAGGATGCAAGGTTGGAATGACTCTCCTTTAACAGAGCTAGGAGTAAAACAAGCAGAATGGCTTGGAGAGAGATTAAAAGGAATTAATTTAGACAAGATATACTCAAGTTCTAGTGGTAGAGCCTATAAGACAGCAGAAATAATTAATGAAAATAAGAGTGTTGAACTTATAAGTCATGATGGACTAAGAGAATTGAAGTTAGGTAAATTCCAAGGATTGAACCAAGATGAAATAAAGAAAATGTATCCAGAGCAATATTATAATTATTGGAATAAACCAGAAATATATAAACCTGTAGGCGATGGAGAGACCATTGAAGAGCTCATTGAAAGAATTGATAAAGCAATTATGGAAATTATAGAAGAAAATACAGGAAAAAGTATTCTTATAGTTACACATACTATGCCTATAAAAGCATTACTTTGTAGTTTAGAAAATATCGATATAAGTAATTTTTGGATGGAGCCATACATAAAGCAGACAAGCCTTACAACTATAGAGTTTGATGATAAAATACATAAGATAGTGCAGTGTGCAGATATATCACACCATGAATATCAAGTGAAAGAATATAATGAATAGGAAGATAACATTGGGGGATTGTTAAGTTATGGATAGTTTCTCGCTTAAACTATTGGCCTGTGTAACTATGCTAATTGATCATACAGGAGCCATATTTTTTCCAGAGATAATGTTTTTTAGAATCATTGGAAGAGTGGCATTTCCTATATATGCATTTTTAATAACAGAGGGATATAGTAGGACTAAGAATATAAAAAGATATATGTTTAGGCTATTTATTTTAGCTATCATATCACAAATACCTTACATGCTAGCATTTGAGACTAAAGGACTAAATGTATTTTTTACACTTCTTTCAGGAATATTTATTATGATAATAATAGACAAAAAAGTTCATTATTACAAGTTAAAGCATGATATTAAGATATCCAAAGAAGTATTTGATATCTCTATATATATAATTAAATTTGTCATTATATTAGGAATACTATATATCTTAGAGAAATTTCAATCTGATTATGCAATATATGGAGTTTGTATCATATTATGCTTTAAGATGTTTAAAGAGAATTTTAAAAAATTAACCCTTTCTATGATAGGATTAAATTTTTTATATACTATACCATATTTAAAATATTTTATGGAACCATTTGGAGTAAACTTTAGAGTTTTTCTTCAAGCAACTTGCATTAATAGTTTATTTTTTATTTATCATTACAATGGGAGTGAAGGTAAAAAAGCACAATTGCTATTTTATGGGTTTTATCCAGTTCACTTATTAGTTTTAGTATTTATTAGATATATTCTAATAAATGGTATATAATAATTATTGGGGTTTATAGAAAATATTGATGAAAAGGGGATTAATTATGAATAAGATTTTTTTTGTTACTAACAGACAAAAGTTAGGGGATGTGCTTTCTCAAAATTCTATAGCTATCTTTTTTGCTGGACAAGCTCCTTATAAGTCTGCAGATGAGACTTATCCATTTACACCAAACAGAAACTTTTATTATTTAACCGGTATTGATGAAGAAAAAGTAATTATGGTGATGATAAATATTAATGGCAAAGTGTCAGAAATGTTATTTATACAAGAGAATGATCCTGTTATGGCTAAATGGGTTGGCGAAACAATAAGTGAAGATAGAGCAAAAGAAGTTTCAGGTATAGAGGATATTAAGTTTTTAAAAGATTTTGAAAGTATCATTGCAAGTTATTTTGATAGATTTAGTATTGATAATGTGTATTTAGATTTAGAAAGACAAGAATTTAATATTCCGCAAACATCATCTCAAAATTTTGCGGTAGATATTATGAAAAGATATCCATATGTAAGAGTTAAAAATGTATATCATGATATAGCTTTACTTAGAACTATAAAAAGAGAAGAAGAAATCGAATTAATTAAAAAAGCTATAGATATAACTTATGATGGGATAAAAGAAATATGGAGTAATGCTAAACCAGGCATGAAAGAGTATGAAATTGAAGCATATTTTAATTATATTTTAAAGAAAAATGGAGTTAAGGATTTTGCATTTCCAACTATTGCAGCCACTGGAAAGAATGCAACTATACTTCATTATGTAGATAATAATACTAAGACTGAAGATGGAGAGCTTATGCTTTTAGACTTAGGGGCACAATATAAATATTACAATGGGGATATAAGTAGAACTTTTCCTATCAATGGGAAGTTTTCAGAAAGACAAAAAGAAGTATATAATATTGTATTAGAAGCTAATGAAACTGTTATGAAAGCAGTAAAACCAGGAATTACTACTGGTGAATTACAAGACATAACTAAAAGAGTTCTTGCTCAGGGATGTAAGAGAATTGGCCTTATAAAGGAAGACTCAGAGTTAAATAAATACTACTATCATGGTGTAGCACATCCATTAGGATTAGATACCCATGATGTAGGACCGAGAAATATAGAGCTTAAACCAGGTATGATTATTACAGACGAGCCGGGACTTTATATAGAAGAAGAAGGTATAGGCGTTAGAATTGAAGATGATATTCTGGTTACAGAGGATGGTTATGTAAATCTTTCTGCTCATATAATTAAAAGTATAGAAGATATAGAAATGTTTATGAGTAAAAATAATGATTAATTTCTTAGCAGTGAAAGTTTTTTTGTTGAAGATTTATGTATATTAATTAAAGAGTATTTTAATAAGTTCATAGAGAATTTAAGCTTCAGTAGAAGGAGTTTTTCTGCTGGGGCTTAAAACATGTTTATAGAACAATTTTTTTAATTTTACTAGGAGATATGGAGGAATTTTAATGTTAAAGAGATTTATAACTTATTACAAACCACACAAAACTCTATTTATAATTGATATGATATGTGCATTTTTAGTAGCAGCCATGGATTTAGTATTTCCTATGTTTACAAATTACCTATTAAAGGATGCAATTCCTAATAAGAATCTAAGAACAATATTAATATTTACAATTGTCTTAGTATTATTGTATGTAGTTAAGCTTATAGCAAATTATATAATAGATTATTGGGGTCATGTAATGGGTGTAAGGCTTCAATATGATATGAGAAAAGAAGTTTTTGCCCATCTACAGACATTACCATTTAGCTATTTTGATGATAATAAGACTGGAAATATTATGTCACGTATTGTTAATGATCTAATGGATATTTCTGAGCTGGCGCATCATGGACCAGAAGATGTATTTATTTCAATAATAATGCTTATAGGATCCTTTGGGTTACTATGTGCTATAAATATAAAATTAACATTAATAATATTTGCTTGTATACCTATAATTATAATATTTACTATGACTAAGAGAATGAAAATGTCCAAGGCATTTTATGATGTTAGAAAGAAGATAGCTGTAGTTAATACTAAGCTAGAAAATAGTATATCAGGAATAAGAGTTGCTAAATCTTTTACTAATGAAGAATATGAAATGGAAAAGTTTGATGAAGGAAATACTCAATTTAGAACTAGTAGATCTTCTGCTTATAAATATATGGCAGAGTTCATGTCTGGAATGAGATTTTTTGTAGACATGCTAAATGTAGTTGTTTTAGGTTTTGGAGGTTACTTCGTATATAAAGGGGAATTAGGCGTAATTGATCTATCTACTTATTTTCTATATGTAGCATATTTTATGCAACCAATAAGAAGATTAACATCATTTGTGGAACAATATCAATCAGGTATGTCGGGATTTAAGCGTTTTGTAGAGTTAATGGATACTAAACCAGACATAGTAGATAGTGATAATGCAAGAGAATTTAAAGATGTACAAGGTGAAATTGAGTTTAAAAATGCTACCTTTAAATATGAAGGTAGTGAAGAAATATTATCTAATATAAATTTAAAAATAGAAAAAGGTAAGACTTTAGCATTAGTTGGACCATCTGGTGGTGGTAAAACAACTATTTGTCATTTAATTCCAAGATTTTACGAACTAAATAAAGGAAAAATTACCATTGATGGAGAAGATATTAAGGACATAACATTAAAGTCCTTGAGAAAAAACATAGGAATAGTACAGCAAGATGTATTTCTATTTACAGGAACTATAAAAGATAATATTCTCTATGGAAATCCTGAAGCTGACGATGATGAGGTTATTGAAGCAGCTAAAAATGCTAATATTCACGATTTTATCATGTCACTACCAGAAGGATATGAAACTTATGTAGGGGAAAGAGGAGTAAAATTATCTGGGGGTCAAAAGCAAAGAATATCTATTGCTAGAGTATTTTTAAAGAATCCGCCTATATTAATATTAGATGAGGCTACATCAGCTCTTGATAATACTTCAGAGCTTATAATTCAAAAATCTTTAGAAAAGTTATCTAAGGGAAGAACATCTATTATAGTTGCTCATAGACTATCAACTGTTAAAAATGCAGATGAGATTGTAGTATTAACAAATAAGGGAATAGTTGAAAAAGGTGCTCACAAAGAATTGATTAATAGTGGTGAAATTTATGCTAGGTTGTATAACTCACAGTTCAATGGATATTTTAATGATTCGGAATTAGAGTTCTAAAATTATTAATGATATATCTTTAATAATCCAATCATATTATGTTATTTATTTAAGTAAAAATCATATGATAATATGATTTTTACTTAAAATAATCTATTATATGAAATTAAAATTATTTATAATACTGGAGGAAAAGATGATTAGAAACAAAGAAAATATAGACAAACTATTAAATGATTTAAAGGAGTTTAGCTATGATAAAGATGGTGCTCTTATTGATGTAATTTTAAATGAAAATCTAAATGTTAAAATAAGATGTTATGAAGAAAAATGCATTAAAATAGAGTATTATGATTATGACAATGCTATATCTACTTTATACAAAGATAGAAAATATATAAATAAAGTGCTTTTCCAATAGGGAAGGTACTTTATTTATATACATTTTTAAAAAATATATTTTAGAAATAATTACAAATTATGGTTTGTCATTGCTGGAATTGGATAGACTAAATATTATAGTATTAGCATTTTGCTATATAGATAAAGGGGTTAGTGTAATGTTTAATAAATATAATGATAGAGCAAGACAAGCATTGATGTATGCTCACGGAGAAGCTAAAAGATTTAGACATGGATATGTAGGCACTGAACATGTATTATTAGGTATTGTGGAAGAGGGCGGCATAGCAGCTAAGGCTCTAGAAAATATGTGTGTTGATGAAATAAAGATTAAAGATAAAATAGAAAAATTAGTTGGCTATGGTGAGGATGAGATATATCCAGAAGAAATATATTTTACTCCTAGAACTAAAAAGCTGATGGAAGTTAGTTTAGTAGAAGCCAGAAATTTAAATGATAAATTTGTATCTCCGGAGCATATATTATTAGCTATACTTAAAGAAGAAGAGGGTGTAGCCTATACAATATTAGACAATTTAGGAACAAACTTCAATGAGTTGCTCGGAATGTTATCCTATAATAAAAAACAATGTGAAATATCATTAAGCAGTAATTCTGACTTTCATGACAGTAGAACTGAAATGAAAATAGAGGAGCCATACAAGTCTAAAAGAAATAAAACTCCAATGATTGATAAGTATGGGAAGGATTTAACTAGATATGCTAGTGAAAATAAGCTTGATCCAGTTATAGGAAGAGAAAGGGATACAGAAAGAGTTTTAGAAATATTATGTAGGAGGCTAAAAAATAATCCATGTTTAATTGGAGATCCTGGAGTGGGCAAGACAGCCATAGTTGAGGGATTAGCACAAAAAATTCAAAGTGATGATGTACCAGAAATGTTATTAAATAAGAGAGTAATCAGTATAGACATGGCTTCTATGGTTGCAGGAGCAAAGTATAGAGGAGAATTTGAAGATAGGTTAAAATCTTTAATGGATGAAGTTTGTAAGAGTGAGGATATTATTTTATTCATTGATGAAATTCATACTATAGTAGGAGCTGGTGGTGCGGAAGGTGCAATAGATGCTTCTAACATTTTAAAACCTGCCCTTGCAAGAGGTGAGCTTCAATGCATAGGAGCTACAACCGTAGATGAATATAGAAAGTATATTGAAAAGGATTCTGCTTTAGAAAGAAGATTTCAACCAATTATAATTGAAGAACCTTCTAAGGAAGATGCTATCCAAATACTTAAAGGGTTAAAGAATAAGTATGAAGAACATCATTCAATTAGAATTACAGATGAAGCTATAAGTGCAGCAGTAAATTTATCAGATAGATATATATCAAATAGATACCTACCAGATAAAGCAATAGATCTTTTAGATGAAGCAGGGGCTAAAAGTAGAATAGAAAATTTACAAAGAAATGAAGTTGGAATTTTGGAGCAGAAGCTTAAGAAAAAAATTGAAGAAAAATCACAAGCAATAGATATTCAAGATTTTGAAAAGGCAGCATCCATCAGAGATGAAGAATATGAATTAAGACAACAATTAAACTCTAGAAAAAGAACTTTAGTAGAAAGTAATGAAGAAATCAAGATAACGGTAGATGAGGCAGAGATTGCAAAAGTTTTATCAACATGGACTAAAATACCTTTAGAGAAACTTACATCTAAAGAAACTGATAGATTATTAAATTTAGAGAACATTCTTCATAAAAGAGTTATAGGTCAGGATGAAGCTATTGAAGCTATTTCAAAGGCCATAAGGAGATCAAGGGTAGGACTAAGAGATTGCAAGAGACCTATAGGGAGCTTTATATTTCTAGGACCAACAGGGGTAGGAAAAACTGAATTATCTAAAGCGCTTGCAGAAACTATGTTTGATGATGAAAATTCAATAATTAGAATAGATATGACGGAATATATGGAGAAACACTCTGTATCAAAGCTAATTGGTTCACCACCAGGTTATATAGGGTTTAATGAAGGAGGTCAATTAACAGAGAAAGTTAGGAGAAGTCCATATTCTGTAATACTATTTGATGAAATAGAAAAGGCACATGAAGATATATTTAATATTTTACTTCAGGTACTAGAAGATGGAAGACTTACGGATTCTAAGGGAAGGGTTGTAGATTTTAGGAATACTATAATTATAATGACTTCTAATGCAGGAGCATCTACTATAAAAAAACACCGTTCTATAGGATTTGAAAGATTATCTGATGATAAAAATTGTGATAATGAATATAAAAATATGAAAGAAATTATACTTGGAGAAATAAAGAATATCTTTAAGCCAGAACTTTTAAATAGAATTGACGATATAGTAGTATTCCATAAACTTAAAGATGAACACATAATTAAAATTGTTGATATAATCACAAATAATCTATGTGAAAGAGCTAAGCAAAATGATATTATATTAAGGTTTACAGATGAAGCTAAAACATTCATAAGTAAACAAAAAAGAGATAAAGAGTACGGAGCTAGACCCTTAAGAAGAATTATAACTGATATGATTGAGGATAGACTATCTGATGAGATTCTTAAAGGAAATTTCAAAAAGAGTGATATTATACAAATAACAGTTGAAAAAGATGCGTTGAAGTTTATTAAGTGTAGCTAATTACTTCATTGTGTTTAAACAAAAATGGGTATATAATTATGATAGGTATAATACCATATATTTTTAACCACTTTATATAAGTGGTTTTTTTATAGTTAAGAACAATATAATTTACTATATAAAATAATGGTTAAACTCATAGTATAATAAGTATTTTAATTAATAGTTAAGAAATAATAAATTAATATAAAAAATTTAAGGAGCAGATTATGGCAAAGATTAAAAAAGTATATATATGTAATGAGTGTGGCTATGAAGCTCCAAAGTGGTATGGAAAATGTCCTGGATGTAATAGCTGGAACACTATGGGAGAAGAAGTCAAAAGTGAAGCAGTAACTAATTTTAAAAGGTCAGTTACTATGTCTTCTGGAAATAAGCCAAAGAATATTACGGATGTAAAATCCAGTGAATATGAAAGGTTAGATACAGGAATTGGGGAATTAAATAGGGTTGTAGGTGGTGGACTTGTAAAGGGATCATTAACTTTAATATCTGGAGATCCTGGTATTGGTAAGTCTACTATATTGCTACAGAGTGCCAGTAATATTTCACTAAAGTATGGAAAGGTTCTGTATGTATCTGGAGAAGAGTCAGAAGAGCAAATAAAAATGAGAGCAGAACGTCTGAAAGCTACAGGAAAAGAGCTTTATGTGGTATCGGAAACCAACATAGATATTATAGAAGAGCATATAACTGAAATGGAGCCAAGGTTTATAATAATAGATTCTATTCAAACATTATATAAACCAACTATTTCGTCTGCTCCAGGGAGTGTATCTCAGGTAAGAGAATGTACTAATGATTTAATGAGAATAGGAAAGACAAAGAATATTCCATTATTTATTGTTGCCCATGTAACTAAACAAGGAGAATTGGCTGGACCAAGAGTTCTTGAACATATGGTGGATACAGTTCTATATTTTGAGGGAGAGCGAACACAAGAGTTTAGAATATTAAGAACCATAAAAAATCGTTTTGGAACTACTAGTGAAATTGGTGTGTTTGAAATGAGAGAAAGTGGTCTTGAGGAAGTAAATGATGCATCTTCAGTATTTTTGCAAGAAAAATCTATGCAACAGGAAGGATCAGTAGTCATTGGGATAGTTGAAGGAACTAGACCTATTTTAGTAGAAATTCAAGCCTTAGCAAGTGAAACTAAAGCTCCGATGCCACGTAGAACTGCAGTAGGTGTTGATAACCAGAGATTAAGTTTGATATTAGCGGTATTAGAAAAAAAATTAAGAGTTCCTTTTTATAACAGTGATGTGTATGTTAACGTGGTAGGTGGACTTAACATTGACGGTACATATGGAGATTTAGGAATAGTTTTAGCGTTAATATCTAGTGTCAAAGCAAAGGAAATTAAAATAGAAAATTTATTAATTATAGGAGAAGTAGGGTTAACTGGAGAAGTTAGGCCTATAGCGCATGCAGAGAAAATTATAAATGAAGCAATAAAGATGGGCTTTACTAATGTAATACTACCAAATAAAAATAAAGCAAAAATAACTAATAAGGGAATAAATTTAATTGGAGTGGATACAGTTAGAGAAGCGGTGTCAAAGATTTTTTAATAATATATAAGAGGACAGTAAATTGTTAAATTAATAATGGAGGAAAATAATGAGGGAACAAGAGCAAAAAGAACTTATGGAAATACTAAAAATTATGTCCCCGGGAACCCTACTGAGGGAAGGATTAGATAATATATTAAGAGCTAAAACTGGAGGATTAATAGTATTAAGTGATAGTAATGCCATATTAGATATGGTAGATGGAGGATTTTCAATAAAATCAGAATATACTCCAGCATATATATATGAACTAGCAAAGATGGATGGAGCTATAGTTATAAGTAGTGACTTAAAGAGGATATTATACGCTAATACACAGCTGATGCCCAATCCATCTATAACTACTCAAGAAACTGGAACTAGACATAGAACAGCTCAAAGGGTTGCAAAGGAAACTGGTGATATAGTAGTAGCGATATCTCAAAGAAGGAATATAATCACCGTATATAAAGATGATATAAAATATGTCCTTAGAGAAAGCAGTGATGTATTAGCTAAGGCTAATCAAGCTATTCAAACCTTAGAAAAATATCAGTTAGTTTTAGAAAGAGTAATAAGTAATCTAAACTTACTGGAGTTACAAGATTTATCAACCCTTTTAGATGTAGTCACAGCAATACAGAGAAATGAAATGGTTATGAGAATAGTTTGTGAGATAGAAACGTACATATGTGAGTTGGGGAATGAAGGTAGACTTATATCTATGCAATTAGGAGAATTAATCAAGGGCGTTGAACAAGAAGGAGTATTTCTTGTGAGAGACTATTGTAGTGATGCTGAAAAATATCTTGATGTTTATAGGAATATAGAAAAGTTATCAGCTATAGAGTTATTGGATCTTGATATGATAGCTAAGGTATTAGGATATGGTGGGGTTCCTTTAGTGGATAATTTAATATCTACAAAAGGATATAGAATATTAAATAAAATACCTAGATTACCATCGGCAATTATAGAAAATCTAATAAAACATTTCGGAGAGCTTCAAGTGATAATGAAAGCATCTTATGATGAATTAGATTTAGTTGATGGGGTAGGAGAAGCAAGAGCTAAAACCATTAAAAATGGTCTAAGAAGATTAAAAGAGCAATTTATATTAGATAAACAAATATAGCACAAAGCAATTAAGTTTGTGCTATATTTGTTATCTTAAATTAATTTTATCGAATGTAGTTATGTTTTTGTATTCAGTTAAGAGTACATCATATAAGTTTATATCTAAACTATTGCATAAGGAAGTTATATAGAATAAGTGATTGCCTATTTCTCGTTCGATGATTTTACGGCAATTATCACATAGCTCTCCTTGTATATGGGAACTAAGAGGTATTTCTAAATCATCTAAGGTTAATTTATCTATGGTGTTTTCCTTATCATCGTTCAATGAATAATTTATACCCTGTTTTTCAGCTTTAATTTTAACACAACCGCAACTAGTAACAGCTTTTACTACGGATCTGTTAACTCTACTTTCAGATTCCTGCAATTTGCTTAGTATGTCAAGTATACTTTTATGTCTTAATAAAGAACTATCTACAGAATTTTGAAATTCATCAAATATTAGATCCTTCATAACTTTCACTCCTTTATAAATAAAGTTACTTACTTGGAATACCTTTATTTATATAATATATCAATATTACTATTATTCATAGGGGGTAATTTTACTGTTAACAATTTATTTTATGTGAAGAAGTAGAAAATGTGAGTATTGACAAATATTTTTATATTGAAAATTGTTTGTTAATTGTTAATTGAGAATATCAAATATTTTAAATGTTAATATTATATATAGTTAATCAAATTTTAGTTAATATTCTAATAATCCATTGAAATGTAATTAATGATAATATATATTTAATTTAGTAGGATATTATGGAGAAAATTTGTAAATAATCACAATATAGGTTAAAAAATTAAGGAGGTGCTGTGGTGTTAAAGAAAATATTAAGGGCTTTGTTTACCTTAATAGGAGGAACATTAGGATATGTTTTAGGTTCATGGGGAAATTCTACGGAACTTTTACCTAAGTTAGGAATAAACAATACAGGTTTTATTTCAATAATATTTGTTGTATTATGTATTATTTTTATTGGACTTATATTTTATTTTATTTCACCTTTTATAAACTCAGGAATTGTTAAAGCTATGGAATACTTAGAAAGGTCTGCTCAAAAGATTCCAATAGTAGATATTGTATTTGCAGGTATAGGAGCTTTAATTGGACTTATAATATCAGTATTATTATCTACACTTATTAGAGTGGATTCGATAATAATAACCATAATATCTGTAATTGTTACGGTAATAATTACTGTTTTATTTGCAGATATATGCGTAAGAAAAAAAGATGAAATTATACATGTGTTTACAAGCTTTAAAAAGCCTGGAACTAATAAGGATTCTAAGATAAAGAATGTTGGAGATAAGCTAAGCCCTAAGGTGTTAGACACATCAGTAATAATTGACGGAAGAATATTTGATATATGTCAAAGTGGTTTTATTGAAAGTACTTTAGTAATTCCTACTTTTGTTTTAGATGAGCTTAGACATATTGCAGATTCCTCAGATTCTTTAAAAAGGACAAAAGGAAGAAGGGGATTAGATATACTTAATAAAATACAGAAAGAGTTAAGTATAGATGTAGAAATATGGGAAGGCGATTTTGAAGATATTAAGGAAGTAGATGTTAAATTACTTAAACTTGCTCAAGTATTGAATGGAAAGGTAATTACTAATGATTATAACTTAAATAAAGTTGCAGAACTTCAGGGAGTACCTGTATTAAATATTAATGAGTTGGCAAATGCTGTAAAACCTGTTTTATTACCAGGAGAAGTTATGAAAACACAGGTAATTAAAGATGGAAAAGAGTCAGGTCAAGGGGTTGCATATTTAGATGATGGAACTATGATTGTCATTGAAGAAGGTAGAAAATATATTGGTGAAAATATATTTGTAGTAGTTACTTCAGTACTTCAAACAGCAGCAGGAAGAATGATATTTGCAAAACCAAAGGAACAATAGTTTTTTATTAAGAAAAATTAAGTGCTAATTTATCATTAGTTTAAGGTTAATTTATTGGAGGAATTATGAGAAAAAATACAGCGATAATATTGGCTGCAGGACAAGGAAAAAGAATGGGATCAAATGTAAACAAGCAGTTTTTGACCTTGGCAGAAAAACCAGTATTATATCATACTATAAAGGCTTTTTCTGACAATAAAAATATAGATGATATTATAGTTCTGTGTGCAGAAGATGAGATGGAGTACTGTAAAAAGAATATAATTGAAAAATATGACCTTAAAAAAGTTAGAGCTTTAGTAAAAGGTGGTAAGGAAAGACAAGACTCTGTATACAATGGATTAAAGGCAATAGAACCTTGTGACATAGTATTAATCCACGATGGAGCGAGACCATTTGTTACTGAGAATATAATAAATGATGGCATTAAGAATGCTGAAAAATATGGTGCATGTACTTGTGGAGTTAAATCAAAGGACACTATAAAAATTAAGGATAAAGAAGGGTTTGCCAAGGAAACCTTAAATAGAGAGGATACTTTTATAGTTCAAACGCCTCAGTGTTTTAAGTATGATATTATATTATTCTGCCATGAAAAATTAAGAAAGACTAAAGAGCAAGTTACTGATGATGCTATGATTGTTGAAAAATTTGATAGAAAAGTATATCTTTATGAGGGTAGTTATTTAAATATAAAGCTTACAACTCCAGAAGATATGATAATTGGAGAAAATATTTTAAAAAATAAATATAAATATGTAGGCAATATTTAAATATGTATGATATAATGATATTTATTAAAATTTAATATTAATATGTGATGAGGAAGAATAGTAGAAACATACCCACAGAGAGAAAATTCACCGGCTGAAAGATTTTCACACGTTTTGAACCTGCTTCTGAGCAGTAGTTTTAACTACCGGCATGAGCCGTTATAAAATGAAGTACAAATTTTAGGTGGTACCGCGATAGAATTCGCCCTAATTAGGGTGGGTTCTATTTTTTTTATTAATAAATATAATTACGAGGTGAATGGAAGATGAAGTTATCAAAGATGTTAATAAGTACACTAAGAGAAGTTCCAGGTGAAGCAGAGATAGCAAGCCATCAACTTATGTTAAGAGCTGGAATGATAAGAAAATCAGCTACAGGAATATACACTTTCATGCCAAATGGAGTTAGAGTGTTAAAAAATGTAGAAAATATAGTTAGAGAAGAAATGGATAGAGCAGGCGCTCAAGAATTTTTAGCTTCTGCACTTATACCAGCAAATCTATGGCAAGAATCTGGAAGATGGGATGTAATGGGATCAGAGATGATTAGGCTTAAAGATCGAAATGGAAGAGATTTTTGTCTTGGACCAACTCATGAAGAAGTATTTACAGATTTAGCGAGAAATGAAATTAAATCTTATAAACAATTACCATTAAATCTTTATCAAATTCAAACCAAATATAGAGATGAGAGAAGACCTAGATTTGGAGTTATGAGATCAAGAGAATTCATAATGAAAGATGCATATAGTTTTGATAAAGATAATGAAGGATTAGATATATCTTACATGAAGATGTATGAAGCATATAATAAGATATTTACTAGATGTGATTTAGAATTTAGCGCTGTTGAAGCAGATTCAGGAGCTATGGGAGGATCAGGTTCAGCAGAGTTTATGGTTAAATCTGATATAGGAGAGGATGAAATAGCTTTCTGTACTGGTTGTAATTATGCTGCGAATACAGAAAAGGCTACATCTAAACTGGAAGATGTAGAGAAAGAAGAAGAAAAGGAATTAAATAAGATAGCAACTCCAGATGTAAGAACTATAGAAGAGTTAGTAACTTTCTTTAATACTAGTAACAAGAAGTTTGCAAAGACTCTAATATATAAAGCTGATGGTAAAGTTGTGGCAGTAATGGTTAGAGGAGATAGAAGCTTAAATGAAACTAAGGTTTCTAATGCATTAGGTGGAATTATGGAATTAGAAATGGCCGATGCAGAAACTGTCTTAAAGGCTACATCAGCAGAAATAGGATTTGCTGGTCCAATTGGATTACAAGTAGATACACTACTTGTAGATGAAGAAGTTACTAGAATGAGTAATTTTATAGTTGGAGCTAATGATACAGGATATCACTATGAAAATGTAAATTATGAAAGAGATTTTGACGGCATAGTAGGAGATTATAAACTCGTAGCAGAGGGGGATATGTGTCCTAAATGTGGAAGCCCAATAAATATTAGAAGAGGGGTAGAAGTTGGACATATATTTAAGCTTGGAACTAAGTATTCAGAATCTATGGGAGCTAACTATTTAGATGAAAATGGTAAAGAGAAACCTCTAGTAATGGGATGTTATGGAATTGGTATTAACAGGACTGTAGCAGCTATAATTGAACAGCATCATGATGAAAATGGAATCCTTTGGCCAATGGCTGTTGCACCATATAAAGTAATAGTAATGCCTGCTAATGTTAAAAATGAAGAACAAATGAATAGAGCGGAGAAAATCTATGAGGAGCTTAAAACTAGAGGAGTAGATGTACTTTTAGATGATAGAAATGAAAGAGTTGGAGTTAAGTTTAAGGATGCTGACTTAATTGGAATTCCAATAAGAGTAACAGTAGGTAAAAAAGTAGTTGAAGATATAGTTGAATTTAAGTTAAGAAAAAATCAAGATATTGAAGAAGTAAATATAGAAGATGTAGTAGGCAGAATAGAGAAAGAGTTTTTAGAAAATAGTTTAAAATTTTAGTCATTTGTTATAAAGTAAATTATTTCATTGTAAGTAAATAGGACTGTATTAATAAAATATAGTCCTATTTTACTATAATTTTTGAAATTGGTTTTTAGAAAGCTCTGTGGTTAATCGAAGTGATAAAATTTGGAGAAAATTTATATTTTCATATAATATATATTGAACTATTTATATATGCTAATAGGAAACTATATAAATATGTTAATAGGAAACTATATAAATATATAACTAGTTAACTAGTTGTTGTGTACTCAAGGGGTTCAGAGGTTTTGTTACTTTGAAAGAAGTGAAAATAGCCAATGATATTCTATCACTGCAATTTTCAATAGAGCCTATTAGAAATAGAAGAAAAAGATTAAGACAGTGAATAATTAGGGCTCTTAATAACTATATTTTTTAATAATTCATTAATAATAATTGTATTAGGAGAAAGTTAGATTTGACTATGAAATCTTGAAAATATATAATTATTATGTTTAATTATTATAATAGGATTTATCTCATTAAGGAGAAAAATATGGAATTTGATTTATTGAAAGAAAAATTTAGTGCAAAAGAAGCACATTTAATAAACCCATTAACTCTTGCATTTATAGGTGATGCTGTGTATGAAGTGTTTATAAGAACCTATTTATTAGGCGAAAATAAATCATTGAAAGTACAGCAGTTGCATTTAAAAACTGTTAATTTTGTTAAAGCAAAATCACAGAGCAATTATGCAAAATTAATTTTAGATATGTTTGACGAAGAGGAAATATCAGTTTTTAAGAGAGGAAGAAATACTAAATCTAGTGCTCCTAAGAATGCAGATGTTGGTGATTATAGATGGGCAACAGGATTTGAAGCTGTAATAGGATATTTGTACATTTCAGGAAAGAATGACAGATTAAATTATTTGCTTAATAAAATTATTGAAATGAGTGATAATAATGATAAAAGTTAAACTTATGGAGTTTACTCCAAATCCAGAAAAAGTAGTAGCTGCAGCAGCTAAATTATGTTATAGTTCAGTAGGAATTGAGGAAATAACAGAAGGATTAGATGAAGAAACCACAAGTAAATTTATAAAAATGTTGAATAGTTATGGTCATAACTCTCCAGTTGAACATGTAAGTTTTACTTTTGGTATTGAGGGCGTATCCAGAAGCTTAACACATCAATTGGTTAGACATAGAGTTGCTTCTTATTCTCAGCAAAGTCAAAGATATGTTAAGTTAGATGCTTTTGAATATATAATTCCACCATCTATAGCAAAAGATGAAAAGTGTAAGGCTATCTTCGTAGAGGCGATGAAAAAAGATCAGGAAGACTATGATAAATTAGTTGAAGTGCTTAAAGCTTCTAATTTAGATGTATATATTAATGAGCATAAAGCAAGAAAAAAATGTGAAGAAATCACAGAAAAAGAGATGAAATCATTAAAGTCTAAAGCGGAAAAAAGTGCTATTGAGGATGCTAGATATATATTTCCTAATGCATGTGCAACTAAAATTGTAGTTACAATGAATGCTAGAGAGCTTATGCATTTCTTTAGTCATAGATGCTGTATGAGAGCTCAATGGGAAATAAGGGATTTAGCAGATGCTATGCTTAAGGAAGTAAAAAAAGTAGCACCAAATTTATTTGAAGGATGCGGTCCTAGTTGTGTAAAAGGAAGTTGTTCAGAAGGGTCTATGACTTGTGGTAATGCTATAGAAATAAGAAATAAGTACTTATCTATATAAAATGTAAATTTATATAGAAATAGATGATAGGAGTGATATAAGGATGGAAGATAAAAGACAAGGTAGTAAAAATGCTAGACCTAAACGTATAGGGAAAAATAGAAGAGATAATAATAGATTTGTAGGTGATGTAAATAGTGAAAGAAGAAATAATCAATCCTACAGAAATGAAAATATTCATAGCAATATAAAAGTTGAAAATTTCAATACAACCTCAAGAGAAGATATGATTGAAGGTAGAAATGCAGTTATTGAAGCTCTAAAATCTGATAGAACAATAGAATATATAATGATAGCACAAGGAGATACTAAAGGATCCATAAGTGTAATTACAGCATTAGCTAAAGAAAAATCTGTAGTAGTTAAATATGTGGATAGAGCAAAACTAGATGGTATAAGTGAAACCGCTGCACATCAAGGGGTAATTGCAATAGTAACTCCATATAATTATTGTGGTATAGTAGATATAATTAATAACGCTAAGGAAAGAGAAGAAGATCCCTTTATATTAGTATTAGATGAAATTGAAGATCCTCATAACTTTGGGTCTATAATAAGAATAGCAGAAGTTTGTGGAGTACATGGGATAATAATTCCAAAAAGAAAAAATGTAGGAGTTACACCTACTGTTTATAAAACTTCAGCTGGGGCTACAGAATACATAAAAATTGCTAAAGTTACAAATATAAATGTAGCTATAGATGAACTAAAGGAATCTGGTATATGGGTATATGGAGCAGATATGCATGGGACTCAATACTGCTATGATTCGGACTTAAAAGGACCTATAGCTTTAGTTATAGGAAGTGAAGGGAAAGGTATTTCAAAGCTAACTAAATCAAAGTGCGATGTGTTGGTTAAAATACCTATGGTAGGAAAGGTTAATTCATTAAATGCATCAGTAGCATGTGGAATGATAGCATATGAAATATTAAAACAAAGATTGAAGTAGAAGTAAATGGGGTATAGAGTTGAAGCAAATTTTTGTGGATGGGTATAATGTAATTAATAGCTGGCCAGAATTAAATACTATAAAGGACTATAGTTACGAAGCTGCAAGAAATAAGCTTATTGACTTACTTCTTAACTATGCAGCCTTTAAAGGGTGCAGAATAACACTGGTATTTGATGCACATATGGTAAAGGGAAGTATAGAAAAAAAGGATAGAAAAGGAAATTTGACTATAGTTTTTACAAAGCATGATGAAACTGCGGATAGTTATATAGAGAGGACTGTAAATCATATAGGGAGAAAATCAGAGGTCTATGTTGTAACATCTGATTCTCTAGAGCAACAGTTAATATTTCAAAGAGGTGCTAATAGAGTATCGTCTATAGAGTTTTACAGTTGGATTGAGGAAACAAACAGAAAGATATCTAGGCAGTGTGAGAACAAGAGTTTTCATAATAGAAATCTTTTTGAGGAGGCCATAGATAAAGAAGTGGCAGAAAAGCTAGAAAAGATAAGAAGAAGTAGATAATATATCTTGACTATCTAAATTTTGTTAATGTATAATTCTAGTTAGGGTCATTTATGCTTTGGGGGGGATATTGTTGGGAAATACAAGTGGCAATGATGAGTTAAACTCCATGTTTACGGGTAAAAAAGATGAAGATATAGTAGCTCTGGCTAAGACGGGAAACAATAGAGCCCTAGAATATCTTCTTTGTAAATATCAGAACTTTGTGAAAGCTAAAGCAAAATCATATTTTTTGATTGGTGCTGATAAAGAAGATATATATCAAGAAGGTATGATTGGTTTATTTAAAGCTATAAGAGATTTTAAGGATGATAAGTTAGCATCTTTTAAGGTTTTTGCAGAATTGTGTATAACAAGACAGATAATCACTGCTGTAAAAACTGCCACAAGACAAAAACATATTCCGCTGAATACTTATATATCACTGAATAAGCCTATATATGACGAAGAATCAGATAGAACTCTATTAGATATATTATCAGGTATAAGGGTATCTGATCCCGAAGAATTGATAATAGATAGAGAAGAGATGGAGAACATAGAAAGTAAGATACAAGAAGTATTGTCAGGCTTAGAAATGGAAGTTTTGAATTCTTATCTTGATGGTAAATCTTATCAAGAAATTGCCAGTGATTTAGATAGGCAAGCAAAATCTATTGATAATGCACTTCAGAGAGTAAAACGTAAACTTGAAAAGTGTTTAGAACAAAGATGAAATCGTATTGACAAACAAAAAAAAAATCATTTATAATAAGGAACTGACAAAAATATTTTAAAATAAATACATTATGTATTGAATGCTCATATAGCTCAGTAGGTAGAGCGTCACCTTGGTAAGGTGGAGGTCACCGGTTCAATCCCGGTTATGAGCTCCAGTTATTTTGCAACACACGTGGATAAGTTTACATTAAAAAAGTGAAAATAAAAATGTTTTCTAATTAAGGAGGAATAAGAAATGGCAAAGGAAAAATTTGAAAGAAGCAAACCGCACGTTAATATTGGAACAATAGGACACGTAGACCACGGTAAGACAACATTAACAGCAGCAATAACAACAGTATTAGCAAGTAGAGGATATGCAGAAGCATTCAACTATGCTGATATAGATAAAGCACCAGAAGAGAAGGAAAGAGGAATCACAATCAATACATCA
>NZ_JPMD01000042.1 GCF_000732635.1 Clostridium sulfidigenes | reverse complement strand
AATATTTTCAGCAATAAAATGTCTTTTAAATTCATCAGTATATGTAATTGATTTTGATGAAATAGTCTGTACATATTTGTTTTGAGATAAGTTCTTAATTTGATATTCAGTGAAAAATTTGTTGCTCATATAATCACTCCTAAAGCTATATATTAATTTTATTATACATAAAAATACCCTATATAATAGACTTTTTTTAAAGTGTCTACTATATAGGGTACATTTTAATTTTATGGCATACCTTTTCTATTATTCTACTTCAACTTCTTTATCTAGTGAAAATAAGTATAAGTACTTCCTTACTTTTTCTTTCTTAAAGGCATCTTTTATAGCTTTACTATAATAATCTAATTGCACTTTATATCTTTCTTTAATTTCTTCTATATTATCTGGTTTTACATAATCAGTTTTATAGTCTAAAATAATCCCTTCTTCTCCCTCTTCAAAGTAACAGTCTATAACTCCTCTTAAAAGCATCTTTTCTTCTAAGTAAGTTTCTTTACTAACATTAGGATAAATAGTAGAAGCATTGATTTCCACTCTAAAAGGCAGCTCTCTTTTTAAAGAGGTTTCTTTAAAAGCTTCTATTACTTTTTTTCCTATGTTACTCTGTAAAAACTTAAGAATTTTATCTACCTTGACTGATTTTGCTGCTTCAAAGGTTATTAACTCCTTCTCTACCATGGTATTAATTTGCCTTGTAAGGTCATCTTTAGAAAGGTCACCACTTAGGTCTAATCTTTGCATTATATTGTGATAAGCAGTTCCCACCTCTGATGGAGTTAATCCTTTTTTTTCTTGAAGAAATAATGGTGTTTGCATTAGAGGCCTAAACTTTCTCGGTCCTTCTACTTCTTCTCCATAGGTTATAGTTTTATAATTATCTTCATCTAAACCATCACCTTCTATATATAGATTATTTTCTCTATTGGCTTCTGGTAGATTATTGTGAAGCTCCTTTAACTCTGTAACAGTTATTACTGTAGGCAGCTTTGTTGCTTCCTCATATTTATAAGTAAATTCTAATCTTTCTTTAATTACTTTATAATAATCTTTACTTATATTTTCATCAGCATTATCTAAAAGTTTATTTATTTTTTCCTTTACTGGCACTTCTTCTAAGGATGTATCTTCTATTTCTTCAAAAATTTTTCTAGAATATATAGCTACCTTAAACCTACTATGATCTTCTTTAAAATCTTCCTTCAAAATATTTTCATTATAATGCCTTAGGGGTTCTCCAGCTTTATGATTTATAAGAGAAGCTCCTATCCAATCCAAGTAATTTTTTTGATTTTTTACATAGGTTGATTTTATACTTCCATTTTCATCTATACCTGCCCCAGACCATTTTTCAATTTTCTTATCTAGAGCCTTACCACTTCCAACTAAGATTAATTTTTCCTTTGCTCTAGTTAGGGCAACATATAAAAGTCTCATCTCCTCAGATTTATTTTCCCCTTGAATTTTTTTGCTTATAAACTCCCTTTGTGGTGTGTTATAACTAATTCTATTATCTAAATCAATATAAGTAGGTCCAAAACCTAATTCATGATGAAATAGTATCTTACCCTTTAAATCACCTTCATTAAATCTTTTACCAAGACCACAGAGAAATACTATAGGAAACTCTAAGCCCTTACTTTTATGAATACTCATGATTCTTACTACATCTTCATTTTCTCCTATGATTTTAGCACTTCCCATATCTTCACTACTAGTTTTTATATTACTTATAAAGTTTATAAAATTATATAAACCTCTATAGCTAGTTCTTTCAAAATCCTTAGCTCTCTTAAATAAAATTTTTAAGTTAGCCTGTCTTTGCTCTCCTCCAGGCAATGCTCCCACATAACCGTAGTAGCCTGTATCCGTTATGATTTCCCATATGAGCTGATTTATAGGGGTATATTTACTTTCTAATCTCCAGTTATTTATTTTATCTAGGAAGGTTTTTATTTTTAGTTTTAGACCAGTATTATTATAGATTTCTTCCCAAGTATCACTAAGGTTTTCATCTTCATAATCCTTTTTCTCATAATCTAAAAGGCCTACCATGGCATGATAAAAACTCACATTTTTATTAGAAATTCTTATATCCGCTAACTCTTCTGTAGTGAATCCACCAATAGGTGACCTTAATACAGCAATTAGAGGAATATCTTGTATTGGATTATCTATAATTTCTAAAGCACTTATAACTGTCTTTACTTCAAGAGTATCAAAATACCCCCCTCCCCCTTCTGAGAAAAGAGGAATTCCTACTCTTTTAAATTCTTCTATAAATATAGGAGAAAGCTTATTACTTGACCTTAAAAGAATAACCATATCCTTATAGGTAGCTCTTCTATAATCATCTAAGTTCTTATCATATACCTTTAATGAATTTTCCCCATGATGCTCCATTAGCTCTCTTATTCGGTTTGCCACAAATCTAGCCTCTAGCTGCATAGAATCTAGTTCTTCTTTATCCAGTTCTTCCTCACTACTTGTGATATCACTTTGTTCTTGAAGCTCTTCTTCTATTTCATTATCTTCATTAGCTTCAATATCTTCATAATCAAGGTTTATAAGGTTAAATTCCACCTCTCCACCAATATTACCTTCACCTGAAAACTCTTTATAACTGGCTCCAACCTTGAGCTCTTCACTTTCATCATAGGCTAGTTCCCCTACATCCTCACTCATAACAGCATTAAAGATATAGTTTATCCCGTCTATAACCTCTCTTCTACTTCTAAAATTTTTATGGAGAGTAATAAGAGCATTATAATCATCTCCATTTTTAGTGTAGGTTTCCTTCTTATTTTTAAATAGCTCAGGCTTTGCCATTCTAAACCTATATATACTTTGCTTTAAGTCTCCAACCATGAATACGTTTCTTGTATCCTTTTCTGTTCTACAAATAAGATTGATTATTTCTTCCTGAACACTATTTGAATCTTGATATTCATCTACTAGTATTTCTTCAAATTTATCTTTAAGCTCTAAAGCAATGCTTGATGGTTTATTTTTATCTTCCTTATCTCTTAAAATTTCAAGGGCAAAATGTTCCTGGTCATTGAAATCTATGATACCTCTTTCTCTCTTTTTCTTATCAAAGATATCTTTAAATTCTATTACTAGGTTTGTTAGTTCCTTCATTAATGGATAAAGTTTTTTAGTAATTTTAATATTTTCCTCAGAAGTAGCATTTAATATCTTACTCTTTACCTCCACATATATTTCCTTAGCAGCATCTCTTAAATCCTTAGCCTTTTTTTGTATTACTTTCTCTTCCTCTGTTAACTTTGTTAAAGTTGGAATTCTTCCAAAACCAGTTTCTTCAATGTATTGTCTATCTTCCTTTAATTCATCTTCAATTATTGTTAAAGTTCTCTCTATTATTTGTCCATCATTTTCAAAGGTAGCTTTATATTTATCAATAATAGGATTATTTAGTACAAAATCTAACCCTTCATTATTTATCTCTAAAGCACTTATTATATCTTCTCTTAATTCTTTTAGTAAGGCATC
This sequence comes from Clostridium sulfidigenes, assembly GCF_000732635.1. Classification (GTDB taxonomy): domain Bacteria; phylum Bacillota; class Clostridia; order Clostridiales; family Clostridiaceae; genus Clostridium_J; species Clostridium_J sulfidigenes. Next base: position 24,283 of record NZ_JPMD01000042.1, on the reverse strand, counting down.
CTTAAAAGGTAATTTTTCAAAGGAAAAATCTTCACCCACATTGAAAATTTCGGATTTGGCTTTTAGCCAAGCTACAGGATCACCCATACTCATAGAAAAGTTATATAATCTTAGCACCATTTCTGCCAAGGCTCTATCACTTTTATTATCACAATAACTCTCTACTAGCTCTATAAATTCCTCTTTTCCTTCAATATATTTCCCTTCCATAAGTTCTTCTAAGGCTTCTACCTTTAAAAGATTTATCTCCGTAGTATCCCCAACTCTAAAGTTTGGTTCTATATCTAATTGATGAAAGTTATTTTTAATTAGGTTTAAACAAAAGGAGTGAAGAGTTGATATACTTGCCTTATTAAGAAGTATTAATTGAGTTTGGAGGTTTCTATTATTAGGCTCCTCTTTAATTCTTTTATTAATAGCTTCTCCTATACGTTCTCTCATCTCTGCCGCTGCTGCATTAGTGAAGGTTACTATAAGTAATTTATCAATATCCACAGGATTATCTCTATCTGTGATAATTTTTATAATTCTTTCAACTAAAACTGCAGTTTTTCCAGAACCTGCTGCTGCAGATACTAATGTGTTTCTATATCTAATATCAATGGCCTTTTGTTGGTCCTCTGTCCACTTTACGCTACTCATTACCTTCACCTCCTTTTCCCTCTACTTCAAGCTGCTGAAGAAGTTCTTTTTTATTTCTTCTAGGCATTACTTTAAAATTATTAATCCCCATGGTTTCATCAAACTGACATATAGAAGAAAACTCACAAAATTCACAGTAATAGCTTTTTCCATTTTTACATGGAGTTACTTCTATAATTCCCTCTAACATATCTTCACAGATTTCTCTAACCTTTTCCTTCATGTGACTTCTAAGCACATTAAAACCTTCATAGGTTATCACTGAGCTATTATTCTTTGAAAATTCGGCTTCATCACTACCCTTTTTGGGTTTATTTAAAGCTACAGGAATTATGGAAGAGGTTCCCCCTTTTTCTATGGTTTTATCCATTTCCTTAATTACCTTTAAATCTCTTATGACGATTCCCTTCATTTTTAACGCCTTTAATACTTCTTCTTCTAAATTCTCCATGGTAAGTTTTTTAGACCCATCCATTATTGGATCATCCACAGAAAGATATACCATAGCTCCTGGCATGGTTCTTCCTTTTCCTTCTGATACCACTGGTTTTTTAGACATTTTCTCTTGTTCAAGGGTTAAAATTGCATCTAAATAAGTTAGTAACTGAATTTTTAAACCATTATATACATCATTTATATCTAAGTCTATTTTTCCTGTTTTATAATCCACAACTCTATAATAATTAACCCCATCTATAGAGGTTTTATCCACTCTATCAATCTTTCCTTGTAATTTTACTACTTCTCCTGTGGATAAGGTTATTGGTATTGGTGGATAATAATCATCTTTTTCAAAACCAAAGGAAATTTCATAGCCCATAGGCTGAAAAGTTCCCCTTTCCATCTGCTCATTAATAATTAACACCATTCTATACAAAATTCTTTTTACCCTTGTAGCTATATATTCATATCTCTTAGAACTTTTTAATATTCTATGTTCCTCAGAATTTATAAGCTCTGATATAACATCACCTATAACTCTTTCACAAAATTCTTTATCTAAAGTTCCCCACACCGCTTTTTCTTTCTCTACTCTTTTAGAAAACTTTTCAAGGCCTTCATGAATTAGATTTCCAAAATCCAGAGGTGCAAAGGTATAAATCTTTCTTTCCTTAGCTTTAAGACCATACTTTACAAAATAACCAAAGGAGCAATTGGCATAGGCTTCTATTTTAGATACACTAAGACTTTTCCCATATAACTGCCTTATTTTATCTTTACTTATGGCTTCTATATGATTTTTATAGGTAAAGCCACTTATTACCTTGAGAAGTTTTTCTCTATATTCTGGCTCCTTATAATAATATCTATATATCTCCTTCCAAAGGTCTGTTATCTCATCTTTCTCTATATATTCATGGAGCTTTTTTATTAAATTATTAAAGGTAGGAGTTTTTCCTACTATGCCTTTTTCATCTTCTCCAACTTCATCCTTTAATATATCTGTATTCTCCAAAACATTAGGAAATAAGGCCTTTAGCCTTGGAATCACCATGGAATATCTCTTAGTCTTTCCTTCTAAATCAGCAATTGGATAGGTAATATATAGTAGATTACTTGCAATACTTAGCAAATTGTATATTAAATATTGTTCTCCAAAGGCTAGTTCAAAGCTATTATCTGCCACACTTATATTATTATTTTTAAACACTATTCTATCATTATCATTAAATAGACCTTCATCTCCTGTAATCCTTGGAAGTACCCCATCATTTACACCAACAACTATGGCTACCTTTACCTCTTGAGCCTTTATTCTCTCAGCACTTCCTACCACTACTTGATCCATAGAAGTAGGAATTAACCCCATTTTATTATGGGATATCCCCATAGATAGGATATTATTAAACTCTTCAATGGTCACAACTTCTTCTCCAAGAATATCTACAAACTGATCTAAAAGCTCAATAAGCATATTCCAGATACTACTATACTCATCCACTAATAAAAGATTATTATCTCTTTTAAATTTCTCTATATATTCATTTACATTTTCATAAACTCTATTATCAACTAAGAATTTATAAATACTTGAGCAAATATCTTTAACCTTATGTTTACCCTTTAATTTCTCCTCTAATTTAATGAGAGGCTCTATACCTTTATTTTTTATTTCTATTACATTCTCATACTTAGAACTCTCTCTCCAATACTCCTCATTATCATCTATCCACTTTTTCCTAGTTTTAATGCCATACTCTAAAACATAATTCTCTAGTAAATCTACTTCTGATGGTGATAAATTTGCAAAACCACTTTTAAAATAATTAACTATGGAATTATCTCTAAAGCCTTTAGAAAATATGTTTAAAAGTGAAGTTATATATATAACCAATGGATTTGAAGCTATATCTTCCTTATCATCAATAAAAAATGGAATCTCATATTCTTCAAATATTACTCTAACTATGTCCTTATAATTTTCTAAATCTCTACTTATAACTATAATGTCCTTATATCTAAAGTCCTTCTCTCTAACTAATTTCAAGATTTCCTTGGCTACATATTCTACTTCTCCATAGGGATTCTGAGCTTTAAATATACTTATATTTTTTGTAGGAGTTTTTAATGCTTTTCCCCTATTATTAAAGTAGTTTTCCTCTAAGAAGGACAATTCCTCACTTTCTTTAAATCTATGTCCAATGTGTAAATGAAGATTATTTTTAGGATAGTATCCATAATCTTGTGCAAGTTTTGTAAGCTTTTCTTCTGTAGTATAAATTGGATAAAAAGGATTAGTATCCTCATTTTTATCTTTGACCTCATCCCCACCATAGGGTATTGTTATATTGACATTGGCACAAACTCTTAAAAGTTTTCCTATGATGTCATATTGCTGAGGAGTGAAGCCACTAAATTCATCTATCCACACTTCTGCTCCCTTTAAAAACCTACTTTCTTCAATCTTTCCTTTTAAAATGGTTAAATTATCTTCAGGATCAAAATATCCTTCACTAAGTTTATCTTGAAACTTTGAATAAATTGCTTCAATATCACTTAACTTATCCACTAGTAGTGAACTTTCATCCACATTTTCCTTTAAATCTTTAAGAGTCTGTGGAGTAATTTTATGTCTTTTAAATTCCGTAAGTACTCCTATGATTTTATCTATAAACCCCTTTTGTTTTGTAGCTTGTTTAAATATGCTAAGTTTATCTTTTGACTCATCTATAGCTCTTCCTACAATTATTGCTTTTCCTGTATCATTCATGTACTTATGAGTTACTCCACCAACTTCATTAAAAATAGTAAAAGCTAATCTTTTAAAACTTAAAAGATGTACATTATTTATTCCAGTGGCACCAATCCTCTCAATGAGAGCCTTCTCTGCTCTAAAGGATAACTGCTCTGGAACTATTAATATTAATGGAGTTTTATTATCAAAGGATTTTTCATAGATTTCTTCAATACAGGTATAACTCTTACCTGTGCCTGCTCTACCGTAAATAAATCTAATTCCCAAAATCTCACTTCCTAACTTATAAATATCCTTATATATTTCGCAATTTCTTATAGTGTCTTTCTTCCTTTATTATTACCTAATTATAACATAAGCCAATGATTCTTTTTTAATATCCTTAGCTTATTTATAAGTATCTAAACATCTCTATACTTACCCATTATTATAATTAAATCAAAAATAATAAATCTATTAATTCTTTCTCTTTTAATACAGCTTTTCTTCCACTTTTAAAATAGCAAAATCCCTGAAACCCTTGTGGCGAGAACAACTAGTTAACTAGTTATATATTTATATAGTTTCCTAGGTAACTAGTTTCATATTTATCTATATAAATAGTTCCATATATACCTATTTATATAGATAGATATATTAAATGAAGAAAATATAGTTTTAAGTATTTCGTGTAATATTTAACAAAATTAGACCTTAATAATTTAAAATAAATAATTTCATTAGTTTTTTAATTAAAAATTTAATCAGCCTTTATACATTGCAAAATATTTAAATTAGGGGTAAACTAGTATGGAAGAAAATTTTTTATTTATGGAGGGTTTAACATATGAATAAACTTATTTCAATTGATGAAGCAGTTGCTAAAATTCAAGATGGAATGACTGTTATGATAGGTGGATTTTTAGCTGTAGGTACTCCAGAAGCTATTATAGATGCTTTAGTTAAAAAAGGCGTTAAAGATTTAACTATCATAGCAAACGATACTGGATTTCCAGATAGAGGTATTGGTAAGTTAATAGTTAACAAACAAGTTAAGAAAACTATTGCATCACATATTGGTACAAACAAAGAAACTGGAAACCAAATGAATTCTGGAGAAATGGAAGTAGAATTATCACCTCAAGGAACTCTTGCTGAAAGAATCAGATGTGGCGGAGCTGGTCTTGGTGGATTCTTAACTCCAACTGGCCTTGGAACAATTGTACAAGATGGTAAAGAAGTTATTACTGTTGATGGACAAGAATACATTCTTGAAAAACCTCTTAAAGCAGATGTTGCTCTTTTATTCGGTTCAAAGGTTGATAAAAAAGGAAACGTATACTACAATCAAGCAACAAGAAACTTCAATCCTTTAATAGCTACTGCTGCAGATACTGTAATCGTTCAAGCTGAAGAGCTTGTAGAAGTTGGAGATATAGATCCAAACGTAGTTATGACACCATATATCTTTGTTGATTATATAGTAAAGGGGGAGAACTAACATGGATAAGAACATGATAAGAGAAGTCATTGCTAAAAGAGTTGCAAAAGAACTTAACGATGGAGACGTAGTTAATCTAGGTATAGGTCTTCCAACAATGGTAGCTAACTATATACCAGAAGGCATAGATGTAACATTACAATCTGAAAATGGATTCATAGGAATTGGTGCTGCTCCTGCTCCTGGAGAAGAGCAAAAAGACCTAGTAAATGCTGGTGGACAACATGTTACTGTTATCCCTGGAGCTGCATTCTTTGATTCTTCTGTATCTTTCGGAATAATCAGAGGCGGTCATGTTGCTGCTACTGTACTTGGAGCTTTAGAAGTTGACCAAGAAGGAAACCTTGCAAACTGGATGATTCCTGGTAAAATGGTTCCTGGAATGGGCGGAGCTATGGACCTAGTTGTTGGAGCTAAAAAAGTTATAGTAGCTATGGAACATACAGCTAAAGGTAATCCAAAAATATTAAAGAAATGTACACTTCCTTTAACTGCTGCTCATCAAGTAAACTTAATTATTACTGAAATGGCAGTTCTTGAAGTAACTTCAGAAGGTCTTGTTCTTAAGGAACTTGGACCAGAAGCTACTATTGAAGATGTAAAAAATGCAACACTTGCAGATCTTATAATCCCAGAAAACGTTAAGAAAATGGAATTATAATTTTACTTAAAATAATTAATTAAAGTCTATTGGTAATTAAAAATAATTACCAATAGACTTATGTTAGAAAGGAATTTTTTTATGCCACCTTACAAAAATTATGCAGAAGATCAAGTTGAACATGTTTTAAAAAGTGTGCTTAAAGATTATCCTAATATTTGTACTTGTCAAAAGTGCCTTGATGATATGTCTGCTCTTGCCCTAAATTCTATAAAACCCAAGTATGTGGTTAGTGAAGAAGGTAAAATTTATACTACTGCTTTAAATGAAATTGACAAGCAAGAAGAAATTTCTATAACTGCTCAAGTTATTAGAGCTGTAGAAAAAGTTTCAGCAAATCCTAAACACCATGAATATAGATAAGGTAAGAGACCCTATGATTAACTAATTGATTAAATCATAGCGGTCTTATTTTTTTATTTATTTTCATTGCTTTTATACTTTTCATATATTTCTTTTACATATATAGTTAGCTTTTCTTTATCATTATATTTAGGATCTTTAATAACCATTTCTAATAATTCATCTAATATTTTTCCTATTACTATGCCTTCTTTTACTCCTAAATTTATTAAATCTTTTCCTGTAATTTTCAAGTCAGTCTTCCTATAGGCTTCTTCATTTTTCATAATTTCATCTAAAATTAATTCTATTCTCGTCTTATTTAAATTGAATTGAGTTATCATTTCTAGGTTTTCTTCTTTTAAAAATGTTTTCGTTATATCTTTTACAATTATTAATTCTCCTAATACATCTAATCCTGTTCCTTGTAATAGTTTTTTAAGATATACTTTATCTTCATAAATTGGAGTATCATAATATGCTATAAGTGTACTTACATTCTTTATTGTCCTATTATCATAATGAAGTTCTTTAAGAATTTCTTCACATTTAATGCTTATCTTTATGTCTTGTTTAGGTGTTAACTTAGATGTATTCTCTTTATAATCAATTCTTATATTATTTTCATCTTTATTACTTTTTAATATATAGTACAAAAATACAGTTAATCGCACATAAAGTTTTTTAGGACATCCTTCTATAACCTTAATACATTCTTTTACCTTAAAGGAATCATAAATATATTTTTCTTCATCTTTATATAGATAAGGTACTAATATAGGCATAATACCCATACTAAGCATATATTTAATTCCATCACCAGGGTAATCAGATAGTATTAGCTTATTTAACTCTACAATTATTCTCTCCCTAGAAATTTTCTTAAGAAGCTCCTTGTTATCCTCTATGGCAATTAGAGTTTCTTTTTCTATTATGTAGTTTAACTGTGCCATAAATCTTAATCCTCTCATTATCCTTAATGAGTCTTCTTTAAATCTTTTATTTGGTTCTCCTACACACCTTATAACCTTACTTTCTATATCCTTAACTCCATTAAAATAATCTATTATTCCTATTTTATGATTATAAGCTATAGCATTTATAGTAAAATCTCTTCTTCCTAAATCATCTATAAGTTTTGAAGTAAATTCTACTCTATCTGGTCTTCTCCCATCGGAATAATCCCCATCTACTCTAAATGTAGTTATTTCTACTGCTTCATTTTCCATTAATACTACCACTGTTCCATGTTCAATTCCTACATCTATAGTTTTTTTATCTATAAATATTTCCTTTATTTCCTTTGGAGTTGCTGAGGTACATATGTCCCAGTCATTAGGCTTTTTACCTATAATACTATCTCTTACACACCCACCTACTATGTAAGCTTCAAAGCCATTTCTTTCTATGTCATTAATACAATTCTCTATATGCCTTGGCATGTTAATATACATACTTATACCTTCTCCTTAAATACACCTATTTAATTTTACAATGTAATTTCTACCACAAAGCTGTTTACAATTAAATTTAAAATATAAAAAACAACAAAAAAATTTTCAAATTGTTACTATTTCGTAATGATTATACATAATATTTCCTTTATAATTATTAGTATAAAACATAATAACTAATTAAAGGAGATTCTTATGAAAAATACTTTATTTCATTCTAAAAAAAATAATAACTCACAGGGTAAATTCTGTGTAATGGCTTCTATATTTTGCTTCATATTTATAGGAATTTCAGTCTTTGCTAATTCAAAGGAGAAAGAATACCAGTTTAAAAATAATGAATTATCTACTGAAATAGAATCCCTTAAAGCTACAAAGGCTAATTTACATAAAGCAAACAGGAACTTGCTAGAGTCAAGTTCAGATTTAGATGCCTTACTTGACGAACTTGCTGAATTTAATAATTAACATAAGGAGCTAAAATCATGAATTACAATATTAATCTTGAATCATCAAAAGGGAATATTAGAAGAAGAAAGAAACCCTCTATATTAAGTATTATATCCTTATCAGCTTTATGTTTATGTTTTTTTATATCAATATTAGCAACAACAAAAATGTTTATAGCTTCTAGTAAGCAAAGTAATCTATTAAAAGAAATCGATTCTTTATCATCGTCTAACAACTCTATACTTGCAGAAAATATTAAGTTAGAAAAAGAACTAAGTGAAAAACAATCCACATATGATAAGGCAATGTCACAAAAAAAGATTGCTCATTTAACCTTTGACGATGGTCCTTCATCTAATACCTTGAAACTGTTAGATGTACTTGACAAATACAATGCTAAAGCGACTTTTTTTGTAATATACAAAGAAGGCTTTGATGACATTTATAGAGAAATCGTTAATCGTGGACATGTTCTTGCTAATCATACATATAGTCATAATTATCAAAAGATTTATTCATCTACTAAGGCCTTTATTAGTGATGTGGAAGCTCTTGATAATAAGCTAAAAGAAATAACCGGTAAAGAACCCTCTAAAATTTTACGATTCCCAGGTGGTTCAAATACAGGATATATGAGTGAACATAAAAATATGCCTCATTGTATTTTAAAAGCTCTAAAAGACCGTGGGTACACCTATTTTGACTGGAATGTTGATTCTTCAGATGCTACTAAGGTAACATTGGATGAAAAAAGTATAATAAAAAGTGTTCTTGATGGTAGCTCTAACGTTAATACAGCTAATATACTAATGCATGATACAAACTTCAAATATACCACATTAGATGCAATGCCAAAAATTCTTGAAGGTTTAAAAGCTCAAGGATATGTATTTAGACCTTTAAAGCACGATTCAGCTGCTATTCGTTTTATAAATTGACAATTGAATTTTATAACTTTAACCAATTACAAAGTCTATTTATAAGGGTTTTTTCAAAATAATTCACTAAATATTACTAAGTGTTGAGCTTGTACTTTATTAAAATTTAGCTTATTTTGAGACAACCCTTTAGTTATTTTATATGCTAATATTCCAAAATATTTTCTTTTCTATTATTAATTTTCCCCATTATATACACAGCTAGAATTCCACTTACAAGTCCAACTACTGCTCCACCTAACACATCAGAAAAATAATGAACATACAAATATATTCTAGAAAAACCTATTAAAACTGCCAAAGATATGAAATAAAACTTATATCTCTTAATATATGTGGAAAGTACATATGCTACAGCTATAGAAGATGCAGTATGCCCTGATGGAAAAGAAAAACTAATAGGCAGTTTTATTAGAGGATTATCTATAGGATATGCAATAATGGGTCTTACTCTCTCCACTAAATGCTTTATTACTCCCTCTGTTAAAATTGTACCTATAGATATTGCTAGTAAACTTGTTATTCCTACTTTTCTATATTTTTTAGTACATATAAGAATAATGCTAATTGTTATCCATATAAACCCTGCATCTCCCAGCCTTGTTATGAATGGCATTATAGTATCAAAAATTTTATTCTGTAACCCAAAATGTATAGCATCAGTTATTCCCTTATCTATTCCGTATAGCCATTGATTCATTAGTTTATCCCTTTCTTAAATAATCTTTTCTATATTTTATTTTTTGTTAATATTACTTGCTTCTAACTTTAATTGAATATGTCCTTAATTCCAATAATCTCTTCAATATATGGTTTTCCACTAGAAGTGTATATCTCTTTTAATTCAGATACTGTTACACCCTTTATTCCTAAGTATATCTTTTCTTTATTAACCTGTTCCTTCTGCCCTTTATTTTTCTCTTCATAATCCTTTTTATTTACAAATACTCCTATTACATCGTGAATTATATAATAACTATTTTTATAATTTCCTATAAACATCGCTACATGCCCATTTAAAAATATAAGGGTTCCAGGTTTCAAGCTATCTAATATTTTCATTCTTTCATGATAAGGCATTTCTTTATGAACAAGCAATGTTTTCCCAACAGATTTTTTTAATTGATCACCACTATTTCTTGGAAATTGTATTCCAAAGGTTCTAAAGGTATCTATGATAAGGGAAGAACAATCTCTTCCATTGAATTCTCCACCCCACCCATACCTTTCTCCTTGGAATTTAAATATTTGCTTTAATATATTATTTCTACTACATTTTAAATATCCTCTATGAACATCTTCATTGTATGGAATTAAAATATTAGTAAACTTTAGTTCACCATTACTTTCTCTTAGTGGATATTTAACTACATAATTACCTTCACTATACATATCATAGATTAATTCTTCCTTGCTCAAATTAGTTTCTATAGGTAGTTTTACTCCCATATCAATATCTAAATTTCTCAATGCTTCTATAAAAGGATTATAAACGAGATTTATCTTTTTACCTGTAACTACAATGAAATCTTTGCATTTACAATATTCTTCTATTTCTTTTTTACTTCCAAGAGCTATATTTTCTTTTTTAATCCATCCTGAATAATTATAGGTTTTGCAAAAACACCATTTTCCATCTTTACTAAAAGCATATATAATACAAGGTTCCGCTGCATATATAGCACTTTCCATAAATCTGTCTAAATCATATTCTTTTTCCCCCTTAAACACTCTATCACTAGTAGGAAATGTTCTTATACTTCCCCTCTTTACCACCAATCCATATTCTATAGAAATCTTGTCCTTTACTTCTTTTAAATTCATATTATCAATAAGTTTATCATAATATTCCTTGTTTACTTTACTACCATTCTTGTATCTATCACCTTCTGGAATCTTGCTTACACAATTTATCATAGTAACTACATATTCTTTAGCTACTTCATTCGGTTCATTAAATATATCATAAATATATCCCTTTTTAATTCCTTCAGCGTTGTACTTTTCTATTTCATCCTTAGTGAGAATAATATCTTTACTTCTCTTGCATAATTTTATCCATAAATCACTATAGTACATTTCATCCATAACATTTAGATTAATATTACGATTCATAGTATATCCTCACCTCTAATTATATATTTTCACTTAAATATTTCTTAATTTTAAGCAATCCTTAATATAATTATACTATTTATTTTGCTAACATATTATAAATTTACATAAATATAAATTAAATGTAATCCTTTCTTATTATTCTTTATTTACTTAACAATTTATGTTGACATTAATCATATATATGCTAAAATAAAGTTAATAATTTCTGCATCATAACTTAAGATTTATGATATAATAGAATAATAATTAATAATATTATCGCAATGAAGAGGACAGTAGATATGTCACTTTATTTACAGAGAGAAAGCATAGTAGCTGAAATTGCTTTTAAATAAATCATGTTGAAGACCACCTCTGAGTGACTCTAATAAAGTCCGTTAACTACGTTATAGTTTTTAAAGTGGTCCTTTATATCACTTTGTTAAGTTAGTTATCTTTATACTCTAATTTTAATAAGTTAAGGACAATTTGGGTGGAACCACGGGTATACCTCGTCCCTTTTCTTTATGAAAAGTGACGAGTTTTTTTATTTTATATAAGATGAAACTCCATCTCACATAGGTTGGATGAAGTAAATTCGAGGACCAAATCAAAGATTTACTTTTCTCGCTTTGCTCGATATGAAACTCCATCTCACATACATTCGTTGGAGTAAGTTCGAGGAACCAAATCAAAGATTTGGACTCTCACTTAAAGTTTTTGGCTAGAATATTAGATATAGAAGGGAGATTTTTAAATGATTAAAATTACTTTAAAAGATGGATCAGTTAAAGAATTAGAAAATGAAATGAGTATTATTGAAATTGCAAAAAGTATTTCTGAAGGACTTGCTAGAGTCGCTACAGCTGGAACAGTAAATGGAAAAACTGTAGACCTTCGTTATATAGTTAAAGAGGATTGTGAATTGAATATTTTAACTTTTAATGAGGATGAAGGTAGAAGAGCTTTTAGACATACAGCTGCTCACATATTATCACAAGCTGTTAAAAGACTATTTCCTGAAGCAAAACTTGCTATAGGACCCGCTATAGATAATGGCTTCTACTATGACTTCGACCTTGAAGGTGGATTTTCTAACGAAGATTTAGATAAAATAGAAGCTGAAATGAAAAAAATAGTTAAGGAAGATTTATCAATTGAATGTTTTCAACTTCCAAGAGAAGAAGCGATTAAATTTATGAAGGAACAAGATGAACCTTATAAAGTAGAACTTATAGAAGATCTACCAGAAGGTGAAATCATAACTTTCTATAAACAAGGTGAGTTTACTGACCTTTGTGCTGGTCCTCACTTAATGACTACAAAACCAGTGAAAGCTTTCAAGTTAACTAAACTTGCAGGAGCTTATTGGAGAGGAAACGAAAAAAACAAAATGCTTGCTCGTATTTATGGAACTGCCTTTACAAAGAAAGCAGAACTAGATGAATACCTAGAAGCTGTAGAAGAAGCTAAAAAACGTGACCACAATAAGCTTGGAAGAGAACTAAAGTTATTTACTACTTCTGAACCAATAGGTCAAGGTCTACCTCTTCTAATGCCTAAGGGTGCTAGAATTGTTCAACTTCTTCAAAGATGGGTTGAAGATGAAGAGCAAAAAAGAGGCTACCTTTTAACTAAAACACCATTAATGGCTAAAAGTGATTTATATAAAATATCTGGACACTGGGATCATTATAAAGAAGGAATGTTTGTACTAGGTAATGAAGAAAAGGATAATGAGGTATTTGCATTAAGACCTATGACTTGTCCATTCCAATTCACAGTTTATAAAGCTGAATCTAAAAGTTATAGAGATTTACCTCTAAGATATGCTGAGACTTCTACATTATTTAGAAATGAATCTTCTGGAGAAATGCATGGATTAATTCGTGTAAGACAATTTACAATTTCTGAAGGTCACCTTGCATGTAGACCAGATCAACTTGAAGATGAGTTTAAAGGGGTAGTTGACTTGATTAACTATATGCTTGATACTCTAGGTCTTAGAGAAGATATTAGTTATAGATTATCTCTATGGGATGAAAATAATAAAGAAAAATATATTGGAGAACCTGAAGCTTGGAATGCAGTTCAAAATAAGATGAGAGAAATTTTAAATCATCTTGGAATTGAATATACTGAAGCTGTTGGTGAAGCTGCCTTCTATGGTCCTAAACTTGATCTTCAGATTAAAAATGTTCATGGTAAAGAGGACACTATAATTACAGCTCAAATAGACTTCTCTCTTGCCGAAAGATTTGGAATGACTTATGTAGATAAGGATGGTCAAGAAAAATATCCATATGTTATTCATAGAACTTCTATTGGTTGCTATGAAAGAACTCTTGCCCTTCTTATTGAAAAGTATGCAGGAGCATTCCCAGTATGGCTTGCACCAGTTCAAGTTAAACTACTTCCAATCTCTGAGAAGTATCATGACTATGCTGATGAAGTTTATGCTGAACTTAAGAAAAATAATATTAGGGTTGAAGTTGACTACAGAGCAGAAAAGATTGGTTATAAAATTAGAGAAGCACGTAATGAAAGAGCTCCTTATATCTTAGTTGTAGGAGAAAAAGAAGCTGAAAATAAAGAAATTGCAGTAAGAAGCCGTAAAAACGGAGATGAGGGTTCAATTTCTATAGATAACTTCATTGAAAGAATTGTGAAAGAAATTGAGAGTAAAGAAAGATAATAGAGTAAACAGACTTTAATGTAACTAAGGACTGAGATAATCTCAGTCCTTTTATTATGCTAATTTTTAATTCTATATGTAAAAAGAGCTATTTTAAAATAGATAGTTCCATATTAAAATAGCCACTTTCATTAACTATAAACTATAGTAATTCTCCAACGCTAATACTTACTAAAAATGGTGGAGCTTCTCCACATTTAGGAATTCCTATCACTGTTGCACATAATAGAGCAAAAACTCCTAATACACATACCTTTTTACAAAATTTACTCATTTTTAAAACACCTCCCCTATATTGATTTTATCACTAAAAGAAACAAATTTCAATAGTTTCTGTATCATCCCTAAGCACTTTTCAGCCTTTTCATATTCCTTATTCTTAAAATATAGCTCCTGAAGTTTAGTATAATATTTTATCTTTAAATCTAAATTATTAGTATTTTTCAAAATCTCAATAGCAGCCTCTATGATCTTTTCTAATTCTTCTTTCATATTTAATTCACAGTAAATCTTCTCAAGGAGCTCATAACCCTTAAATATATATTCATAATCATTGTATTCATTAGCCTTTTCAATTCCCAGTTCTATTATCATTATAGCCTCATCATAAAGTTTTTTAATAACATAGATATTAGCCTTTTCAATTAAAGTATGAGATACATTTTTAATATCAACTTTATTTCTAATTTTTAGGGACATATTATAATAATCTAAAGCCTTAGTCAAACTTCCTTCTTTTCTATTTAAGGATCCTATGTTATTATATATGAGTCCTAAAAATTTATTGCTTTCTTCATCATTTCTTTCCTTTACTATATCAGTTAATTCCTGTAATATCTTGATAGCATTATCCAATTCACCTAATTCTTCATAGCAGTTAGCTTTTAATATATTTGCATAAACATAGGTTGAAAATCCCTTGTCCATGTCAATCCTATGAATAAATTTATTTATAATATCTATAGCTTCATGAAATTTTTTTATATAATAATAGGCTACTGATAAATTATAGGTAGAATACATTAACACCTTTTCATCCTTAAATATCTCTGCATTATATATAGCTTTATTAAAATATACAATAGCCTCTTCATAGTCAAGCAAATGGGATTTGCAATAACCTAATACATTGTAGATATAACATATTTCTATGTTTACCTCTTCACCTCTTAAAATATCCATGGAATAAAAATAATTTTTATAGGCTTCTAAGTATTGATTTTCTTCAAAATAAAGGTCTCCCTTTCTTCTGTATACCTTGGCTTCAATTGAGATTAAGTTATATTTTTTTCCAATATTCATAATTTCGTTTAGCTCATCCATAGATAAATCATTCTTAAGGATTTTTTCGCAATATAATTTAGCATCCTCTTCTACACTTCTTGAAAAATAATCTTCTTCTAGTTCTAATTCAACATTCAATTCTTTAGCTTTTTTCATAAACTTTTCAGCAATAATCTTTGATGCCTGTAATGTAATATTCCTTCTTCCATTTTCCAATAAACCTAAATATCCTCTGGTAAAATGAGAATCTTGAAATTCTTGCTGAGTCATTCTTAGTTGTTTTCTTAATAACTTTATTTTTTTATTTCCATTTATAAACTCCACACATTTATCCATAGCCTTCTTATTAAACCCCTTCTATACCTAAGTTTTGATTTATTATTTTCTAATTCATCTTAAATCATATCATTTTTAAATTCATACTACAATAAATTGGATACTACATTTATATATAATATGTATCCTAAATACATATTATTCCATAAAGATATATTCTTTTTTTATATCATCATAGAACTTTAAGCTGAAAATAAAAATTTATTTACAAGATACTACATTTTTTATGATACAATATGTAATATTCATTGTTTCACTGTAAACTGTTAAAGTAATTTGACTTAAACTTTTTATAGCATTTTTGATACAAAAATATATAATAAAAGTATAATATTAATAAGGGGATGATCTTATGAACAAAAAACTAATTTCAATTCTTGCAACTGTAGCTTTAGCTGCAACCTTCACTTTTCAACCTGTAAGTGCACAAGGCTTAGAAAAACCTACAAAAAATAAAGCAGACATCTTAAAGGAGTTCAAAAATTTAAACAAAGGTAAGGAGAAAGTTCACATTGACAACAAAGATGGAATGAAACTATTTATAAGCGGTATCCTATCTGAAACTGTTAGTCCATCTTCTAGTAGTGTTATTGATTTCTTAAATGAAAACATGTCACTATTCAATATGAAAAATATTAAAAATAACTTTTCTCTTATCACTGCTGAACAAGATGATTTAGGATTTACCCATATAAAACTTCAGCAAACCTTTGACGGAAAAAAAGTTTATGGAAAAACTATAACTGCACACTTTGATAAAAATGGTGTTATTACTGGACTAACAGGAACTTTGGAAAATAGAATATCCTCAGTAACTAAAAAGAATAATAAACCTCTTACTGCAGATAAAGCTATAGAAATAGCTAAAGCTTCTAAGACATTTACTGAATTAACAGAAGAAGTCAGAGCTGAAAATTATATATACTTCGACGATAAAAATGCTTATGAAGTTTATAAAATAAATCTTGCTTATGATCTTCCTGAAATGGAAAGCTGGGAAATCTTTGTAGATGCTTATAGTGGTGATATTATAAAAACAGAAAGTTTAATAAGAGAAGCCGGTCCAGTTACTGGTACAGGCATTGCTGTAAATGGTACTACTAGAGAGTTAAATTTATACCAAAATAAAACTAACTCATATCAATTAAAAGATACTACTAAACCTATGACTGGAACTATAAACACTTATACAGCTAACTATAGAACTACAACAACGGGTACTTTAATGACAAGTTCTAGTACTACAGTTTCTGATAAAGCTGCAGTAAGCGCCCATAGCTATGCAGAAGTTGTATATGATTTTTATAAAGATTTATTTAATAGAAATAGTTTAGATAATAGAGGCATGTCTTTAACTTCTGTTGTACACTATGGCTCCCGTTATAATAATGCTTTTTGGAATGGATATAAAATGGTCTATGGTGACGGTGATGGATCCTATTTTGCTCCATTATCAGGAGATCTTGACGTAGTTGCTCACGAAATGACTCATGGAGTGACTTCAAACTCTGCAGACCTTGCTTATGAAAACCAATCTGGAGCATTAAACGAATCTATGTCAGACGTTCTAGGTGTTTTAGTACAAACCTACGACAAGTACAATGTTGCAAATGGCGGTCAATGGACATTCAACTCTTCTGATTGGGTAGTTGGAGATGAAATTTATACTCCAAAAGTATCAGGAGATGCGTTAAGAAGCTTAGCAAATCCAACACTATATGATCAACCTGCTCACATGAATAATTATCAAAATCTACCAAACACAGAATCTGGAGACTGGGGTGGAGTTCACATCAACTCTGGGATTCCTAATAAAGCTGCTTATTTAGTTGCTCAAAATATAGGCTGTGAAAAAACTGCTGATATATATTATAGAGCACTAACTGTTTATTTTAACTCCACTACAAATTTCTCTCAAGCAAGACTTGGTTTAATACAAGCTGCAACAGACTTATATGGAGCAAATTCAACTGAAGTACAAGCAGTATCTAATGCTTTAACATCAGTTGGAATTCTAGGTAACTAGCAGTACTCCTATTTATAAAAATTTAAACTCTATATCTAGTATTATGATTAGATATAGAGTTTTTTATTTTACTTATTATAAGATAAAGCTTTTCTTCCCATCTTAGTCCAAACAGATTGGAAAACTGTCTTATCTATTTTTGAATTTTTTGCTCCTGATAATGGATCATTATAATATAATGATTTTTCATCCATACCTGTAAGTAATACTGCATGCTGTGAAAAATCTGCTTTTACAACTTTTCCATTGCTCGTCCAATTATGTGGAAAAACTGGATTATTAAAATATACAGTTATCCAAACAACTACTGGTCTTCCACTTAACATTGTATTCTCCAAAGTCTCATAACTACATCCAGTTAAATCTAAAGTCTTTCCTGGCAAATAATAATTAATTAGTGGTGCTAATGCAACTGGATCAATAGAATACCCTGGGCTTTTTCCTGTAATATCTCCTACAAAACCAATCTGTGGATTTCCCCATTCTATTATTTTTCCTGCTGAATCACGTTTTATTGGAGTAGTATCTTTTTTCATTTTTGAAACTACTGTTGCTTTATCCACCCTTATTCCTGCATAATTTAACATCATGGTTAAAGATGTAGCTTCACAACCATTATGGTATTCTGGCAACTGCTTAATCACAGGTATATCTAAAAGTATGTTTTTTGATACAGTAATAGCACTAGCTGTATTATCTTTATATATATTTTTCGCCAATACTGATGCAAATAAAAAAAGTATCATCATAAGTAGTTTTAAAAATTTTTTCATAGTTTTTCCTCCTTGTATTTGTTTACTATATATAATTCTAAAAACTACTTTCTACTTTTTAACTGTCTTTATATTATTTTTAGTCATATAACTCTTGTCCACTTATATTTTGCCCTTTATAAATTAATTCATCCACTTAATTATATGATTATATTCCATAAATTTCTTAATGAAAAAATGGTTTTAATTTAAATACATATTAAATCAAAACCATTTTTATCTTATTTTTATTTTTTTATTTATAATAGGATAATGCCTTTTTACCCATCTTTGTCCATACTGACTTAAATGTGCTTTTATCAACCTTTGCATTTTTAACTCCAGTTAAAGGATCATTATAATATATTGAATTCTCATCCATACCTGTGATTAATACTGCATGTTGAGTAAAATAAGATTTTATAACTGTTCCATTACTGGTCCAAGTATGAGAAACTTTCGGTTCTTTAAAAGTAGATGTTATCCATACTACAATTGGTCTTCCACTTAATAGTATATTTTCCAACTCACCATAATCACAACCTGTCAAATCTAGCGCTTTATCTGGTAAGTATTCATTTATTACTGGTGCAAGAGCCACAGGATCTATAGAATATCCAGGAGTTTTACCTGTTATATCTCCAACAAACCCCTTCTTTGGGTTTCCCCATTCTATTATACTGCCTTTTGAGTCATATTTAATTGGAGTTAAATCCCTCTTGACCTTTCCAATTACAGAATCCTTACTAACGTTAACTCCTGCATAATTTAGCATCATAGTTAAAGATGTTGCCTCACAGCCATTTTTATATTCTGGCAACTGATTAATTATAGCTACGTCTAGATTTATTTGCTTTGATGCATTTAATGCTTTTTCTAATTCATCTTTCTTTTTCTGAAGTTCTTCTTCTTTTAATCGCTTTTCTTCAGCTTTTTTAGCTTCTGCTTCTTCCTTAGCTTTTCTTTTAGCTTCTTCTTTTGCTGCCTTTTCTTCTTCTTTTTTCCTTCTCTTTTCTTCCTTCTCAAGCCTAGCTTCTTCCTCTGAACTTATATAACTAACATTGCCCTTACTAGCTAAAAAACTCATATGATCTTGAAGAGCACTAACCTTTTTACTTTCATAAATATATATGTTAAATGTAATTGTTAATGCTACAAAGGAAAGTGCTAATATAAACAATGCAAAAAGCTTTTTCATAGTACTCCCTCCCTAGTATATAACTCCTATAGAATATTAATTTAAATCCGCCTTTTTAATATTATCGTCAAGTTCTGATTGTACTTTAGGCGGTTTAGTTGCAATATATACAGCTGATATAATAATTATTGAACCTATTATTTGACTAAATCTCAAAGTTTCTCCAAGTATAAAGAAACTAAATATAAAAGTAACTACAGGACATAGGTTTAAGAATAAAGTAGATATACCTACATCTAATTCCTTAAAAGCAAAATTATATCCAAAGTTTCCAAAAGAAGAACATATTAATGCTAAAAATAAAAGATTTAAAATTATATTACCATTAATCATCTGGAAATTTATAGTTTCAAAAGGTAATAAGGGTATAAATGCTAGTGTACCAAAAATAGACTGATAGGTTGTAATGGTTATGTTAGAATATTTTTTAAACAGAGGCTTTGTAATTATTAAATACCCACACCATGCTATTACGCTACCAAACATATAAAAATATCCTGATAAAGACCCACCTACTACATCTTTTCCTATAACTAAATAAATTCCAAATATAGATACTATAATACTAATTACACTTAATCTAGATATCTTTGTTTTATAAAATATTTTATCTGCTATTATTGCTGCTACAGGTAAAGTAGCTACTATTATGGATGCTGAATTGGCAGACACCCTTAATATACCATTATTTTCAAAGAAGAAATATAAGGTGATAGCAAAAATTCCACTAACAGCCAATCTTCCATAATCTTCTTTATTAACTTTCTCCTTATTTGTAAATTGTTTTATTATAATAAGTGTTACAGTGGCAATAAAAAACCTAACAAAGGCCATTGCTACAGGTGAAAATGCATCTAATACTACTTTTATACTAACAAAAGAAATTCCCCAAGCTACCACTACACCTATTAACGTTATGTACGCTAATGCTTTTTTTGTCTTCATAATTTTCCCCCCTATCTGCATGCTTAATTATATCATAATCTTGTACTATTTCTATTATTAATATAAACATTTATTATACTCTAGCATCTTATATTCATATAATAAATCCACTACACTTATTAAAATCTGATAAATGTAATGGATTATTTTTTATTTTATAACTTTGTGGCATATTTTTTTTCAAAATAGTGAACTACTTCATACATTAAATAAGCAATTATTGAAAGAATAACTACACTCATCATTACCATATCTAATTGTGCTACTTGTCCTCCATATACTATTAAGAAACCAAGTCCCTTTTTTGCTACTAAAAATTCTCCCATTATAACTCCTACCCAAGAAAGTCCTACACTAATCTTTAGTGCAGATATAAAAGTTGGTGTCGTAGCAGGAATGATTAAGTTAGTTAAAATTTTAAACTTTGACGCACCAAAGGTCTTTAAGAGTTTTATTTTATCTTCTTCTACTTCTCTAAAGCCTGAAAGTATACTTATTATTGTAGAAATTATGGAGATTAACAATGCCATGATTATAATTGCCTTCATTCCATTCCCTGCCCAGAATATTATTATAGGTCCTAAAGCTACTTTAGGAAGTGCATTTAGGACTACAATATATGGATCTAAAACATTGGAAAGAAAGTCTGACCACCACAACATTATTGCAATTATAGTCCCTAAAAAGGTTCCTAAAGTAAATCCAATTATAGTTTCAAAACAAGTTATTGTTATATGATTAATTAAAGCTCCCTCATTATACAACTTCATAAAACTCTTAAACATTCTTAATGGTGTACTGGTTAAAAACGGGTCAATAATCTTTAAATTGCCTAATACTTCCCAAAGAAGAAAAAATGCAACTAATATAAGTATTCTAGTAAAAATAATCTTTCTTCTGTTTCTTTTTACCTTCTTTAAATATTCTTCATGTTCCTTACTTATCATCATAATCCATCTCCTTCCATATATCATTAAAATATACTCTAAACTTACTGTGTTCACGACACTTTAAAGGAGTTAGATTTTCTCCATCAAATTCTATCTTTATAATTTTCTTTATTACTGCCGGTCTTTTTGATAGCACTATTACCCTAGATGACATAGACACAGCCTCTGAAATGTCATGGGTGACCATAATGGCTGTTTTACCTTCATTTTTAATTATTTCGTATATTTCATCACTGACATTGAGTCTAGTTTGATAATCTAGGGCTGAAAATGGTTCGTCTAAAAGTAAAACTTCTGGGTCTAAAGCTAAGGTTCTAATTAAAGCAACTCTTTGCCTCATACCGCCTGATAACTGTCTTGGATAATGGTCCTTAAACTCCCATAGATTATAGTTTTTTAATAATTTCTCTAACTTTATTTTCGCATCATCATTCATCATTTTTTTAATTTTTAATCCTATACTTACA
Source organism: Clostridium sulfidigenes (assembly GCF_000732635.1). Taxonomy (GTDB): domain Bacteria; phylum Bacillota; class Clostridia; order Clostridiales; family Clostridiaceae; genus Clostridium_J; species Clostridium_J sulfidigenes. The sequence goes on along the minus strand of NZ_JPMD01000042.1, from coordinate 2,370 downwards.
TTCTGCAATACCGTTAACCACTCAAAAAGTTGATCCTTTTGAAACATGTATCCAATTTTATCTGAGTACCCTTCTTGAACACGTCCATCAACTAATATATCTCCTGATGAAGCTTCAATAAGCCCAGATACTATATTTAAAAGTGTGGATTTTCCGCATCCTGAAGGTCCAACTATACTTACGAACTCTCCACCGTCTACTGTGAAGTTAATATCTTTTAAGGCAACAGTCTCTGCAGATAGTGTATGATAATTCATGTAAACATTCTTTATTTCAATTCTATTCATATCTCCATCTCCATATCTTTATTTTTTATCTTCTTAGTTTTCTAATTTCTTTTCTATAATTACTTATAATCCTTAGCTTTAAAGTTCTTTAATATTTTATAGTACTAATATATGAGGTTATAATAAATGTTGATAATAAAACTTATACCATATATAAATAAAAGGAATATGCCTTTAAAATCCTAAAGACATGTTCCTTTAAAATTATTTATTTGTATATACAATTTATAGATTTTAATGATTCTAAAAAATCATTTTTTCTTTATTTCTTCATAGCCTTTTCACTAATTGAATTATTAACTATATCTTTAAATGGTGGTCTTTTAATTAAAAGTTCAGAGTCGTAGGATTCTATAATATCCATTAATCTATTCATATCCTCTTCACTTACCGTTGGAGTTTTAGCGTAAGCCTCTATTTTTTTATAATTTTTCACAACTGTTTCTATTACTTCTTCATCTGTTCCTGGAAAGAAATCTTTTATAGAACTGGCAACTGTAGCATCCTCATTAGACATTACCCACTCCTGCCCCTTTTGAATAGCCTTAACAAATCTTACTAACAAGTCTTCATTCTCATTAATATAAGATTGAACAGTATAAAAGCATGTATATGGAAGGGTTCCAGCGCTTTCTCCAATAGATGCTACTACAGATCCATTTATCTCATTTGCTATTACACTAGCAGTTGGTTCAAATATTGCAGCATAGTCTCCGGTACCGCCTTTAAATGCTCCTGGAACTGCGTCAAATGCTATATTAGTAACTAAATTTAAATCCTTTTCTTTGTCGATATTTTCATTTTTTAATACATACTCAAGAGCCATTTCAGGTACTCCACCCGGTCTTCCTCCTATAACTGTCTTCCCTTTAATATCTTGCCATGAAAACTCACTATGTTTATCTCTAGATACTAAAAATGATCCGTCCTTTTGAGTTAACTGGGCAAATACTACTGGATAATCTTCTCTACCTTGATTATAAATATACATTACTTGCTCTGGTCCTGAGAATCCAATATCAACACTTCCACTAATAAGTTGTTGCATAGTTTTATCTGCACCTTGGCCTGTGGAAAGTTCAATCTCAATTCCTTCTTCTTCAAAGAATCCCTCACTAATTGCTGCATACATTGGTGCATAAAAAATGGATCTAGTTACTTCATTAAGTCGTATAGTTGTTATTTTATCTTTATTTCCTTGATTTTCTTTGTCTGATGTCTTATTTTTATTACATCCTGTAAATAAGCCAACACATATAAATGCACAAATTAAAGCACTTAATAACTTAATAGTTTTCTTTCTCATAATTTCCTCCTAGAATAATATTAGTAATACAGTTTAACACTTCACTTCTCATACTCTATAATATGTAGAATAATGATTTTTGCTAACTAAAGTTTATAACTAATAATTATTAATATTGAAAAAGTATAATTGTATAACCTAAAAATACTGTGACATTTGACATGTATCATAGCCCATGTTAGTATCCTTGTGTAGCATTACTGAATTTATATATTCTATTCATTTTAAAATATAAGGAGGATTTCTATGTCTATAGCAATAATGGCATGTAGAAAGTTAGTCGGTCAATGTGCTGGAACTGGATGTTTTGATGCCTATAACAATTTAACTGATGCCTTTCGAAAGTATGAAAATTCAAAACCTATATTATCAAGCTTCTTCTATTGTAGTGGTTGTGATACAACTATATCAGATCAAGAAGATTGGAATCATAAAATAGAGCAACTTAAAAGAAAAAAAGTCGATACCATTCATATAGCTCTTTGTATAGATGTTGAGTGTGATAATTATAATAAGCATGAAAAGCTTTTAAAGAATCATGGATTTAATGTAATTCATGGAACTCATAAATAATTAGATTTATTATATAATTTAAGGAAATCAATTAAAATCTAATATTAATAATTATATTAAAAAGTGACTAATAGATAAAAGTTCAATTGGTCACTTCTATATTTTTATCATATATTTTATCACCTAATTGTTAGTAATAGCTCCAATTTATTTTATTATCTATATAGTTACATTTATTTATAAAATTATATATATTGTATTTTT
>NZ_JPMD01000041.1 GCF_000732635.1 Clostridium sulfidigenes | reverse complement strand
ATTAATTATGATTATAATTAATAATAAGCATATAATTATTGTTATTTGGAGGCAAGATTTATGAGTATAAAAATAATAACAGATAGTACTAGTTATATACCAAAGGAGCTCATAGAAAAATATGATATTACTGTAGTTTCTTTAGGTGTTGTTATAAATAATATAGCTAATAAAGAAATAGAAATTGAAAATGATAAGTTTTATAAAACCTTGGAGAAGTTAGATAGTATACCTACTTCATCTCAACCAAGTGTAGATGATTTGTTTAATAGCTTTGACCAGGTTATAGGTGAAGGACATGAAGCATTAGGAGTTTTTATATCCTCAGAAATGAGTGGTACATATGCTACTTGTAATCAACTAATAAAAACAATGATAATGGACAAATACCCTAAGGCTAGGATGGAAGTTATAGATTCAGCATCTAACTGTATGCAAATGGGATATGCAGTTTTAGAAGCAGCAAAACTGGCTCAGGAAGGTAAATCTATGGAGGAAGTTATAGCTGGAGTAGAGGCTATAAAGAGTAAGAGTAGGTTTTTATTTGTACCAGATACTTTAGAATATTTGAAAAAGGGTGGTCGTATAGGAGGAGCAGCCGCTTTATTTGGAGCACTTCTTCAAATTAGACCTATACTTACTGTAGAAGCTGGAAAGACTTCAGTTTTTGATAAAGTTAGAACAAAACAGAAGGCAATACTTAAAATTATAGAAAAATTACAAAAGGATATAAAAAATAGAGGACTTGGACAGGTAATAGTTCATCACATAAACTGTGAAGAAGAAGGAAGGGCTCTAGCTAATAAAATCAAAGAAATATTAGGTATAGATGTAGATATACAATGCATTGGGCCTGTGATAGGCTGTCATGTAGGACCTAAAACTGTAGGAGTTGTTTATTATACTGAAAAATAAGATTGATATTTAAACATTAATAAAATTTATTTTATAAGGAGATGTTAAAGTGGATATTAAATCAAGAATTGAAAGTTTAAGAAGTTTAATGAAAGAAAGAAGTATAGACGCTTTTATTATTCCAAGTTCAGATAATCATGGAAGTGAGTATGTAAGTGACTATTTTAGAGTGAGACAATGGATTTCAGGATTTACTGGATCTGCTGGAACAGTTGTTATAACGGAGAAAGAAGCTCATTTATGGGTAGATGGAAGGTATTTCCTTCAAGGGGAACAACAAATTCAAGGTACAGAATACATACTAGAACGTATGGGTGAACCAGATGTTAAAACCTATACACAATGGATCTGTGATAATGTGAAAACAGGAGGTACTGTCAGCTTTAATGGAAAGGTGTTTACAGTTTCTCAGCTTCATGATTTAGAAGAAGCTTTTCAAGAAAAAGGGATTAAAACAAAACCTGAAGAAGATATTTTTGATATTATTTGGAAAGACAGGCCAACTATGCCTAATAAAAAAATATTTATTCATGAAGATTCTTATGCAGGAAAAACTGTAGAAGAAAAGCTAACTTTAGTAAAAGAAGAAATGAAAAATATTAATGTAAATAACTTATTATTAGCATCTTTAGATGATATAGCATGGCTTCTAAATTTAAGAGGCGGAGATGTGGAATGTAATCCTGTATTCTTAAGTTATTTCTTAATTAGTGATGACAAGTATATTCTATATGTAGATAAGGAAAAATTAAATGAAAAAATTATAAATCTATTAAGTATCAAATCAATATCTATAAAAGATTATAATGACATAGTATCAGATCTTAAGTTAATTAAAGGAAATATAACCTTTGATCCAAGCAAAACTAATGTATGGCTTAAGGAATCTATAAATAAAGAAGTTAACACAATAGAGAAAAGGAATATAACTACGGATTTAAAAGCTAGAAAAAATTCTGTAGAGCTTAAAAATATAGAAAATGCCCATATAAAAGATGGAATAGCTATGGTAAAGTTCATAAAGTGGGTAAAAGAAAATGTAAATAATGAAGAGATAACAGAAATATCAGCGGCTGAAAAACTAAAAAAACTTAGAGCGGAAGGTGAGGATTTTATAGATATAAGCTTTGATACCATTGCGGGATATGGTCCTCATGGAGCTATAATTCACTACAAAGCATCTGAAGAGTCTAGTCTGAAACTACAACCAAAAGGATTGTTCCTAGTAGATTCTGGAGCTCAATATTTAGATGGAACTACGGATATTACAAGAACTATAGCCCTAGGTGAACTTACAGAAGAAGAAAAGGAAGATTATACTTTAGTTTTAAAAGGACATCTAAATCTGTCTACAGCAATATTCTTGGAAGGAACTCCGGGATGTAGTCTTGATGTTTTAGCAAGAAGAGCTCTTTGGAGCAAAGGATTAGACTTTAAACATGGAACAGGACATGGAGTTGGCTATTTACTTAATGTACATGAGGGTCCACAGGGGATAAGAAGAGAATTAAATCCAATTGCTTTAGAAGAAGGCATGATAGTATCTAATGAACCTGGAGTTTATAAAGCTGATAAACATGGGGTAAGAATTGAAAACTTAATAGCTGTTCAAGAAAAAGAAAAAAATGATTTTGGAAAATTTATGTGCTTTAAAGATTTAACTTTATGTCCTTATGAATTAGATGCAATAAATATATCATTACTTAATGAAGATGAAAAATCTTGGTTAAATGATTATCATAAAAAAGTATTAGAAAAGTTAAGTCCCTATTTATTAGAGGATGAGGTTTTATGGTTAAAAAATGCAACCAAAGAGATTTAAAAAAAGTAAGAAACCACAATGGATATTTGTGGTTTCTTATTTTTCTTACATATTTATTTTATTATGGTGAAAAATAAAATAAGATTACTTATTTAATAAGTAATTAGATAAAATTAAGTTTTTAAACTTAATTTAGCTACAAAGGAGGAAAAGTAATGTCATCAAAGAAAGGTAGTACAGAAAAGTTATCTATCACAGCACTGATATTAATGATTTTTACATCTGTATATGGCTTTAATAATATGCCCAGGTCATACTATTTAATGGGGTATGGTTCAATACCCTTCTTCATCATAGCTGCAATATTATTCTTTATTCCATTTGCATTTATGATGGCTGAATATGGAGCCGCATTTAAAAATGAAACCGGAGGAATATATTCATGGATGGAGAAGTCGGTAAATGCTAAGTATGCATTTATAGGGACATTTATGTGGTATACGTCAACGGTAATATGGATGGTTAATGTATCTTCTGGAATATGGGTAACTTTATCTAATGCAATTTATGGTACAGATACAACTAGTACATGGAGTATATTTGGTTTTGGAGGGCGTCAAACGCTTGCCATACTTGCTGTTCTTTGGATTATATTTGTTACCTTCGTGTCAACTAAGGGGATAGAAAAAATTAAAAAGATTACTTCAATAGGAGGTACAGCTGTAGCAGCACTTAATATATTGTTAATACTAGGTTCCATAGTTATATTAATAGGAAATGGTGGAGAATTAGCACAACCTATAGTTAATTCTACAACTTTCATATCATCGCCTAACCCAGCTTATCAAAGTTCAATATCAATATTATCATTTATGGTATTTGCTTTATTTGCCTTTGGTGGTATAGAGGTAGTTGGAGGATTGGTTGATCAAACGGATGAACCAGAAAAAAACTTTCCTAAAGGTCTTGCTATATCTGCTATAATCATAGCTGTTGGATATGCAGTAGGATTATTCTGTGTTGGAATATTTACAAATTGGGATGCTATACTTGGAACAAATGGTAAGTATGGAGATATAGTTCACATGGGAAATGTAGGTTATCTTATAATGAATAACTTAGGTTATCAATTTGGAGTAACCTTTGGAGCAACTGAAGCTATTTCAGTACAAATTGGTAACTGGATAGCTAGATTTGTTGGATTATCAATGCTACTTGCTCTTACAGGAGCATTCTTTACTTTAACATATGCACCACTTAAGCAATTAATAGCAGGAACTCCTAAGGGGTTGTTCCCCGATTCAGTTGCAAAAATGAAAAAAGGTATGCCTGTAAATGCAATGCTTATTCAAGCTATAGTAGTAATAATTATGATTTTATTAGTAGGATTTGGTGGCGAAGCTATGGAAGAATTCTTTAGTATTCTTGTAGCCATGACAAATGTAGCTATGACAATTCCATATATGTTTTTGTCTGGAGCGTTTATATCATTTAAAAGGAGGGAGGGAATACAGAAACCTTTCCAAGTTTTCAAAGGTAAAGGATATATAATACTCGTAACTATTGTAGTAACAGCTACAGTTGGATTTGCTAACTTTTTCTCAATAATCGAACCAGCTATGAATGGAGATATGGCTAAAACTATATGGAGCATTGCAGGACCAATAGTCTTTTCAATAGTTGCCTTAGTACTTTTTGCTAGGTATGAAAAGAACTTAAAGAAAAACGATTAAGAAAAATTTGAAATGAAGAATATGTTTTAAAGATTATAAAGTTCAGATAAATAATATCTGGACTTTATTTTATAAAAACAATTGAATCTAAAATTTATTATTTTAGAAGTTTTAATATGTCTTTTATTTTGGTAAAAATTTTATAAACATTTATTTATATTTATCAAATTTATTTATAAATTATAAACTTAGCTAGACAATGCTTAGGTATTGAGTAATAATATTAATATCAAGTGAAACTTAGCTTAGAAGGAGTTTTATCTCCATTGAAGTTTAGTTGAACATATACTCAAATAGTCAGTAGCTCTAGTTGATGACATTATTATTCCTTACATGGTGGCTAACCACAGTGTTAAAGCAGCTAGGCTCTAGATAAAAAGTTAAATTAAACAAAGAGGTGGAACGGTTGAATAAAATCATAGGAAGCAAAATTAAAGAACTTAGAACTAATAAAAAGATGACATTAAAGGAACTAAGCGAAAAAACATCTTTATCTACTGGGTTTTTATCTCAATTAGAAAGAGGTCTTACCAGTATAGCTACAGATTCTTTACTTAATATAGCAGAAGCTTTAGATGTTGAATTATCTTACTTTTTACTATCAACTAGTAAGAGGAGAGAAAGATTTATACAAAAGAGTTACGAAAGAGATATATATAAAATAGATAATGCCCTTCATATTAACTATGTATTATCAAATAATCCTGAAGATAAAACTATATTGCCTAGATTAATTGAAATATTGCCTACTAATACAGAGGAAAATTTAAATACTTATCAGCATGAAGGTGAAGAATTTATATATGTATTAGAAGGAATTATAACTTTATTCATAAATGATGAAAAGCAGTATCTTTACCCCGGTGATTCAGCACATTTTAAATCTTCTATTAATCATAACTATGCAAACTATACTAATAAAATATGCAAAATTTTAGTTGCAAGTGTTCCTAATCCTGCAGCAACTAGCAAAAAGTAACATCATATAAATTATAGAGAAATGTCATGTATGACTAAATAAAATAAGGAGAGTGAATGAATTGTCTTTAAAAAAACAGATGAAATTCCTTCAGCAGTGTGAAAACAACTTAGGTAAATTGAATTTTTATCTAGATATTACAGACAGTAAGATTACCTGTGAACCCTGCTTAATGATAAAGCATTATTATAACTGGTGTGTTAAAAACATATTTAGAATAGATGTAAATGAAGTAAATCTTACTGAGTTTTTTAAAAAAATTATAGAAAAGTTAGATTATAAAGTAATTGGGAATATGGAGTATGAGGATTTTAGAAATCTTATAGTATCATACTACTCACTAGGAGAAATATATTTTGAGAGAAAAGAATTTGAATTATCAAAGGATTACTTTTCTAAAGTAATAGAGGTCATGGAGGAATTCTTAAAAAGTGGAAATAAATTTCAAACCGAAGAAATTCAATGTAAAAGTGGAGTAGTATTTTTTGAACTATTAATGTGGGCAAGAAAAAATCTTGGTGATATGGTTGAAGTTGAAGAAGCTTTATACTTATATGAAAGTATAATTGGAGAAGAAGAAATATTATACATACAAAAAAACTATTGCGTATATAGAGCAAGTAAAGAATTAAACATTATAGATAAAGCAAATGAGGCAGCTAGAAATTTAATAAAAATATTATCTTCATTTAAAGGAATAAATATAGATGTTGTAGAGTATTTTACAACAGAAAAATCTTACTCTAATGCCATAGATATCTCAATAGAGGAATATTGTAAGGATAGTATCCCTCATTGGATAAATGCAATGAATACTATATGCACAAAAGCACAATCCCTAGATATAGAATGTGTAGATAAGATTATAAAGTTCTGTAATATATTAATGGAAGATCTTAAAATTGTAGAATGGAGTACTTTAATTTTAAGCTTATACAAAGGTATCAGACAAGAGGAAGAGCAACTTATTAAAGTATTAAGTTATCTAAGACAAAGTTTTAAAATTATAGATTATAAACACGGAGATTTTATAAATTGTTCTCAAGCAGTATGTGTGTTAAATGAAATTTATGAAGATATAAGAATAAGAAAGTATAAAGAAGTATTTTTAAGAGAGTATGAATTTGACTTTGCGTTTTATTTAATGAATGCTGCGGTTCAAAACAATAATTATGAAAAAGCAATTGAAACTTCAACTAAGTTATCTTCCATAATCAATATATTCAATATAAATAAGGAGCTACTTAATTATATAGAAGAATGTAAAGAAATATCTATAGATGGAACTAAAAGGGAAAACTATAATTTAAAAGAATATCCTTGGCTATACTTATATAATAATGTAAAAGATATATGTACAAGCTATGGTATAGAATCTAAATTTGATACTAGTGACTTTATTAGAAGTAGTAGTAAAAAAACAATAATAGGTATTAATGCAATTCAAGATAGAGAGGTAGAAGAAACTTTAAACAATATTGTTGGAGAAAAGATATTTTTACAAGATAAGGATATTGTGTTTATTAGCAATGAACAACTTGAGTTAAAATCATATATTAAAGATTATTATAGTTGTGAAGTTATTACAAAGAATAATTTATTAAGAGATCCTAATAAATGTATTATAACTTATGATAAGTCTATTCATGGTAAAATGGCAGATAAAAATATTATTGTAATAGATGGTCATAAAGAGTTAAGGGATATTGATGTAACTTATATTAAACATATATTGGAAGATTGTAACAATTCTATATTGGCTATTCTTATTAATACAAAAAGTGGTGATTATAAGGCTGAAGCATTAAGTTATAATAAAGCTTTATTGGAAAATATGCTAGATTATAAAAGAGAAATTATATTATTTGACCAAAAAGACTTTTCTGATTCTAGAGAGTTATTAGAAACACTTATAGGACAAACTTCAGAAAACATAATAAGTATGAAATTTAATGACTTTAAGACCAATATAAATAAAACTTTACATGGAATTAGAGAAGACATAAAATTTAAAAATGGAGTTTATAAGGAAAGAAGATATACCCTTAAGGAATGTGTATCAGAATATATAAACCTAGCAGATGAAGTTAAATCAAACTATAATGAATTTCTTACAAAAATTCAGGGTGATATAGAGTTTTTAGGAAAATATGCTGAAGAAAAGATATCAATAATTATCCCTGATCTTATAGAGAAAAAGCTAGATGCTATAGATGACTTAGAAGAAACTTCAACACTTAAGGATAAGGCTGAAAAGATATTTAGTGAAACTATTGTAAATTGGTGTAATAAAAATATATATGATTTAATGTTAGAGCAATTTGAGGTTTATATAACTAAGTATTCAAAGCTATATGGATACCATCAAGAGACTATAGAAAAGATAAAGGATAATAGAGATACTGTAATATCTGCCTATGGTGATTTTACAAGTAAAATTAAGCCCATAGATATAAAACCACTTGAAGAGCTACTGAAGGAATTTTTAGTATTACATGATGAATTCTTAAATAGTATTAATTATGAAGTTACTGTAATACCAAATGAGAAATTCTTAAGTACAGTAGCTGGTGGAATTAAGGTAATGTTTATGAAGTCAGAAGAAAAGGCAGAAAGTACTAGAATAAAAATTAAAAATCAAGTCATAGAAAATAAGGATAATATTGCTGCTATATTAAGCAATAACATAATGGAAAACTTAAGAGGACTTTCAGACAAGTTAAAGGAAGAAATAAAAGATATATTTGAAGGGACTCTAAATGATATTACAATAGATAAAAATATAGTTGAGCAAGCAGAGATGGATATGACAAAATCTCATGAAGAGATTACTAAAAAGAATGAGGAATTAGAAGTTCTTATGAAATTTGTAGATGTAGAGGTATTAAAATATATCAAACAACTTGATCATAATATGGTATATTTTAATAGTAAATGCTATAAATTAGTTTAAAATAAATGGCTATGGGATTACCATAGCCATTTATTATTCTTTTATTTCATAATTATTATTTGTAAGGGTAAATGCTTTTTTAAAGCCATTAGTTAGGTATAGTTCATGGTTCTTAGTTATAAAAATTGCCTCAACATCATCTAATGAGTTAATAAGTTTTAAACCTTCATCTACTCCAAGGGCAAATAAAGTAGTTGATAGAGAATCACCATCTATAGAGTTATTAGATAATATAGACACACCTAAGATGTTGTTGTCATATGGATAACCTGTATCTGGACTTAGAATATGGTGATAGTTTTTACCATCTTGCTCAAAGTATCTTTCATACACTCCAGAGGTTACAATAGATTTATTACTAACACTTACAAATCCAATAGTATCACTACCGGATTTTTCAGGGTTTTGAACTCCTACCTTCCAAGGGGTACCATCTATCTTGTCACCGAGTACATAAATATTACCACCTAAATCAATAATTGCACTGGATACTTCAGCATTTTTTAGAATTTTAACTATTTCATCAGCAGCATACCCCTTTGCAATTGCACCTAAGTCTATAATCATATTGGAATCTTTTAAAAATATACTTTTTTTTGATTCATCTATTTGAATTTTATTATAATCAATTAAAGCCTTTTTTTCATTAATTTCTTTTTCTGAGGGAAGCTTAGCATTATCTGTACCAATTCCCCATAACTTTACCAAAGGTCCAATAGTGATATCTAGTGAACCACCAGACAGTTTAGAATATTCTAGTCCTTTTTTTACCACATTAAAAGTATCATTACTAACCTCAACAGGTTCTATTCCTGCCATATTATTTACTTCATCCAATTCGGTATTAGACTTACTTATACTTAATATATTTTCTAGTTCTCTTAAACGAGCAAAAGATTCATCTATTATAGTTGTATCACTTTTATCATATATGGTTATGGTACACACTGTACCAATGACTAGCTCTGTTTTAGTAATTGGCTTAATAGGTAATCTTTGATTTGCACATCCTGCAACAATAATAATAGTTATAAATAGAACTAAAATGCAAGAAAGTTTTTTAAAAAGTTTCATAGGGACCTCCTTAGTTATATGCATAGTAATATAAAGTTTTAATATTTAAATAAAAAAATTTATATATTGTTAAAACATTATTAAAGTGAATTATATCTTTATATTAATAATAACATTATAATTTATTAGGTGAAACTTTTAAATATAAAATACATAGAATTTTTTAAACTAGTAATAACTATATAAATATGGAGAAATAAATATAAGACTTCAGGATATCCTAAAGTCTTATTACTATACTATTTATGAAAATACTATTTTTTAGCTTTAACTACTGCAGTTTCAGTTTTACCATCATTTGCATGTTGAATAGCTGCATCGGCTAAAAGTTTAAAATCATCTCCAGAAGTAGTTGCTCCAGTTATTGCATCAACTGTTGCAGGGTCTTGTTTCTCTACAAGAGCTTCTGCATATTGAGTTGAGAACTCAACAGGGCCAATTCCAGATACTTTTGTCATTTTTTCTTGATATTCGGCATCTTTACTCTTTAGATCACCAGATTCATTTACATAGTCGAATTTAGCATCAGTGATTTTTCCATCAGCAACTGTAATTTCAACTTGTCCTTTCCAACCGTGATCATCAAAAGTGTCAAATTCAGATTTATAGCTTCCATCTTTCATTCCTTTTGAACCACAACCAACTAACATTCCAGCAGTTAAAACTACTGATGATAATAAAGCTAGAACTTTTTTATTCATTAATGTTACCCCCTAAAAATATTTCTGGTTTAAAAAACATACTATTTTTATGATTTAATTATAAACTAAACTAAAATAATAGTAAATATATTTCCAGGAAATTTGTTAAAAAATTATTTACAATTTATGATTAAAGTTAACATTAATAACATAAAAATACATTGGTGTATGTATATTTTTTTAGGTTAAAGATTATTTTTCTGAAATTTTTTAATCACTAAGGAATTTAGGTGAACATATTGATATAATAACAATAAAAGATTAAAATTACTTTGTTTAAACTATTGTTAGATAGGAGAAGAATGAATATGAAATTAATAAAGAAAATGGATATAGTAATAATTGTAGTGTTACTAATAGTGTCATTTATACCTTACATAATGCTAAAAAATTATCAGAGTAATTATAAAGGAATAAATTATGCTGTTATTTCTATAGATGGCAAAGAGACAAAGAGAGTGGAATTAACGAAGGGATTAGATGAAGAATTTACTATTAAATCTTCCTATGGATTTAATAGGGTTGTAATTCATGATATGAAAATAGGAATTGTAGATGCAGATTGTAAGGATGAAATATGTGTAAATGAAGGATTTATAGGAGCGGTTGGAGAAAGAATAGTATGTCTGCCTAATAGGTTAATCATTGAAATAGTAGGGGAACAAAAGAGTAGTGAAGGGGAAGATGTAATTTCTCGTTGAGGTGAAGAAAATGAATAGTAAAGAAGCTAGTAAAAATATTAGAAAAATGATATATATATCCCTATTAGTAGCAATGTCCATGGTGCTACACATATTTGAAAATATGATACCAGTACCATTTATAACTCCGGGCACAAGACTAGGTCTTGCTAATATTATTACGGTAATAGCATTATACACCTTAAGTTATAAAGAGACTTTTTTAGTCATGTTTTTAAGAATTTTGCTTTCCGTAATGTTTGGAGGAAGTATATCTAGATTAATGTATAGTTTATCTGGTGGGATTTTAAGTTATATATTTATGGTATTTGCAAAACACCTTGGAAAAGAAAAGATAAGTATTGTAGGGGTAAGTTGTGCGGGGGCAGTATTTCATAATGTAGGACAATTACTTGCAGCATCACTAATAGTAAAAACCATGAGTGTTATGCTCTATTTACCTGTTATGAGCGTGGCAGGGATAGGGACTGGCATATTTGTTGGAATTACAGGCAATTTTGCAGTAGAACATTTAAAAAAAGTTTTTGGTGTAAATAACAATTGGTTTTAAAATAAGTTTAATTAAAATAGCTCAAATGGATATAAATATATTAAATAAGGATATAGTTACACTTAATATATAGAAACGTAAAATAGTGTATTTTATTTAGGAGGAAAAACATATGAGAGTTGATGAAGAAATACTCAATTTTGCATTTAATAGTTTAAATGAATACATTGTAGTAGTTAATGAAGATGGAATTATAACAATGATGACAGATGGATACAAGAAGTTTTTAGGTTGTAAAGAACCAGAGGGTAAACATGTAACTAAGGTTATTCCAAACACAAAATTACATCTTATAGCTAAAAATGGATTTAAAGAAGTTGGAGATATTCAAGAGGTTAATGAACATAAAATGATATCTATGAGAGTTCCTATAATAATTAATGGAAAAATTAGAGGCGCCATAGGTAGAGTTATGTTTAAAGATATAGATAATTTTAAAATATTAAGTAGTAAGATATCCCATTTAGAAAAAGAGGTTCAATTTTACAAAAATGAACTCACTGTAGAGAATAAAGCAACCTATACTTTTGATAAAATAATCGGAAATAGCTCAAGTTTCTTAACTGCTATAAAATTTGCTGAGAAGATTGCAAGAGGAGATTCATCTGTATTAATTACAGGGGAGAGTGGTACAGGAAAAGAATTAGTTGCACAGTCTATACACAATAGTAGTAAAAGAGCCAGAAAACCCTTTGTTAAAATAAATTGTGGAGCTATACCAACAGAACTATTTGAATCAGAAATGTTTGGCTATGAAGAAGGAGCATTTACAGGAGCGAAAAAAACAGGAATGAAGGGTAAATTTGAGCTTGCAGATGGAGGAACTATTCTTTTAGATGAAATAGGAGATATGCCTCTTTTTATGCAGGTGAAGTTATTAAGAGTTCTTCAAGATAGAGAAATTGTAAGAGTGGGTAGTAATGATGTAAAAAAGATAGATGTTAGGATTATAGCATCTACAAATAAAAACTTATTACAGTTAACTCAAGAGGGTAAATTTAGACAAGATTTATACTATAGATTAAATGTTATGCATGTTAAGCTTCCAGCACTAAGAGAAAGAATTGAAGATGTGGGACCACTTGCAGAGGCATTAAGAGTTAAGCTATGTAATAAGTATGGAATATATAGTGAAGGTATATCAGAAGAAACCTTGGATTATCTTAAATGTTATAACTGGCCAGGTAATGTTAGGGAACTAGAAAATGTTATTGAAAGAGCAATAAATTTACTTAATACAGAGCTTAAAATATTACCAGAGCATTTACCAGCAAAGATATTAGATTGTAACAAAAGAAAGGTTGATTATGAAAATAAACAACTTAAAGATATAGTAGAAGAAATAGAAAAGCAGGTAATTACAGAAACTTTAGAGAAACTTAATGGTAATAAAAATGAAACTGCTAAGGTTTTGGGTATTAGTAGGCAAGGTCTTTATAAAAAAATGAAGAGGTTTAATATGGAACTTTAAAAAAAGTGTAAACTAAAGCACACATGTAAACTAAGTTTACATGTGTGCTTTACTTTGGAGAATTAACCCTTTAAATAGATTAAATGTATTAATAAGTGATGAAAAAAATCTGCTAATTATTGATTTTGCTTTAGGTGATTTATTTAACATTGAAGTTATAATATTAACAAAGATTTGTTTAAGGAAAAACCGTAAACTGTAGTTTACAGTGTTATTTGCCCTAATTCACGAGAAAGTAGATATTTAGGGGATTGTAGAAGTTGGCACGGAAACTGCTATATAAATAAGAGTAATAAACATAGACTTTGTAACCCTATGTAGATATATAAGCAGGGGATAAAATAGTTTCTAACGTAACGAATTATTTAAAGAAAAAATTTTTAAGAAAAGGATGGAGTTAAAAATGAAAGAAGTTGTTATTGTAAGTGCTGCTAGAACAGCAGTAGGATCATTTGGAGGTTCATTATCAAAATTATCAGCAGCAGAAATTGGTGCTGTAGCTGCAAAAGAAGCAATAAAAAGAGCAGGAATAGATCCAGCTATTATAGATGAAGCTATTATAGGAAATGTTATAAGTGCAGGGCTTGGACAAAATGTTGGAAGACAAGTAGCTTTAAAGGCTGGTTTAAAAGAAGAATCTACAGCAATTAGTATTAATAAAGTTTGTGGTTCAGGAATAAAAGCTGTAACATTAGCAGCTCAAGCAATTAAATCAGGAGATGCAGATGTAATCCTTTGTGGTGGAACAGAATCAATGAGTAATGCACCATATGTATTACCAACATCTAGATGGGGACAAAGAATGGGTGATTCAACAATGGTTGACACTATGATTAAAGATGGTCTTTGGGATGCGTTCTATGATTATCATATGGGAGTTACTGCAGAAAACATAGCTGAAAAATGGGGTCTTACAAGAGAAATGCAAGACGAATTTGCTTTAAATAGCCAATTAAAAGCTGAAAAAGCTGTAAAAGAAGGAAGATTTAAAGATGAAATAGTACCAGTTGAAATACCTCAAAGAAAAGGAGATCCAATTGTATTTGATACAGATGAGTTCCCTAAATTTGGTTCAACAATAGAGAAATTAGGAAAACTTAAGCCAGCTTTCAAAAAAGGTGGAACAGTTACTGCTGGTAACGCTTCAGGAATAAATGATGGAGCTGCTATGTTCATAGTTATGTCTAAAGAAAAAGCTGAACAACTAGGAGTTAACTATCTTGCAACTATAAAATCTTATGCATCAGCAGGTCTTGATCCACAAATAATGGGATATGGACCATTCGAAGCTACAAGCAAAGCTTTATCTAAAGCTGGATTAACAGTTGAAGATTTAGACTTAATTGAAGCAAATGAAGCTTTTGCAGCACAATCATTAGCAGTAGCTAAAGATTTAAAATTTGACATGAATAAAGTAAATGTTAATGGTGGAGCAATAGCTATTGGACACCCAGTTGGAGCATCAGGAGCTAGAATATTAACTACTCTTATCTATGAAATGATTAAGAGAGATAACAAAAAAGGTCTTGCTACACTATGTATAGGTGGCGGACAAGGAATCGCAATAGTAATAGAAAGATAAGTGACACTCCAAATCTATGATTTGGCCAGTGGAACTTACTCATTCGAACGAATGTGAGAAGGAGTGTCCTTACGAGCAAAGCGAGAAAAGAGAATCTATGATTTGGTCAGTGGAACTTAAGTGACCATCTAAATCTTATGATTTAGTAATGGGAACTTACTCATTTGAACAAAATGAAAAGGAGTTTCCTTACGAGCAAAGCGAGAAAAGAAAAATATTAATTAGCTATAACTTTTTAAGTATAAATAAAAAAAATCAGTTCATTGTAAATTTACAATGAGCTGATTTTTTATTTTAGCTAGAATATTTCATGAAATACTACACAAGCTAATTTAAATACCATGAGAGGAGAATTTTATATGGAAAAAAGAAAGCAGAGAAGAAAAGGAAATAAAAATATTTTTTTTATTATTATTGCTTTAATAGTTGTTTTTATTGTAGTATATTTTGTATTTTATTACGGATATATGAAGCGTACCGTAGGTAGTTATGCAGATAAAATTTATCCTCAAGTTTTTGTAGAAGGAATTGAAGTGGGTGGTAGAACTAAGGAAGAATCTATAAAGCTTTTAAATGAAAAAACCAAAGAACTTATCAATAATGATATTAAGGTAAAGGTAAAAGATAAGGAATATAAAATTGATTATGAAAGCTTAAATATAAAAAGCAACTTACAGGAAACTCTTATGGAAGCTTTGGATTATGGAAAGGATTTATCTGTAAGGGAAGGTTATAAATTGATAAAAAATCCTAAAAAAGTAGATTTTGATATTGAGTATAGTTATAATATAAATTTTGTAGATTCCTTGTTGGATGAAGTTGAAAAAACTCTCAACAAGGAAGTTAAAAATGCAACTATCATCAAGGAAGATGGAAAACTGAAAGTAAGTGATAGTTCTTCAAAAGAAGAAATAAATAGAAAAGATTTTATTTCTCAGGTTGAAGAAGTTGTAAAAAGTAATACTGAGAATAATAAAGGTGATGTTACTCTCAGATTACCTATTAGTATTGAAAAGCCGGAAATAAGCACTGAAGACTTGAAAAGAATTAATACAATAATATCTAGTTTTAGTACAAACTTTGTAGATGATGTTAGAGCTACTAACATTAAAGTAGCAACTGAAGCAGCAAGTGGTATAGTTTTAATGCCAGAGGAAGAATATAGTTTTAATAAACTAGTAGGTGAAAGCACTAAAGAAAAAGGATATGTAGAAGCACCTGTTATAAAAGATAATAAGCTTCAACCTGAATTAGGTGGAGGGATTTGTCAGGTATCTACGACTCTTCATAATACAATAATAAGAGCAGGAATTTTGCCTACAGAGAGAACGCATCATTCTATGGCAATAGGGTATGTTGATAAAGGAATGGATGCAACTATTTATTATAATATTGTAGATTATAAGTTTAAAAACACTTTACCATATCCCATTTATATAGATGGTATAGTAGAAAATAATAAATTAATATTTAATATATATTCTTATAAAGAATTAGAAAATATAAAGTATGAAGTCATTAGTGAAGTCTATAAAGAAATACCTCTAAAGATAGAATATAAAAAGGATATAACCTTGGATGAGGGGGAAGAAATAGTTGAGAATCCAGGCAGTAAAGGTTATAAGGTAAAGGTTTATAGAAAAACCTTGGAAAATAAGAAGGAAGTAAAAGAAGAGGTAATATATGATGAGATATATGAACCTGTAAATAAAATCATCAGAAGAAATGGATAGGAGTATAAGTAAGGAATTGCATATATAGAATACTTATGTTAAAATTTTACAATAGCAAATTATTATGTAATGAAATCGTAATAATAATATAAATGAAAATATGATTAACATATGATATAATTTATATGTTAAATCAATTTTTTAATTGCAAAATGAAAGGAATGTTACTATGGATATGAATCTAGAGAAGGGTGATAATGGATCAAAGCTTTCACTAACCCCAGGGAATAAAAAATCTAATAAAAAAGCTAAGATCATAGCAATTTCTTCCGTAATAACTATAGTTCTTTTAGTATTTTTAGGTACAACAACATACATCCATACTACTGTATCAAAATATGAGAATTTAATTATGCCAGGTGTGCAGGTTGAAGGAATAGATGTAAGTGGTAAAGCCAAGGACCAAGTTGTGCAAGAACTAAATAGTAAATATAACGATGAAATTGGGAACAGAAGTATTAAAATTAAAGCTGGAGATAAGGAGTATGCTATTAACTACACTGACTTACATGTAGAGTTTGATATAGATGAAACTGTAAATGAAGCTTTTAACCATAATAGAGATCTTGGGTATTTTGACAAGTTTAAAGCAATAAAGAGTTCTGAAAAAAAAAGACTTTCCAATAACATTTACCTATAATAACGAAATTATAAATACTGTTGCTAAAAAAATGGAAAGTGAAGTTAATGTTGCTAAAAAGGACGCTACTATATCGAAATCAGGCTCAGGATTTAACATTACTGAAGAAGTAGTTGGTAAGACTTTAGATGTACAAGCATTAGTTAAAGATATAAATGCTAAGGTATCAGAAAGTAAAGCAGGAAACATAGAAGTAACTGCAACTATAAAAAAAGATGTACCTACTAAGACTAAAGAAAAGTTATCAACGATTGACACTAGAATTGGAACTAAAACTACTAACTTTGGAAGTTCTGATTGGAGTAGAAGTACCAATATATCACTAGGAGCTCAAACTGTAAATGGTATAGTACTAATGCCAGGAGAAAGTTTTAGTTTTAATACTATAGTGGGTGACACAACAGCAGATAAAGGGTATCAACCAGGAGGAGTTTATGTTGGAAATAAGGTGGAGATTGGATATGGAGGTGGTATTTGCCAAGTATCTTCAACACTTCACAATGCAGTATTAGACTCAGGAATTCTTCCAGATCAGAGATTAAATCATAACATGGCAGTAGGATATGTTCCATTAGGACTTGATGCAACTATTGCTTATGGAGGAATAGATTATGTATTTACAAATCCATACAAATATCCAATATATATTGAAGGATATACTGGTGGTGGAAATGTAACCTTTAATATATATTCTAACTCTGCAGCTAAGGGTGGAAAAACTTATAGTTTTAGCTCAGAAACCTATGAGACTATTCCTGTAACAGTAAAATATGAGGATGATCCAACTTTACCTATAGGAACAGAAAAGGTTACTCAGAATGGATCTCAGGGATATAAGGTTAAGGCATATAGAACTACTTATGAAAATGGTAATGTAGTTTCAACAGATCTTATGAATACTGATACTTATGTACCACTACCTAAAATAATAAAAAGAGGTACTAAAAAAGTAGAACAAGCTCCTGTTACAAAACCAGCAGAAAAACCGGCAGAAAAACCAGCAGAAAAACCTGCTGAAAAGCCAACAGATAAACCTGCAGGTAACTAAAATTATGATAAAGAAATGAAAGAAAAAATAAAGATATTTATTCTTGAATAATCAATACCCTATAGATAGACAAGATATCCGTCTATACTGTAGGGTATTTTATCATAGTAAATATTTAACTGAATTTAAATAATTGGTTACAATATAATGCTAATAAAAATATATTGTGTATAACAGCATAAGAAAAAATTTCATGACCTATTATATTAATAGGAAATATTATATATGTAAATAATATTAATTATATAGGTATGATAAGAAGGGAGAAAAGTTAAATGAATTATTTTGAAGAATTTACAAAGCACCTTTTAGAAGATGAGAAGCCGTCCATATATTTTAATAACTTAGTAGAAAGTAATGGTTATCCAGATATATATCCCTATAACATGGTTTTAAAGTTAAAAAATGTGGAGCAAAATCCTAAACATCACCCAGAAGGCAATGTTTGGATTCACACTATGATGGTTATAGACGAAGCAGCTAAAAGAAGAGA
This sequence comes from Clostridium sulfidigenes, assembly GCF_000732635.1. Classification (GTDB taxonomy): domain Bacteria; phylum Bacillota; class Clostridia; order Clostridiales; family Clostridiaceae; genus Clostridium_J; species Clostridium_J sulfidigenes. Next base: position 24,239 of record NZ_JPMD01000041.1, on the reverse strand, counting down.
TAGAAGCAAAGAGCCAAAGGGATTTATGTGGGCAGCATTTTTACATGATATAGGTAAGTTAACTACTACAAAGTTAAGAAGAGGCTACCTCACTGCCTATGACCATGATAAAGTTGGAGCAAGAATGGCAGAAGAATTTTTAACCCACTTAAAACTTCATGAAGATAAAGGATTTTATGATTATGTAGTAAATCTAGTTAGACTTCATATGCAGATTCTTTTCGTAGTAAAAAATAATGAGTTTGCAGATCTTAATAGAGTTGTTAAAAGTGGATACATTGAGGATATAGGACTTCTTGGAATATGTGATAGATTAGGGAGAGGGCCAAAGACGGAAGAGGAAGTAAGAAAAGAAGAGAGAAATATTGAAATTTTCTTAGAAAGATGCCAAAATTATATTGATAAGAGAAAAAGAATGGCAGAGACATATAATTTGCCTGAGAAATAAGAGAGCTTAGGAAGGTAAGTATTTAATGAAGAAGAAGATATTGAATATACTTAGAAAAAGTAAGGATGAATATATTTCAGGGGAAAGACTTAGTGAGGAATTAGGAATTACTAGGGCTGGAATATGGAAGCATATAAAAAGCTTAAAGGAAGCAGGATACGTTATAGAATCAATTTCTAATAGAGGGTATAAACTGGTAAGTACTCCGGATATTATAGATGGTGAAGAGATTTTACCTCTTCTTACAACTAAGTATATAGGGAGAAACTTCATTCATTTTGATGAAGTAGACTCTACTAATGTTCAGTGCAGAAGAGAGTGTAGTAATAATCCTATAGAAGGAATGGTAGTTGCTGCAGAGGAACAAACTAGTGGGAAGGGGAGATTGGGTAGAAGTTGGATTTCACCTAAAGGAACAGGAATATGGATGTCCATAGTATTAAAACCAAATATATCTCCTATGGTAGCACCTAGAGCTACTTTAATTGGTGCAGCAGCAGTTTATACTGCTCTAAAGGAGATGGGCATTTCTGTAGGAATAAAGTGGCCTAACGATATAGTCATTAATGGCAAAAAGATATGTGGCATATTAACTGAGATGAATGCAGAAATAGAAAGAGTAAATTATGTCATCATGGGAATTGGTATAAATGTTAATATGGAATCATTTCCAGATGAGTTAAAGGAAAAAGCCACATCCCTTAAAAACGAATTAGGAAATGAAGTTGATAGAAAAAAACTTGTAGCTAATATATTGAATAATTTTGAAATGTTTTACGAAGACTTTAAAAATACAGGAGATATAAGTAGAGTTATAGAAATTTGTAGAGAAGGCTCATTACTTATAAATAAAGAGGTAAGAGTAATTAATGGAAATAATGAAGTCATATGTACAGTAATAGATATTGATGATGAAGGAGAATTAATAGTAAAACATAAAGATGGTACTATTAATAGAGTAATATCAGGAGAAGTATCTGTAAGAGGAATCTATGGATATATTTAAATTTAAAAACATAATGTAAATTATTTATTTTAATTTAAATTAAAAGGATTGAAGTCTATTTTATAGGCTCAATCCTTTTACTCTATGGAATAATGAATTTTTTAGCTATTTAAAAAAGTTTACTGAAGCTGATATGGGACAATTTTTATTAAGCTCTAAAATTATATAAGAAAACCAAGGTTCTTTTCTTTTGCTAGTAGACGATCCAGGATTTAAATACATTGTTTTTCCTTTAGTAAAAATACAAGGTTTATGGCTATGACCATATATTATTATATCAAGCTTATCCTTCTTAAAAGTATCAACCACATTATCTATAGTTTGCTTTTTGGTACCATCCCCATGACAAATACCAATTTTATAACCTTCTAAAGTCAATATGTGTTTTTCAGGAACTAAACTTCTTAAATTCGATTTATCATTATTTCCATAAACACCTATAAATTTTGATTTTTCCTTAATCATAGATATTACTTCAGGGGAGGTATAATCTCCTGCATGAATTATTAAATCTACATCTTTTAACTTATCATCTAGTATATGTTTTAGCCTTGAAAAATGTTTATTCATGTGAGTATCAGAAATAATTCCGATTTTCATTTTAAGCTTCACCTCCACTTAAAAAATATATATACATTATTAGTATAAGCATAAAATTTTATTTGTGTAGTTTATATTTAAACAGTTAATTGAAACTTTACTTAAAAAAGTAACACAAGTTGAAAATACTGATAAAATTAAAATGTTACTTAAAAAGTTAATGTAATCAATAATTATTATTCATTAAATAGTAGAAAAAACTCTTAAATTCGGGTATACTATAATTAAGATAAATTTATTATAAACATTGCATTATTGTAATAAAGTATGGCTTAATTATATTTAGTTTATGTATATAGTTAAGCAGGAATAACATAATAATATTTACTTAATTTCAAAATGTCATAGGAGTGATAAAATGAAAGATAGTATAATGAATATTATTAAGGACAAGACTTTAACTTATGAAATGAAAGTTTTAAATTTAGCTAGGGAGTCAGAAAATAGTTTAGATGTATTAAATAAATCTGACAAAACAAAAATGTATGAAAATGCAGGTGTAATATGTGACCTTAATGAAGGTAACGCACCCTATAGACCTAGATACATTGTACCTGACTATGAAAAGTTTATGAAAAATGGAAGTAAGTTTTTAAGCCTAACTCCTCCAGAGGATATATGGGATGCAGTAAATAATTTACTTATTCTATATAAGCATGTACCATCAGTTACATCTTTCCCAGTATATGTAGGTAATATTGATATTCTTTTAGATCCATATATTGAAGATGAAAAAGAAGCATATAAAGCAATTAAATTTTTCTTAAAGCATATAGACAGAACCATAACTGATTCATTCTGTCATGCTAATATTGGACCTAAGGATACTAAAGCAGGAAGAATAATTCTAGAAGTAGAGAGAGAACTTCAAAATGCTACTCCTAATATAACCTTAAAATACTCAAAGGAAACTAGTGAAGAATTTGCAGTTGAAGCAATAAAAACAGCTCTTACTTGCGCTAAGCCAAGCTTTGCTAACCATGAAATGTTTAGCTCAGAACTAGGAGAAAAGTATGGAATAGTAAGTTGCTATAATGGACTTAACCTTGGTGGTGGAAGTTATACATTAGTGAGAATGTTACTTTCAAAACTAGCTAAGATGGCGTATAATGAAGAACACTTTTTAAACACTGTATTACCAGATGCTGTAGAAGCAATGCTTGATTATATGGATAAGAGAGTTAAATTCATAGTAGAAGAAAGTAATTTCTTTGAGTCAAGTTTCCTTGTAAGAGAAGGTTTATTATCAAGAGATAGATTTACTGCTATGTTTGGATTAGTTGGCCTTGCAGAATGTGTAAATACACTTCTAGGAGCAACAGATGAAAAAGATAGATTTGGATATGGTGAAAGAGCTAACAAGCTAGGTGAAACTATTATAAATAAAATGTATAATATGGTTAATGCCCATGAAAATAAATATTGTGAAGTTACAGATAATCATTATCTACTTCATTCTCAAGTTGGAATTGATTCTGATACTGAAACAAGTCCAGGATGTAGAATTCCAATAGGAGAAGAGCCATCATTACCAGAACACTTGATTCAAAGTGCAGTATTCCACAAATACTTCCCATCTGGAATTGGTGATATATTTAAATTTGATGAAATGGCTAAGAAGAATCCAAAGTCAATTTTAGATATAATCAAAGGTGCCTTTGCACTAAATATGAGATATTTCTCCCTATACTGTGATGATTGTGACGTTATAAGAATTACAGGATATCTTGTTAAGCGTTCAGATATAGAAGCTTTAGATAGGGGAGAGCAAGTACTTCAAGATACAGTAGCCCTTGGATATGGAGCAGTTAAAAACTCCAAGATCCTTGAAAGAAAATTAAGAAGTTCTGATAAATAGAATTCTTACATTAGAGTTGTTAGTCATAGGATTAAAAGGATTTTTATAATAAAGGCCGCTTCGATACAATTGTAGCAAAAGCTTATAGTATTGGAGCGGTTCTATGTTATCAGGAAATGAAAATATATGAGCACTGGGGGAAGAAGTATGAATGATAAGCAAGAAACTATAGGTTATGTTAATAAAATAATACCTTTTAGTAATGTAGATGGAGAAGGCAATAGAATGGCCATATTTCTTCAAGGATGTAATTATAATTGTCTTTATTGTCATAATCCAGAAACTATAAATAGATGTGTCAATTGTGGTGAATGTGTGCCAGTCTGTGAATATGAAGCTCTATCAATGGTAGATGGTAAGGTTCAGTATGATATTGATAAATGCGTTAACTGTGATGCTTGTATTGCTACTTGTAAGAAAAATAGTAGTCCTAAGATAACAAAAATAACTGCCTCAGAACTAATGAAGAAAATTGAAAAGGTAAAGTTTTTTATATCAGGAATAACGGTTTCAGGAGGAGAATGTACTCTTCAAAGGGATTTCCTAAAGGAGCTATTTACAAAAGTAAAGAGTCTTGGTTTAACAACTTTTATAGACACTAATGGGTCCACACCTATATATATGGATAAAGAACTATTAGAAGTAACAGATAAAACTATGATAGATTTAAAAGCTTTTCATCCAGAAGAAAATAAGATACTTACAGGTCTCACTAATGAAACAGTAATAAAAAACATAAGAGAGCTTGGAAAACTTGATAAGATATATGAAATTAGAACAGTAGTAGTACCAGAAGTTCTTAATAATAATTATACTGTAGACATGGGAAGTAAGCTATTAGCTGAAATTAATCCTAATATTCAATATAAGCTTATTAAATATAGACCTATGGGAGTAAGAAAGGAATTACTTGAGACTACAGTACCTACTAATGATTATATGAAGGAATTAGAATCCATAGCTAGAGCTAATGGATGCATAAATACAATCATAGTTTAGTAACAAGATTTATAGAGGGCAAAACTCTCTTGATTTTACGAGTAAAATGTTTAATATAATAATTAACCTATTACGATAAAGGGTAAAGCTACAATTCAAATTAATTGAATTGTAGCTTTAAAAATGTTTATAAATTTATTTTAGGGAGATATTATAGTTCTGAAAGAATTTCAGCGATGTTAACAGCATGATCGCCAATTCTTTCAAGGTTACTAATAATATCTAAGAACATAGCACCTACTGTAGCACTGCATATGCCAGTGTTTAATCTTCTAATATGAGAAGATTTTAAGCTCTTTTCTAAGGAATCTATTTCGCCTTCTATAGATCTAACAGACATAGCTTTTTCTATAGTATAGTGAGAAAAGCAATCTAGGCTATACTCCAATGAGCTTATACATAATTTGGACATTAGATTAAGTTCGTCCATAGCAGCACTTGATAAATCAATATTTTTTGAAGCTTTTTCCATAGCCCAATCTGCAATATTTTCAGCATGATCACCTATACGTTCTATGTCATTTACTACATGAAAGTAAGAAGCTAAAATTGCTCTTTGTTCATCGCCTATATCAGAATTGGATAGTTTAACTAAATATCGGGTTATATCAGTTTCAAGAATATTTATTATGGATTCATTTTTATATACTGTATTTATAACATCTAGATTACCTTCATTAAATCCTTTTAAGGCTGTTTCTAGGTTTTCTTTTGCTAAACTTCCCATTCGGACAATCTCATTTGTACATTGTCCAAAAGCTATTGTAGGGGTTTCTAATAATCTATCATCTATATATTTTACTTCAACAATTTCTTCTTCATTTTCACCAGGTAATATAAGATTAACTAGATCTACTAAGTATTTAGTGAAAGGTAAAAGTAAAATAGTATTTATTACATTAAACACTGTATGGGCATTAGCAATTTGTTTAGCTACCACTTCACCACTAACTCCTGGAGTAAGGGTTGTTACAGTAGTTAATAATAGGTTTGAAATTGGTGGAATTATGAATATAATACTACCAATAACATTAAATAGTAAGTGAATTAAAGCTGCTTTCTTAGCTGTTCTTGAAGTTCCAACACAGGAAAGTAAGGCAGTTACGCAAGTACCGATGTTTGTGCCATAAAGAATAGGTATAGCAACATCAACTGGAAGACTTCCAACAGAAGCTAAAGCTACAAGAATTCCAGTAACAGCAGAAGAACTTTGAATTACTGCTGTTATGCATAGTCCTAATAAAAGGCCTAAAATTGTTTTACCTTTTAAGCTTAATATAAGTTGTGTAAATATTTGAGAATCTCTTAATGGTGTCATGGCATCAGACATTAAAGTAAGACCTAGAAAAAGAACACCAAAGCCAAGGGCTATACTGCCACCTTCATTAAGTTTTTTATTTTTACTAAATAGTACTAAAATAGCACCACCGGCAATAAATACTGGTGTAATTGCACTAAAGTCAAAGGTTATGAGCTGGGCAGTAACTGTTGTTCCAATGTTGGCTCCCATAATTACATAGGTAGCTTGGAATAAATTCATGAGACCTGCATTTACAAATCCAACTATCATAACTGTAACAGCACTACTACTCTGAATTATTCCTGTAACTACAGTTCCAGTTAATACTCCTTTAAGTGGATTTGAAGTAATTTTATCAAAAATACTCTTTAGTTTTTCTCCAGCTAGATTTTCAAGACCATCTCCCATAATTTTCATACCATAAAGAAATAATCCAATTCCTCCAAAAAGATTAATAAGCAAAGTTAACGTTTTCAACATAATTAACCTCCATAGGTTTCTAAATTTTATAAATTATATTAATAATACCTATAATTAAAATACAATATAAAAACCATAATGTTAATAGAATTTTTTGCTATTTAACATAGCATAAAGAAAAATTAACTTGAACTTAACATATGTAGGTAAATACACTATAATAGAAAAAGCTATAATTTAAAGATTTTCAATCTTTAAATTATAGCTTTTGTGAGAATATTTTTTTGTTAGGCCTGTGAAAGTATTTCGGCGATATTAACAGCATGGTCGCCTACTCGTTCAAGGTTACTAATAAGATCTAAGAATATAGTACCTACAATGGCATCACATGAACCGCTATTTAATCTTTTAATGTGAGATACTTTTAAATTTTTTTCTAATAAATCAATCTTTTCTTCTAAGCCGCGTACATCTAAAGCCTTTTTATCACTATAGTCAGAGAAACATTCTATACTGTGGTCTAATGCTTCTATGCAAATATTCACCATTACTTTAAGTTCTTCAATGGCATCTTTAGAAAATTTAACATTCTTAGAAAGTTTATCTTTAGCTAAGTCAGCAATATTTTCTGCATGGTCTCCGATACGTTCTATATCATTAACTACATGGAAATATGCAGCTATAGTAGTTCTTTGCTCATCTCCAATATCAGAATTAGATAGTTTAACTAGATATCTAGTTATATCTGTTTCTAATAGATTTATTAAAGCTTCATTTTTATATACTTTGTTTATTGAATCTTCATTATTGTCAGTAAAACCCTTTAAAGCAGTTTCTATATTTTCTTTAGCTAAAGTACCCATTCTAATAATCTCATTAGTAACTTGACCAAAGGCTATAGTTGGAGTTTCTAAGAGTCTGTCATCTATATACTTAACTCCATCAACTTCTTTTTCATCTTCTCCTGGGAGTATGAAATTAACTAAAGCTACTAAGTATTTTGTAAATGGTAATATTAATATAGTGTTAACTACATTAAACATTGTATGGGCATTAGCAATTTGTTTTGCCACAACTCCTCCAGCTACACCAGGGGTAAGAGTTGTTACGGTAGTTAACAGTAATTTAGAAACTGGCGGAACTAGGAATATTATACTACCTATTACATTAAAGAATAAGTGAATTAGTGCTGCCTTCTTAGCAGTCTTACTAGTTCCTAAACAGGATATTAGAGCAGTAACACAAGTACCAATATTAGTTCCATATAACATTGGTATAGCTACATCAATTGGAAGACTTCCAACAGAAGCTAAAGCAACTAAAATTCCAGTAACTGCAGAGGAACTTTGAATTATAGCAGTCATTCCTATTCCCAAGAAAAGGCTTAATAATACATGTCCCTTTAGACTTAAAATAAGTTTTGTGAATACTGGTGACTCTCTAAGAGGAGACATGGCATCAGACATTAAAATAAGACCTAAAAATAAAATACCAAATCCTAAAATAATATGACCTAATTCTTTAGGATTTTTCTTTTTAGTAAATAGTACTAAAAACGCCCCTATTGCAATAAACACAGGAATTATAGCATCAAAATCAAAGGTAATTAATTGAGCTGTTATAGTTGTTCCAATGTTAGCACCCATAATTACATAAGCTGCTTGAGATAAGTTCATAATACCTGCATTAACAAATCCAACGACCATAACAGTTACCGCACTACTACTTTGAATTATAGCAGTAACTATAGCACCTGTTGCCACACCCTTAAGTGGATTAGAGGTAATTTTATCAAAAATACCCTTTAATTTTTCACCGGCTAGGTTTTCAAGACCGTCCCCCATGATTTTCATACCAAATAGGAAAATTCCAAGACCTCCTAAAAGGTTAATAATTAAAAACAATGATTCCATATGGTAACCCTCCAGTAAATAATTATATACTTAAAAAATATTGATTTTAAAAACACAATATTAAAGATACAATAAAACTAACTTAATAGTAATATAAAACTCTTTAATTTAACAATAATTAAATTAAAATTAACTTAAACTTAACAAAGTATATATTCTTCAAAAAGTTGATAAACTTATTTTGTGTATTTTAGTGAAAAATAATGTATATAATATAGAAGGAATGTTTAAAGAAGCCTAGAATTATATAATATAAGAAAGGAAGTGGGCTTATGGAATTTAAAGAAATAATAAAAAGAGTTAAAAAGACTGAATATTTAGGATATTTTGATGTCATCGAACATAGAGAGTGCATTAAAAATCTAGTTATTTTTGAAAGTGAAGCTGATAACCTTGAAAAAGATATTCCTGAACCATGGTTTGTTAGGAAAAAGGAGTTTGATCGTGCAAAGGATGATTCACCAACCTTAATTAAAATAAATATATATAATAGAGTGGCAGATGCCATAAATGACATGGTTATGTATGATAATATAAATGAAAGTGATATAGAGCTGCTAAAGGAGTATCCAGACATTACAAAACGAATTATTGAAAGAAAGTATGAAGATTTAGATAAAAGTATTAGTAAAATTAAAGAAGATAAAAAGGGTAAGTTAATTCCAATAATGAATAAAGCAAAAGCTTGCCTCGAAGAAATTGGAAAAAGACTTAATTAATCATATAAAAATTATAAAGGATATTTTAGAGGAGAAAAAGCTGAGAATTTAATTCTTGGCTTTTTTGTGTTCACAATTATATACTAGTCACTTATTTACCATAATAAAAGGTTATATATTCAAAAATTGTAATGTTAATGTAATATTTCACACCTACTTACCATGTATAATTAAATAGTTGATATTACTTAATATATAATTTTTGTTAAATAATATATTAAATATAAAAATAAGGTAAATGGAGTATTAATATGAGAAAAAGTAAAAGGCGTAGAAAATTTATTAAAAAGAGGATTATACGATTTATAATACCAATAGTGAGTATATGTATTGTAATTATAGGAGTTTATTTTTTTAAGTTGTTAAACAATTGGTCTAAAAATAATGAACAGGCTATTAGCACTATGGCAAATAGTAATAGTGTGAATTTAGCAAATCATAAAGACATGTTAGAAGTAAGTCGATTTACTGAAGAAAATCCTGAAAAAACAGCTATAAGTATGTGTCAAAAAATATGGAAAAGTTCTGATATGTCGATTATAATAAATAATAAAAATTTTATGGAAGGATGTTTATCCTTATCACTAAGTAAAAAGTATAATGCACCAATCCTTTTAAATGAAGGAGAAGTGTTGAGTGATTTAGTAAAGAATGAGATTAGTAGATTACAATCAACTAAAATAATTATAATTGGAGAAGAAAATTCAATTACTAAGAATATAGAAAATGAACTTGTAGAAAAGGGATTAGAAGTAAATAGATTTCAAGAAAAGAATAGTACTAATCTTAGCATCAGAATTGCAGAAGAATTTAAAGGTAATAATACATATATTCTTTCAAAAGGTGATAATCTTAAAGAAGTAATGTTATTATCATACATTGGAATAATGAATGAGACACCAGTAATAATATCAGATAATTATTTGTCAACATATAAATTTCTAAGAAGTAAAAATAATTCAACTATATATTTTGCAGGAAATGAGGATACTTTATATAGGACATTTTCTAATCTTAAGATGAAAAAAATAGATATACCTAATTATTTTAAAAATGTAGATTTAAAGTTAATGACTAAGAATATAAGTTTATATCATTATGGTGAAATTATGATGGCTTCAAGTAATAACCCATCGGAATTTATATCAGCATGTGCAGCAAGTGGTGTTCTCAATATGCCTTTAATTGATGTTGGTTCAAAAATGTTAAATAAACCTATGGAAGAATTTATGATTGAAAAGGGAAATTATATAAATCATGTTATTGCTGTAGGGAATGAAAGAGCTGTTAGCGAGGATTTATTAATTGTACCATCTTGGGGTAAATTTTATACTAATGCTAAAAGTCCTTTAGTAACTCCAACTTATGATGGAAGTAATCAAGCAGTTCATCCAGATGTTTTATATACCCAAAATGGTTGGAATGGATATAAGTATTTGATGGGACTAACACCTTACCCTAATGGGAATGATGACTATGAAAATCCACAAATATTAGTAAGTAATGATGGAAGTAATTTTAATTATTTAAAAGGCTCTAAAAATCCTTTAGATATTCCTAAAGATGTTGCAAATGGAGGTCATTACTCTGATATAAATATTTGTTTAGTGGATGATATATTAGAAGTGTATTTTAGATATAATCCACCTTGTAGTAATAATAAAAATACAGATAATTGTACTAATATGGTTTATGTAATGAAAAGTAAGGATGGCATAAGGTGGAGTGATAAAGAATTAGTTCTAGCCCCCGATACCTTTAATAAAAAATATGACTATGTGTCACCAATTATAATTTATGATAAAGGTGTATATAAAATATGGTTTTCTAACTATAGTAGTGATTTATATTATACTGAAACTAATGATTTTAAAAACTTTAAGGATATTCAGGTATGTAAATTTCAAGACAAGCTATCTACATTTCATCTATGGCATCATGATTTAATAAAAACAGATTTAGGATATGAGATAGTTATTAACGGCTATAATAATAATGAAGTGGGAAATCAAGGCTTGTATTATGCTGTGTCAAAAGATGGAGTCAATTTTTTACCAATGAAAAATTTATTCAATCCTTCAGAAGGTGAAGAGTCTTTTGATAACGGTACTCTATATAAATCAAGCTTAGTAAGATTGAAAAATAGATATTTGCTTTATTATTCCGCAAGGAGTAAATCGGGACAATGGAGAATTGGTTTAGCAGAAGAAAAAGATATTACAGAATTAAATTAAAGATAATATGTAAATAGAAAATATCAATATTACATGAGAATAAATAATAAAATTAATCTTCTGAAAATCTCTGAAACACTTGAAATTCAACACTTTACATTATATAATGAGATTGAACAAAATAAGAGTGACAGTTCGTAAGCCTCCTGTCTTTAAATAAAACTACGGCATTGAAATCTTTTAATTAGCTCATCATAAAAAGGTAGAGCTTTATTTATGTACAAGGATTACAAGGCTGTCATTTGGATGACGGCCTTTATTTTTTCTATAATATATATAAATATATATTATAGGAGTATATAATTTAATCACCAATAAATATGGGGTGGTATTTTTTAGATAAAGAAAATGCTGAGTTAAAGATAGGTGCGGAGCTAGTGAGGTGACATAGCTAGACTCATTATTTTATTAGTAGGTTTGTATGGGGTTAAATAGGGCAATATATGAATCTAGTAAGGCTAAGAGCTTACACTATTAAAAAATGAGGAGGGTATTATATTTATGAATACTAGCAACAATACTAAAAAATTATTAAAGATGGCTCTAATTATAGCTACTTATGTAGCGGTTACTGCTGTTATCGCACCCTTTGCCTTTGGAAATATTCAATTTAGATTATCAGAGGTAATGGTACTTTTGGCATTTATAGACCCACTATATATTCCAGCCTTAACTATAGGATGTGCCATTTCAAATTTTCTACTTAGCCCTATGGCAATAGTAGATATGATATTTGGAAGCTTAGCTAGTTTAATAGCTCTAGTTTTAATTTGGCAAACTAAGAAGGTTTTAACTAAAAAAGAAGGCTATAATAAAACACTTGTACTATTTATAGCATCTTTATGGGCAACTATTTCGAATGCTTTAATTATAGGAGCAGAACTTTACTACATGATAAATCTACCATTTTGGCTTTCTGTATTACAAGTTGCCATAGGAGAATTTGTAGTAGTTTCAATTATAGGAGTTTTAGTATTTAAATTTATTATTAAAAATGAGAATTTAAGTGATATATTAAAGCTTAACTAGGATAACCTAAAAAGTATTAAAATTTTGAGAATCATATACTATTATAATGATGAAAAAACCTAAGTATATCTATGCTTAGGTTTCTTTATGTGAAGGAAAGTTTTTTTGAAACGTAAGGATTTTGTAACCAAATATTAAGTTTGTTGTATTAGAATGATTAAGGAAGATAAATATTAGACAGAAGAGGAAGATAACATGAAGAAAAGAAGTTTTCGAATTATGACAATTATAGGAATAATATTAGTAGTGATAATAGCAGCAATAGGTATACATACCTTTATAGAGAATAAAAAGGTCCATATGAATGAAAAACAAAGAGTACTATTAGGGAGAAAGCACTTGAAGGATTTAGAACAGGCTGATTTAAGTGTAATCCAGGATAAGATAGAGAAACATCATACTCCTGAAGTTGTGGTAGAAGATAAAGATGTTGATTTTTATAAGTTCTATGAGAATACAGTGTTTATGGGAGATTCTATCACAGAAGGTCTTATGGAGATGGAGCTAGTAAATCAATATAATGTAATAAGTAATAAGGGAGATACTGTAGTTAAAGGAAAAGAAAACATAGATAAAGTTGTATCTTTACAGCCTAAGAATGTAGTACTTTTATATGGAATGAATGATGTAATAGAATTTGATGGAGGTGGACCTGGGGGTCCAGATAAGTTTAAGGCTCATTACTTAGAATTTATAAATGATATTAAGACAAAATTACCTAATACTAATATATACATACAAGCACCTCTACCAGTTATGGATAGGGCTATAGAAACTAATGGAAGGCTTACTAATACTAATTTAGATGAGTTTAGAAAATTAGTTTATGAAGTAAGTGAAGAAACAGCAGTTAATTATTTAAATATTGATGTATTGGTAAGGGATAAGGCTGAGCTCTATGAGCAAGATGGTATACACTTAAAATATGATTTTTATTTAAAATGGTTATCTTATTTACACCAAGGAATTACATCAAATAATTAGGAGATAAATATGAAAAAGTATAAAAATTATTATTATATATTGATAGCAACAGTATTAATTACATTTATAGCCCTGTACCAAGTTCTTAAAGTTAAAGATGCAGATATGGATAGCTTAAGAAAGAATCTTTCACAGGTTATAGATGATGAACAGATGGATATAGGTGATAGTTCAAAGCTAAGAAAGTTATATTACATAAGTAAAAATGAAATAGAAGATTTTATTTTATACGCACCTAAGAGTAATATGGATGCTAATGAAGTTCTCGTATTGAAAGGGAAAAGTGAAGAAGTTATACAGCAGTTAAAGGTCAAAGTTGAGGGAAGAATAAAAAAACAATCCGATAGTTTTAATAGCTATAGGCCCGATGAATATGACATAATAAGTAATCGTGTATTAGATATAAAAGGAAAGTACTTAATATTGATCATTTCAAGAGATTCGGCAACCATAGAAGCAGCAATAAATAAAGAATTTAAGTAGTAAGTATATTTTAATTGGAGTGATTAATTTGGTTTTTAGTAGTTTGATATTTTTATTTATGTTTTTACCAATTACCTTAATAATTTATTATATATGTCCTAGGAAATTTAAAAATCTAGTAATTCTTATAATGAGTTTGATTTTTTACGCTTGGGGAGAACCTATATATATCTTCTTAATGATAGGGTCCATATTAATTGATTATATAGGTGGCCTTATGATAGAGGCAAATAAGGAAGATAGTGAAAAAAGAACAGCTATATTTATTACTGTAATTGTACTAAATTTAAGTTTTTTATTCTTCTTTAAGTATTATGGATTTTTAATTGATAATATCAATGGAATTTTTGGTGTTAATCTTCAAATAAGGAATTTACCCTTACCACTGGGAATATCTTTTTATACATTCCAGCTCATATCCTATGTAGCAGACGTATATATGGGAAAGGTGGTTGCACAAAGAAACATTATAAATTTTGGGGCATACATTACTATGTTTCCGCAACTAGTAGCTGGACCAATTGTCCAATATAGTGATATAGAAGATCAACTTAATAACAGAAGTGAGTCTATAGATAAATTTGGAGAAGGGGTAGAAAGATTTATTGGAGGTATGGGAAAAAAGGTTCTTATTGCTAACAATATAGGCATGATTTGGACTTCTATTAAGGGGCTTCCTATTGAAGAATTATCTATATTAACAGCTTGGATAGGTATAATTGCCTTTACACTACAAATATATTTTGATTTTAGTGGTTACTCTGATATGGCAATAGGTCTTGGAAAGATGTTTGGATTTGAATTTTTGGAGAACTTTAATCATCCCTATATGTCTAAGAGTATCAGTGAGTTTTGGAGAAGATGGCACATATCCCTAGGTTCATGGTTTAGGGATTATATATATATTCCTTTAGGAGGAAATAGAAGAGGGAAGGCTGTACAATTTAGAAATTTACTTATAGTATGGTTTGCCACAGGACTATGGCATGGAGCTAGTTGGAATTTTGTAATTTGGGGCCTATATTTTGGAGTATTCATATTCCTTGAAAAATTATTTTTAGGAAAAATTCTTAATAAAGTCCCTGATGCTATTGCTCATATGTATACTGTAGTTTTAGTAATTATAAGCTGGGTATTCTTTGATACATCAAAGGTTAATGATGCTCTAAATTACATAAAGCTTATGTTTGGAATGGGAAAAAATATATTTATGGATAATATGGCTAAATATACTTTGAAAACAAATCTAATACTTATAGTAATAGCAATTATTTGCTCTACGCCTTTGATTAAAAATTTAATTGCATATATAAAAAAGAATTATAAGTTAAAGGGCGTATATATAGTTATAGCTATGAATATGTTAGTATTAATTTTATCTATAGTTTATTTAGTTAGTGAAAGTTATAATCCTTTCCTATATTTTAGATTTTAAAGAAAGCAGAGTGAGAGAAATGGATAAAAGTAACAAGGTAAATAGAAGGCTAATGGCAGTAGTATTTCTCTTATTTATAGCTATAATGTCTATAAGTAATATATTAAGAAGAGAAAAAACATTTTCGGAAGCAGAAAATAGAAATCTGGCTAGTAGACCAGAGTTTTCTTTAGGAGCACTTCTTAGTGGTGACTATATTAAACATTATGAGAGTTATATATCAGACCAATTTCCAGGAAGAGGTTTATTTATAAATGCTAAGGCTAAGGTAGATAAACTAATGGGTAAAAGTGAAAGTAATGATGTATTTATAGGAAAGAATAATCAACTTATTGAAGACTTTGAAGAGAGAGCACAAGAAGAAACTGACCATAAGGTTTTAGCTATTAATGAATTTGTAAAGAAACATGAAAATATAAATACAAGCTTTATGCTGATACCAACAGCTACAGAGATTCTAAAGGATAAGCTACCTAAATACGCACCAGTGGATAATCAGTTGGAATATATGAAGTACATAGAAGGAAAGTTAAGTTCTAATGTTAAATATATTAATCCCTATAATGCACTTATAAATAATAAGGATAAATATCTATACTATAGGACAGACCATCACTGGACTAGCAAAGGGGCTTATCTTGCCTATGTGGAATTTTGTAAGAGTTTGGGGCTAGAGCCTAAAAAAGAGGGAGAGTTTCAGGTTGAGTTAGTTGCTAATGATTTTTATGGAAGCTTAACTTCAAAAATAGGAGATAAGAGAGGAAAGCCAGATTGTATAAATGTATATATACCTAAAGAAAATGGGGAAATGGTGGTTAATTATATAACTGAGCAAAAGAGAACAACTACCTTATATAGCAGTGAGAATTTAGATAAAAAGGATAAGTATGAAGTATTTACAGGAGGAAATCATTCACATATTAATATTAAATCCTTAGGAGATCCAAAGAAGAAGTTATTAGTAGTTAAAGATTCCTATGCCAATAGTTTTCTACCTTTTCTAATTTCCCACTATGGAGAGATAGACGTGGTAGATCTTAGGTATTACATGGATAATATGGAAGAGTTAATTGAGTCGAAGGATATAACAGATATGTTATTCTTATACAATGCAAATACCTTTAATTCTGACGATTCTATATTAAATCTTAATTAATAATAACGTAATTAATAATAAATAGGAGCTTAGATATATTAATATCTAGGCTCCTTTATTTAATTAAGATTTTGTATATATTCTAAGTATATTATTCAAGTTTTTTGCTTCCTTTAATTATTCTAGTGATAAAAAAGGCAAGTGTACCAAATACAGCAATTAAAACTATAGGTGTAAATAAAACACTTAAAGAACTTTTAGTTGCTGAACATATTGTCATATAAGAAAAATCAGAAACTAAGATTAATTTTAAAACTATCAGCATAGTTTTTAGATTAGTATATACAAAATTCTGATTTTTTTCTGTGATTTCTACAGGTGCATTCCATATATTGGGAAACAGTGTTATGGTTGTAAGTCCTGTATATAAAATTATTGAAATTATAGGCATTATAAGTAGCATACCTTTCCCACTCCAGTTGGTAACAACTCCTTTAGCATTATAGTGAGATGGGATAGTATCAGGAAGGGTGCTCCAAATGAATATTAGATAGATTATTGATCCTAGTAAGATTAATAGAGCTAGAGTTTCAAGGAATTTTTGAAATTTAGTAAAAGGGACTTTCTCTTTCATAGAATATCCTCCAAACATATAAAAAATTAATAGATATTAAGCTATAATATAATATTATACCAAATGTTAGATTATAACAAATACAAAATTTTTCACCAATAGTTGACATTCTAAAATCATGCACATATAATAATAGATAACAAGTGTTTTGAATAAATAATATAAACTTGAAAATACTAGTTAATAGATGAAAATAAAGACTGTGATGAGAAGAGTAGATATGAGAAGTAGTTAAAGCGAGTTGACGATGGTGGAAGGTCAATATGAAGCTCTTATTGAAGAACATCTCGGAGTTTCTAACCGAAATCTTAGGAGAGTAGACTTAGACGGAATCTCACCGTTAAAAGAGAAGAGTATCAAGAGAGATCTTTGTACTTGTTGAGTTGATCAATATGATAATTTGGGTGGTACCGCGGAATGTATCCTTTCGTCCCTGTTTTTTAGGGAAGGAAAGGTTTTTTTATTGTCTTAAAATAGAATCATATTACCTCAACAGGCAATAATCAAATTATAAAAGGAGGATTTTATTATGGAAACAGTCTTAGTAAAAAGTCTTTACAGAGAAAGTGAAAAATACGCAGACCAAGATGTTTGTATTTCAGGATGGATTAGAACTTTAAGAAGTTCTAAAGCTTTTGGTTTTATAGAAGTTAATGATGGTAGCTTCTTTAAAAACCTTCAAGTTGTATTCGAGGATAGCCTTGATAACTTTAAAGATATAGAAAAGTTAAGTATTAGCTCATCTATAATAGTTGAAGGAAAGCTTGTGTTAACTCCAGGAAGTAAGCAACCTTTTGAAATTAAAGCTACAAAAATAATAGTAGAAGGTGAATCAAGTAATGATTATCCACTTCAAAAGAAGAGACACACCTTTGAATATTTAAGAACTATAGCTCACTTAAGACCTAGAAGTAATGCTTTTTCAGCAGTATTTAGAGTACGTTCTTTAGTTGCTTATGCAATTCATAGCTTCTTCAATGAAAGAGGATTTGTCTATACTCACACTCCAATAATTACAGGAAGTGACTGTGAAGGTGCAGGAGAAATGTTCAGAGTTACAACTATGGATCTTGAGAACATTCCAATGACTGAGGATAAGAAAATAGATTATAAAAATGACTTCTTTGGTAAGGAAACAAACCTTACAGTTAGTGGTCAGCTTGCAGCAGAAGCATATGCTCTTGCATTTAGAAATGTTTATACTTTTGGACCAACCTTCAGAGCTGAAAACTCTAACACTGCAAGACATGCGGCAGAGTTCTGGATGGTAGAGCCAGAGATAGCTTTTGCAGATCTTAAGGATGACATGACATTGGCAGAAGATATGATAAAGTATATCATAAACTATGTTCTTGAAAATGCTCCAGAAGAAATGGAATTCTTCAACAGCTTTGTAGATAAGGGATTACTTGAAAGATTAAAACACGTAGCAACTTCTGACTTTGGTCATGTAACTTATACAGAAGCTGTAGAATTATTAAAGAAAGCGGATAAAGAGTTCCAGTACCCAGTAGAATGGGGTTGTGACCTTCAAACAGAGCATGAGAGATATCTTACTGAGGAAGTATACAAAAGACCAGTATTCGTTACTGACTATCCAAAGGAAATCAAAGCTTTCTACATGAGAATGAACGATGATAACAAAACTGTAGCAGCTATGGACTTATTAGTTCCTGGTATAGGAGAAATCATCGGAGGAAGCCAAAGAGAAGAAAGATACGATCTTCTTGTAGACAGAATCAACGAATTAGGATTAAACCCAGAGGACTACTGGTGGTACCTAGAATTAAGAAAATTCGGTGGCACAAAACACGCTGGATTTGGTCTAGGCTTCGAAAGAATGATAATGTACGTAACTGGAATGAGCAACATCAGAGACGTAATACCATTCCCAAGAACTACAGGAACTGCAGAGTTCTAAGATGAAAATTTAATAGAATAAATATGAGGGTAAAACGAAAGTTTTGCCCTCTTTTGCGTTTAAGCATATATAAACTAATTTAATAGCACAGTCTAATTTATAAAGAAATTTAAAGTTACAATCTTAACTATGTAAAATTATAACTATATTAATATTTTTATAGGAAACTAGCTTTATATTTAACAATAAAACTATTTAACTATTTAACTAGTTGTAGGCGCCATGGGGGTTTCAAGGATTTTATTACATATTAAAAGAAACTGAAAGCATGTTAAGTTAGAGTTAATTAAAGATTCAAAGGCTTCACCTAAGTTTTATGAAGAATAGATAAAAGTATTTAAATGATTATGTTTATGATAAAATGATAATGATTAATTTAGGACATGATATTATAAAATCTTTTTAAAATGGTAAAATAAATCATATAACATTATAGGTTTTATATAATATAAGGGGTGATTTTTTGAATTTAGATGGAGAAATAGTAGATTCAATTATATCTATATCAAAAAAATATAAAGGTATAAACAAGGTGGTACTTTTTGGCTCAAGAGCTAGGGGTGATAATGAACTAAAAAGTGATATAGATTTGGCTGTATATGCTGATTGTGATATATTTGAGTTCATAGAAGAAATAGAAAATACCAGTCCAACTTTATTAGAGTTTGATTTTTCAAATATGAGAAGAATAGATGATGAGCTATTTATAGAGCAAGTAGAAAGGGAAGGGGTAACCTTATATGAGAAGTATAGAGTTTAACCTAATTGTGCGAAATTCTCCCATCCTCTATAGGTGGGAGATGGATAGCACTTGCCGATAGGCAACAAATATAATAAACTATAATCAGTTACATTAACTGAAAGGTAGTGTTATCAATGCAATTAGACAATAATAACCATTCAGTATTCTTGTTAAATTATCATTTGGTATTAGTTATAAAATACAGAAGGAACGTTATAGATGACCAAATATCAAATAGATTAAAAGAAATATTCGAGTATATATGTCCTAAATATAATATTGTTTTAGAAGAATGGAATCATGATTTAGACCATGTACATTTATTATTTAGAGGTTCACCCAATACAGATATATCAAAATTTATTAATGCGTATAAAAGTGCCAGTAGTAGACTTATAAAAAAAGAATTTCCGAAAATAAAAAATCAGTTATGGAAAGAATATTTTTGGAGTAGAAGCTATTGCCTTATAACAACTGGTGGTGCTCCTATAGATATAGTTAAAAAGTATATAGAAAATCAAGGAATGAAATGAAGTGAGGATATGTTAAAAGCTTATAAATATAGGATTTATCCTAATGAAGAACAAAAATTATATTTAGCAAAAACTTTTGGTTGTACTAGATTTATCTATAATAAGATGTTGGCTGATAGAATTAAGTCTTATGAGGAAAACAAAGATTTAGATGTTAAGCAAATTAAGTATCCTACACCTGCACAATATAAAAAAGAGTTTGAGTGGCTTAAAGAGGTTGATAGTTTAGCACTAGCTAATGCACAACTAAATTTAGATAAAGCATATAAGAATTTCTTTAGAGATAAATCAGTTGGATTTCCTAAGTTCAAAAAGAAAACCAATACTAATAGTTATACGACAAATAATCAAAACGGAACTGTGTCTGTAGAAAATGGATATGTAAAGATACCTAAATTAAAATCAGTGATAAAAATGAAACAACATAGAGAATTCAAAGGATTAATAAAAAGTTGCACTATATCTAAAACACGAAGCGGCAGATATTATATATCAATTTTAGTTGATACAGAAAATTTTATATTGCCTAAAGTAGATAAAAAAATAGGTGTTGATGTTGGACTAAAGGAATTTGTAATATGTTCAGATGGATACAGGGAACCTAATCCAAAACATCTTAGAAAATCTGAAAAAAGACTAGCTAAACTTCAAAAAGACTTATCACGCAAGCAAAAAGGTAGTAATAACAGAAATAAAGCTAGAGTGAAAGTTGCTAAACTACATCAAAGGATAGCAGACCAAAGGGCGGATTTCTTGCATAAGTTATCAATTAAACTAATTAGAGAAAACCAATCTATAGTAATTGAGGACTTAAAAGTAAAGAATATGCAACAAAATCATAAATTAGCTAAAGCAATAAGTGAAGCTAGTTGGTCAGAATTTAGACGAATGTTAGAATATAAAGCTAGTTGGTATGGTAGAAAAATAATTATAGCACCTTCCAATTATGCTAGTAGTCAGCTATGTTCTGAATGTGGATATAAAAATGAAGAAGTAAAAAATCTAGCACTTAGAGAATGGATATGTCCTAATTGTGGAGTACACCATGACAGGGATATAAATGCAAGTAAAAATCTACTGAAATTAGCTATATAATTTTGGTAATAAGCGAGGTTGGTTCGACCTTTTGAGCGTGGGTAAACTTGCTACAGTAGTAGTATTGACCACGAAGTCCCCACTTCAACGAAGTAAGTGGGGTGTAGTTCACTATCCGATGATAAAGTTTGGATTAATTTATTAGAAGATAGAAATTCCACTTCTCATATTTATAATGAAAATTTAGCAAATGAAGTTGCAGATAGAATAATAAAGGATTATGTTAATGCAATAGGTGAATTAGTGGAGAATTTGGAGAAGTTACTATAATAGATTAATATTAAAAAGAGTATTTTGGTATAAATGCTCTTTTTTTATGTGTAAAATTCTATCTTAAATTTCTACTTTAAAACTTAATTACAATGGTGGAATTTATTAAAAGTAACCTATATTATTATATAAGTAGTAATTATTTTGAATTTAAGATAAAAATGTCAGAATTGTAAGTTCTCATTCGTTATGTTTAGTAAGAGGACTCTTAAACAGCAAGGAGTGATTAGGTGGAGATTTCATCGGATGAAAATTTCAAAAATAATATGCTAGCACAGCTCTATGATGTATATGAAAATAAGATGTATGGTATTGCATACTCAATTTTAAATAATGTAGAACAAGCTGAGGATGCAGTTCAAGATGCATTTATAAAGCTAATTCCATATATCTCGACTATTCATGGGGTAGAAAGTTTAAAAACTAAGAGATTGGTTGTATATACAATAAAAAACATATCCATTGATTTATATCGTAGAAATAGGAAAGAAACTCAGTTATTCACTAAAGAGGTAGAGGAAAAAGTGACAAGTGAAAACCAAAAGGGGGTTCCTTCTGTAAAAACAGTAGAAGATAGACATATGATTACACAATTACTTTCTAAATTACCATCAAAATATCGTGAGATAATTCAGTATCGTTGCTTTTATGAACTTAGCTATAGAGAAATATCATCATTACTACACATTAGTGAAGATGTTGCAGCAAAAAGATATGAACGTGCTAGAAAGATGGTAAAAGAAATGATAGGAGATGAATTGTATGGATAATAAACCAGATCTTGATAAATTGATGTATCTTTTAGGGCAAGAAAATGCTGTAGAAGAGTTAAAACGCACTATTGAGCCTCATGAATTTTCTCGAAAATATAAAAATAAAAAAGTTAACATCATTGAAAATCAAGATTTTATTCAAAGGGATAATAATACAGACTCTATTCAGAGTATTAATAAAAAGGGGAAAAAAATTATGAAGAAAAAGATAATAGTACTTATTGCAGCTATTACGGCTACATTAGCAATATCTGCAACAGCCTATGGTGCAGTTAAACATTATTTAGTTACAACAAGTAAGAATGAAGAAACAGGAACACTTACTTGTGATATTCAAACAGAAGCTGCTCCTACTAAAGTACCTGCAATGAAGGTGATTCCTGGGTATATTCCAGAAGGATATATAGAGACTGCAAATGCTCTTGGAAAATATCATCCCAATGGTGACCATAGTGTAGGGGGAATATCTATTTGTCCACCTGTATATACAACGCATTTTGAGCAAATTTACGTAAGTGATGTAGAAGAAACTACCCTTGGTGGCGTAAAGGCGCAAATTCTCACAAGAGAAGGACTGGAGTATAACCATATTATCAATATGTTTTATGAAAAGGATGGATATGTCGTTACAATTTATGGTGCTGACAATACTTCTTTAGAAGAACTTAAAAAAGTAGCAGAAAATATTAAATGTGAAGAGATTCCTGGAGAATTTGTAGAGCTTGAGGCTAATGATATAGTAGACAATAAAGATAATTATATTGAAACAATTGAAACTAAGAATCCTAAAATTACAGATAACAACATATTCAACATTGGGGAAGAAAAAAATGATCTTATAGATTCAGCATCAGGCTTAAACTATACTGTAAATAGTATAGAAGTTATGGACAAATTACCTGCATTAGATAAAAGTAAGTTCTCTGATTATAATGAATATCTTGAATTTATAAATGAAGATGGAACTTTAAAAGATTATGAAAGAATTAATTCTGAGTGGTGGGAAAATAATAAAATGAACAGAGAAACTGAAATGGTAGGAATGAAATTTATTTATGTAACTTTAACTATGACGAATCCTTCTGAAAAAGATATTAAAGAGATATATTTTGCACCACGTATAATATTTTTAAAGAAAAATGCCAATGATACACTTGAAGAGAATATGGAATATGGTGGTAGTAAAAATGCTCTTCAAATTGAAAATTGTCCATTTTACTTTGACAAGTCTGGTTATGAAAGGAAGGGGTTCCGATTCTGTGATTTTGATGGAAAGGAAACTAAGGAAATTCATTTAGCATATGCAGTAGATGAAGACCATATAGATGATGCTTATATTTCATTTAACACCCATCGTTTCACTATTATAGACGCTCGTAAGCCTGGTGAAAGCTATATTAAAGTAACTAAATAAAAATTTAAAGGTCTATCTCAAAATATTTTTTGAGATAGACCTTTTTTACATTAATAATATAATAGAGTCATTGATAGAATAAATAGATTTATCAACAGTTTCTGAGGCTTTTTATTGTTAAAAATAACTTAAATAAGAGTTATAAAGTTAACAATTATCTCATATTAAAAAAACTTACAACTAATTAATGTAAATAGAAATATAAAAATACATAAAAATACATAAAAATACAAAATAAATGAATAAATAAACAAATTAAACGGTAAACTTTATTGAAATTTCACAAAATTCATGATATATTCAATATATTAAGTGGATATTTATTCATAATTA
>NZ_JPMD01000040.1 GCF_000732635.1 Clostridium sulfidigenes | reverse complement strand
TTAGCAAAAAGTGGATCAGTACATCCACATATGAAGTTCGTAGGTCAAGTATACGTACTTAAAAAAGAAGAAGGTGGAAGACATACACCATTCTTTGATGGATACAGACCACAGTTCTACTTCAGAACAACAGACGTAACAGGATCAATCAAATTACCAGATGGAATGGAAATGGTAATGCCAGGAGACCACATAGATATGAACGTAGAATTAATCACTCCAATCGCAATGGATGAAGGATTAAGATTCGCAATCAGAGAAGGTGGAAGAACAGTAGGATCAGGAGTTGTAACTTCTATAATCGAATAATTAAGATTTAAAATAGGACTGGGTTCTAAACCTAGTCCTTTTAAAAGAAAAATCAATAAGATATCTTTAATAATTTTATAGTATAATGTTTGCAAGGAATTATTTACAATTGACATAAGTGGTAACTTGTGATAAGTTGTTTAAGTAGCAATTGCAGTTAACGATATATTATCAAGAAAAAATTATTGGTTTTATAAATAAAATTAAATACGCATAAACTAGGAGGTGTAGATTGTGAGAGTTAAAATAACTTTAGCATGTACTGAATGTAAACAAAGAAACTACAACACAATGAAAAATAAAAAGAATAATCCAGACAGGATCGAAATGCAAAAATACTGCAGATTCTGCCACAAACATACACTTCATAAAGAAACAAAATAGTTCTTTAAGAACTTGAAATATTTTGGGGATGTGAAAATTATGGCTGAAAAAGTTGAGGGTAAAGTAATTAACCCTAAAAAACGAATGAAGATAGTACAGTTTTTTATCGACTTAAAAGCGGAATTTAAAAGAGTAACATGGCCTACAAAAGATGAGCTTAAGAAAGCTCTTATGGCGGTAATATGCTTTTGTCTTCTTTATGCAATAACTGTAGGTTTGTTAGATGCTGGTTTTAAAAACCTTTTTAATTTGATTTTTAAATAATTTAAAAGGGAGGTAAGGGGACGGTATAATTACGCCCCTGTAGCTATGACAGGAGAAAAAGCAAGATGGTATGTAGTTCATACATATTCTGGATATGAGAATAAAGTTAAGGCTAATCTTGAAAAAGCTATTGAAAATAGAAATCTTGAAGAGTTCGTTCATGACATTCAAGTTCCTATGGAAGAGCAAGTAGAAATCAAGGATGGCAAAGAAAAAGTTACATTAAGAAAAGTATTTCCAGGATATGTGATGGTTAAGATGGTTATGACTGATGATTCTTGGTATATTGTTAGAAATACTAGAGGGGTTACTGGATTTGTAGGTCCTGGATCAAAACCGGTGCCTTTAACAGAAGATGAAATTCACAATATGGGAATAGTTGAAAAACAAGTTACTGTAGATGTTGAAGTTGGAGAACAAGTGAAGGTTGTATCAGGACCATTTGAAGACTTCATTGTTGCAATTACTGAAATATCTATAGAAAAACATAAAATCAAAGGATTAGTTAACATGTTTGGCAGAGAAACCTCTGTTGAACTTGATTTTAATCAAATACAAAAACTTTAAGACTTAGTAGAATTATGTCTAAAAGACTAAATTCTATTTAAGTGGGAGGACTTATAAAAGTCCGATTACCACAATATAGGAGGTGTAAACTCATGGCTAAGAAAATAACAGGAATGATAAAACTTCAACTTCCTGCAGGAAAGGCAACACCAGCACCACCAGTAGGACCTGCACTTGGTCAACACGGTGTAAATATTATGGGATTCTGTAAGGAGTTCAACGCAAAAACTGCGGATCAACCAGGTATGATAATACCAGTTGTAATTACAGTTTACCAAGACAGATCATTTAGTTTTATACTAAAAACTCCACCAGCAGCAGTATTATTAAAGAAAGCAGCTGGAATAGAGAGTGGATCAGGCGTTCCAAACAGAACTAAGGTTGCAACAGTTTCAGCAGCTAAAGTTAAAGAAATAGCTGAATTAAAGATGCCAGACTTAAATGCTGCATCATTAGAGGCTGCTATGAGCATGATAGCTGGAACAGCTAGAAGCATGGGAATAGTAATCGAAGAGTAATTTCAATTAATTCGGTGGGAGGCAAAAACCGTTAATACCACAAAGGAGGATGCAAAATGGCTAAAATGGGAAAGAATTACATAGAAAGCGCTAAGTTAATAGACAAGAATGCTCTATACACACCAGCAGAATCTATGGAACTTACAATAAAGACATCAAAAGCTAAATTCGATGAAACAATAGAAGTTCACGTAAGACTTGGTGTTGACCCAAGACATGCAGATCAACAAGTAAGAGGAGCAGTAGTACTTCCTCATGGAACAGGTAAAACTGTTAGAGTATTAGTTTTCGCTAAAGGAGACAAAGCAAAAGAAGCAGAAGCTGCTGGAGCTGATTTCGTTGGAGCAGAAGAACTAGTAGATAAAATCCAAAAAGAGAACTGGTTTGAGTTTGACGTAGTTGTAGCTACTCCAGATATGATGGGTGTAGTTGGAAGACTAGGTAGAGTATTAGGACCTAAAGGTTTAATGCCGAACCCTAAATCAGGTACTGTTACATTTGATGTAGCAAAAGCTCTAAATGATATTAAAGCTGGTAAGGTTGAATACAGAGTAGATAAAACAGCTATAGTTCACGTAGGAATTGGTAAGAAGTCTTTCGGATCTGAAAAGTTAATGGATAACTTCCATACTTTAATGGATGCTATTGTTAAGGCTAAACCAGCTGCTGCAAAAGGACAATATATTAAATCTGTTACTGTAGCATCAACTATGGGACCAGGAGTAAAAATTAATCCAACAAAAGTGTTAGATTAATATTGCATTAAATTTTTTAATGTGTTATAATACAAAAGTTGAATATATTCCGTAGACAGTAGGTGCTGAAAAGCGTAACTAAATACCTACCGAGGATGCTAATAAATGATTTTATTGGTCTCTTCGTGTCTGCGGAGAGACCTTAATTTTTTAATATACAGTGAAAGCTGTAAGGAGGTGGATACACAGTGCAAAGTAAAAATAGATCTTTAAAAGAAGCAAAAGTTGCTGAAATAAAGGAAAAGTTAGAAAAAGCTCAAGGAGTTGTTCTTAGTGAGTATCAAGGACTAAATGTTGAAGAAGATACACAATTAAGAAAAGCACTAAGAGAAGCAGGTGTTGAATATAGAGTATATAAAAATACACTAGTTACATTAGCTGCAAAGGAATTAGGAATTGAAGGATTAGATCAATATCTTCAAGGACCAGTTTCAATAGCTTTAGGATATGATGATCCAACATCACCAGCTAGAGTTTTAAATGACTTTGCAAAAACTCATAAAAAACTTCAATTAAAAGCAGGAGTAGTCCAAGGTGAGTTATTTGGTGAAGCTCAAATTAAAGAGATCGCATCAATTCCATCAAGAGATGTACTTATTGCAAAACTACTTGGAAGCTTCAAAGCTCCACTTTCAAACTTAGCATATTTATTAAATGCTATAGCTGAGAAAAAAGGTGAAGAAGCAGCAGAGTAATTAGTCTAAGTAAGAATTTAGAAAACGTAGAGAAAATAAAAATATAATTTAAAAATTTCGGAGGTGCATTTTAAAATGACAAGAGAAGATATGATTCAAGCTATAAAAGATATGAGTGTTTTAGAATTAAACGAGTTAGTTAAGGCTTGTGAAGAAGAATTTGGAGTAAGTGCAGCAGCACCAGTAGCAGTTGCAGGTGGAGCAGTTGCTGGAGCAGCAGCTGAAGAAAAAACTGAGTTCGACGTAGTATTAACTAATGCTGGAGCTGGAAAAATAAAAGTTATAAAAGTTGTTAGAGAATTAACTGGATTAGGATTAAAAGAAGCTAAAGATATAGTTGATGGAGCTCCTAAAACAATTAAAGAAGCCGTAAGCAAAGATGATGCTGAAAGCATGAAAGCTAAACTTGAAGAAGTTGGAGCTACTGTAGAAGTAAAATAGTAAGTCAATGGATTTACGTTGTGGAGTACTTAAATTAAGTACTCCATTTTTGTAACAAAAGAAATAAAGATAACTTAATAAATAAGTTTATTATATATTGACATTAAATAAAAATAATGATAATATAATTCAATGCGAATAAAGTAAATCAAGTCATGCATACGTCCATATTTATGTAAAAAGTTCTTCGTATATTTATATAGAATTATAATTATGTGAATATTTTTCTACAAATTGGATAGAATTGCATGATGAATAAGTGTAAGTCCGAAACACAAAGTCCTAGGGGAAAGTGTGTCTTGGGTTATTTTAGTTTATACAAGGGGTGAAAATTATATGGTACATCCTGTAAAAGTTGGTAAAAGGGAAAGAATGAGCTTTTCCAAAGTAAAAGATACGGCTGAAATGCCAAACTTAATCGAAGTTCAAATTGATTCATACGATTGGTTTTTAGCTGAAGGATTGCACGAGGTATTTGATGATATTAATCCTATACAAGATTATACTGGCAACTTATCTTTAGAATTTGTCAACTATAAATTGGATATGGAGAACATTAAGTATTCTGTTGAGCAGTGCAAAGAAAGAGATACTACTTATGCAGCACCATTAAAGGTGAAAGTTAGGTTACAAAATAATGAAACAGGAGAAATAAAGGAACAAGAAGTCTTTATGGGTGATTTCCCAATAATGACTGATCAAGGAACCTTTGTTATTAACGGAGCTGAAAGAGTTATAGTAAGTCAGTTAGTTAGATCTCCAGGAGTATATTATAATTATACTGTTGATAAGACTGGTAAAAAGTTATTTTCTTCAACAGTTATACCAAATAGAGGAGCTTGGTTAGAATACGAGACTGACTCTAATGATGTAATTTATGTAAGAATAGACAAGACAAGGAAGTTACCTATCACAGTACTTATGAGGGTAATGCTAAACTATGGAAGTGATGCTGAGATTCTTGAAGTTTTTGGAGAAGAAGAGAGACTTAAAGCATCCTTAGAAAAAGATAATACAAAAGAAAAGAATGATGCATTACTAGAGATTTATAAGAGACTAAGACCTGGTGAGCCACCAACTGTGGATAGTGCCATTTCATTGATAGAGTCTTTATTCTTTGATGCAAAAAGATATGATTTATCAAAAGTTGGTAGATATAAATTTAATAAGAAGTTAGCTGTTAAATGGAGAATTACTAATCAAATAGCTGCTGAAAATATAATTAATCCTTCTACAGGTGAGATTATAGTTGAAAAGGGAAATAAAATAAGTAGAGAATTAGCTGCAGAAATACAAAACTTAGGTATAAATTCTGTGGACATTCAGGTTGATGATAGAGTTATAAGAGTTATAGGAAATAACTTTGTTGATTTATCTAAACATGTAAGCTTTGATATTTCTGAGCTAAACATTAAAGAATATGTTCACTATCCTACATTAAAAGGGATATTAGAAACGTATCATAATGAAGATGAAATTAAAGAACAAATAAAGGCTAGCGCAAACAAGTTGGTTCCAAAACATATAATTAGAGACGATATATATGCTACATTAAGCTATGAGTTGGGATTGGCGTATGGAATAGGATATGTAGATGACATAGACCATTTAGGAAATAGAAGATTAAGATCTGTAGGTGAATTATTACAAAACCAATTTAGAATTGGTTTATCAAGAATGGAAAGAGTAGTCAAAGAAAGAATGACTGTTCAAGATCAAGAAATAATTACCCCACAGGCTTTAATAAATATAAGACCTGTTGTGGCAGCTATAAAGGAGTTCTTTGGAAGTTCACAGCTATCACAATTCATGGATCAAACAAATCCATTATCTGAGTTAACACACAAAAGAAGATTATCTGCATTAGGACCAGGAGGATTATCAAGAGAAAGAGCAGGATTTGAAGTAAGAGACGTTCACTATTCTCATTATGGTAGAATGTGTCCTATAGAGACACCAGAAGGACCTAACATAGGGTTAATTAACTCATTAGCTACATATGCTAAGGTTAATGAATATGGATTTATGCAGACCCCATATAGAGTTGTTGACAAGGAAACAGGTAAAGCTACAGATAAGATTATATATATAACTGCTGATGAAGAAGATAATTATCTTGTAGCACAAGCTAGTGAGCCATTAGCTGAAGATGGAAGCTTCATAGATAAAAAGGTTACTGTTAGAGAAAAATCAGAAGTTATAATAGTACCAAGAGAGCAAGTAGATCTAATTGATATTTCTCCAAGACAAATTGTATCAGTTGCTACAGCAATGATACCTTTCTTAGAGAATGACGATGCTACTCGTGCACTGATGGGATCAAACATGCAAAGGCAAGCAGTTCCACTTCTAAAAACACAAGCACCAGTAGTTGGTACTGGTATAGAATATAAAGCTGCAGTAGACTCAGGAGTATTACCTAAGGCTAAGAATGCAGGAGTTGTATCTTATGTTAGTGGAAATGAAATAAGAATAAAAAGAGATATAGATGGTGGTACAGATGTATATAACCTATTAAAATTCAAGAGATCTAACTCTGGTACTTGTATAAATCAACGTCCTATAGTTGATAAAGGAGAAAAAGTTGATATAAATACGGTTTTAGCTGATGGTCCTTCTACAGATTTAGGAGAAATTGCATTAGGTAAAAATATTAGAATTGGATTTATAACTTGGGAAGGTTATAACTACGAGGATGCTATGCTTATATCTGAGGAACTAGTAAGAGATGATATCTTTACTTCAGTTCACATTGAAGAATATGAGTCAGAAGCTAGAGATACTAAACTAGGACCAGAAGAGATTACAAGAGACATACCAAACGTAGGTGAGGATGCTCTAAAAGATATAGATGAGCGTGGAATAATAAGAATAGGTGCAGAAGTAAGATCAGGAGATATTTTAGTAGGTAAAGTTACTCCTAAGGGAGAGACTGAACTAACAGCAGAGGAAAGATTATTAAGAGCTATATTCGGAGAGAAGGCAAGGGAAGTAAGAGATACTTCACTAAGAGTTCCTCATGGAGAAGCTGGTATAATTGTAGATGTAAAAGTATTTACAAAAGACAATGCTGATGAACTTCCACCGGGTGTAAATCAATTAGTAAGATGTTATATAGCTCAAAAGAGAAAAATATCTGTTGGAGATAAAATGGCGGGAAGACACGGTAATAAAGGTGTTATATCTAGAGTATTGCCATTAGAAGATATGCCATTCTTACCTGATGGAAGACCACTTCAAATATGTTTAAATCCTCTAGGAGTTCCATCACGTATGAATATAGGTCAGGTACTTGAGGTTCATTTAGGATGGGCTGCTAGTGAGCTTGGATGGCATATAGCTACTCCGGTATTTGATGGTGCTTTAGATACAGAAATTCAAGATTGCTTAGAAAAAGCAGGATATAATAGAGATGGTAAGACTGTACTTTATGACGGAAGAACAGGAGAAGCGTTTGATAATAGGGTTACAGTAGGCTACATGTATATATTAAAGCTGCATCACTTAGTTGACGATAAGATACATGCTAGATCTACAGGTCCATACTCATTAGTTACTCAGCAACCATTGGGTGGTAAAGCTCAATTTGGAGGACAAAGATTTGGTGAGATGGAAGTTTGGGCTCTTGAAGCTTATGGATCAGCTCATACACTTCAGGAAATTCTAACAGTTAAGTCAGATGATGTTGTAGGTAGAGTTAAAACTTATGAGGCTATTGTAAAAGGAGAAAATATACCTGAGCCAGGAGTTCCAGAATCATTTAAGGTACTTATTAAAGAACTTCAAGCATTGTGCTTAGATATTAAACTTTTAGATGAGAATCATGAGGAAATTAAACTTAAAGAATCTGTTGATGACGAAGTTGAAGATTTAGAGGTAAACATAGAAGGTAAAGAGGATTCCTTTACTAAAGAACCTGTAAAAGAATATATTGAGCCAATAGATACTGATTCATCAGATGTAGAAGAGGATTCAGATTTTGAAGACATAAAATTAGATGATTTCGATGATGAATTAGAGCCAAATCTAGATTCAGGTTTAGATATTGATTTAGAATCTGACCTAGACAGTGATTTAGTTTTAGATGATTTTAATGATGAACATTAAATTGAAGGGAGGATGTACCCTTGTTTGAATTAAATAATTTTGATGCAATACAAATAGGGTTAGCTTCACCAGAACAGATCAGAGAGTGGTCTAGAGGGGAAGTAAAAAAACCTGAAACAATCAACTATAGAACATTAAAACCGGAAAGAGATGGTCTGTTCTGCGAGAGAATATTTGGACCAATGAAAGACTGGGAATGTCATTGCGGTAAATACAAAAGAGTTAGATACAAAGGTATAGTGTGTGACAGATGTGGAGTTGAAGTTACAAAATCTAAAGTAAGGCGTGAAAGAATGGGGCATATAGAACTAGCTGCCCCTGTATCTCACATTTGGTATTTTAAAGGAATTCCATCTCGTATGGGATTAATCCTTGATATGTCACCACGTTCTTTAGAGAAAGTACTTTATTTTGCTGCTTATGTAGTGTTAGATCCAAAAGATACGCCACTTGATAAGAAGCAAATATTAACAGAAAAAGACTATAGAGAAGCCGTAGATAAATATGGTTATGATGGCTTTGTAGCAGGAATGGGTGCAGAATCTGTAAAAGTCTTATTACAAGATATAGATTTAGATAAGCTTTCTGCAGAACTTAAAGAAGATTTTAAAACAAGTACAGGACAAAAGAAAATAAGAACTATTAGAAGACTTGATGTTGTAGAATCATTTAGAAAATCAACTAATAAACCAGAGTGGATGATTATAGATGTAATACCTGTTATACCACCAGATTTAAGACCAATGGTACAATTAGATGGTGGAAGATTTGCTACATCTGACCTAAATGATTTATACAGAAGAGTAATAAATAGAAATAATAGACTTAAAAAGTTACTAGATTTACAAGCACCTGATATTATCGTTAGAAATGAGAAAAGAATGCTTCAAGAAGCAGTAGATTCACTAATTGATAATGGAAGAAGAGGTAGACCAGTAACAGGTCCAGGAAATAGACCATTAAAATCTCTATCAGATATGCTTAAAGGAAAGCAAGGAAGATTTAGACAAAACTTACTTGGTAAGCGTGTTGACTACTCTGGACGTTCAGTTATCGTTGTTGGACCTGAACTTAAGATGTATCAATGTGGACTTCCAAAAGAAATGGCATTAGAATTATTTAAGCCGTTTGTTATGAAAAAGTTAACTGAAAGTGGAGTTGCACACAATATTAAGAGTGCAAAGAGAATGGTTGAAAGAGTTCAGCCTCAAGTATGGGATGTCCTTGAAGAGGTAATTCAAGATCATCCAGTATTACTTAACCGTGCTCCAACACTTCATAGATTAGGAATTCAAGCCTTCCAACCAATACTTGTAGAAGGAAGAGCTATAAAGCTACATCCGCTTGTATGTACAGCGTATAATGCTGACTTTGATGGAGACCAAATGGCGGTACACGTTCCTCTATCAGTTGAAGCACAAGCAGAAGCAAGATTTTTAATGCTTGCAGCGCACAATATTATGAAAGCTTCAGATGGTAAACCAGTTTGTGTACCTACTCAAGATATGGTTCTTGGCTCTTATTACTTAACATTAGATAAAGAAGGCGCTAAGGGTGAAGGAAGAATGTTCTCATCACCAGAAGAAGTTATGATGGCATATGAAGCTAAGGATGTAGATATACATGCAGCTATTAAAGTTAAAGTATCTAAAATTATTAATGGAGAAAAACGTTATGGAATTATAGATACTACATTAGGAAAGCTTATATTTAATGAATCAATACCTCAAAATCTAGGTTTTGTTGACAGAACTCTACCTGAAAATGAATTCAAATTAGAGATAGATTTCTTAGTAAGCAAGAAAAACTTGGGAAATATAATAGATAAATGTTACACATTATATGGTCCTTCTGAAACATCTAAGATGCTTGATAATATAAAAGCAAAAGGATATCATTTCTCTACTATTGGAGCTGTAACAGTAGCTGTTTCTGACATGGAAGTTCCAGAAATTAAGAAAGAATTACTTGCAGATGCTGATAATACTATTGAAAAGATAGAAAAGATGTATAGAAGAGGATTCATATCTGAAGATGAGAGATATGAAAAAGTTATAGATAAGTGGACAAAAACAACTGAGGAAGTAGCTGACGCTCTTATGGATAGCTTAGATAAGTTTAATCCGATAAATATGATGGCTGACTCAGGAGCCAGAGGATCTAAGAGCCAAATTAAACAATTAGCAGGTATGAGAGGACTTATGGCTAGTCCATCAGGTAAAATCATTGAACTTCCAATCAGAGCTTCATTTAGAGAAGGACTTGAAGTATTAGAATATTTCATATCTACTCATGGAGCTAGAAAAGGAAATGCTGATACAGCCCTTAAAACTGCGGACTCTGGATACTTAACAAGAAGACTTGTTGATGTTAGTCAAGATGTTATAGTAAGACAAGAGGATTGTGGAACTAAAGAAGGTTATGAAGTTAGTGAAATTAAAGAAGGAAATGAAGTAATTGAACCACTAAGTGAAAGACTTTCTGGAAGATATAGTGCTCAAGATATAGTTCATCCAGAAACAGGAGAAGTTCTAGTTAAATGTGATGAGTATATGAATGCTGCTATTGCAGAAAAAGTTGAGAAAGCCGGCGTTAAGAAAGTTAAAATAAGATCTGTATTTACTTGTAACGCTAAAATAGGGGTATGTGCTAAATGTTATGGTATGAACATGGCAACAGCTCAAAAAATCGACATAGGTGAGGCTGTTGGTATTATAGCAGCTCAATCTATAGGAGAACCAGGAACTCAGCTTACAATGAGAACATTCCATACAGGTGGAGTTGTTGGAGCAGATATTACTCAGGGTCTTCCAAGGGTTGAAGAATTATTTGAAGCCAGAAAACCAAAGGGGCTTGCAATAGTAAGTGACTGTGCAGGTACAGTAAGAATGGAAGAAACTAAGAAAAAGCGAACTGTTATAGTGACAAGTAACTCCGGTGAAGAGTTTACTTATGAAATACCATTTGGTTCAAGAATTAAAGTAATCAATGGAGATATAATAGACGCTGGAGATGAAATCACTGAAGGATCAGTAAATCCACATGACATAATAAGAATTAAAGGTGTTAAGGGTGTTAAAAACTATCTTTTATCTGAGGTTCAAAAAGTTTATAGATTACAAGGTGTTGATATAAACGATAAGCATCTTGAAGTAGTTATAAGACAAATGACTAGAAAAATAAAGGTAGAAGAATCAGGTGATACTGAGTTACTACCAGGAACAATGATGGATATATTTGATTTTGAAGAAGCAAATGAAAAAGCTTTAGCACTAGGTGGAAAACCAGCTGAGGGTAAGATTGCACTATTAGGAATAACTAAAGCAGCACTAGCAACTGATTCATTCTTATCAGCAGCGTCATTCCAAGAGACTACAAGAGTTCTTACAGATGCAGCTATCAAAGGAAAGATAGATCCGCTTGTAGGATTAAAGGAAAATGTAATTATAGGTAAGTTAATTCCTGCTGGAACTGGTATGAATAGATACAGGGGAATTGAAATCTGTGAAAATCAGCCAGTTGCAGAGGTAGAAATTAACGCTTAATCTTAGAGTTAGTTCTATTGACATGAATTATATAAAGTGATAAAATACATTTTGTATGTGATTGATAAAATAGTATTTTATCACTTTATGAATTGAAATTATGAGGGGGGTTAGTATGGTGACTAGACTTGTTGGGGAAAAGGTTGTTGGAGTAAAGCAAACAGCTAAAGCCTTAAAGAACAATCTAGGTTGTAAGCTGTATGTTGCAAAAGATGCAGATAGCAAACTACTAGAACCTATACTTAAATTAGCAGTAGACAGATCCCTAGAAATTGTAGAAATTGATACTATGAAAGAACTAGGTGTATTATGTGGAATTGATGTTTCAGCTGCAACTGCACTCATAATTTAAGGTTTGCTAATGACTAATTTATTATAGAATATCTATCATAATATTATTGTGTGAATAGATAAGCATTAGTAATTATTTTAAGGAGGTGAAATAATGCCAACTATAAACCAATTAGTAAGAAAAGGTAGAATGACATTAGCTTCAAAATCTACAGCACCAGCATTAAAAGAGTGTCCACAAAAAAGAGGAGTATGTACTGTAGTTAAAACAAGTACTCCTAAGAAGCCGAACTCAGCGTTAAGAAAAGTAGCGAGAGTTAGACTTACAAACGGATACGAAGTAACTGCTTATATTCCAGGTGAAGGACACAACCTACAAGAGCACAGCGTTGTTCTTATAAGAGGAGGAAGAGTAAAAGACCTTCCAGGTTGCAGATACCACATAGTTAGAGGAGCTTTAGACTCTGCTGGAGTAGCAAACAGATTACAATCAAGATCTAAATACGGTGCTAAGAGACCAAAACAAAAATAGGTCTTAATTAAAGAGTGCTATGCCTTCGAATTTATATAGATTTACATAGATTATAAGAGCAGAGCATTTTGCGGTAGAGATATCGAGTACCTATGAGTTAATTTTACAATGTTAAGGAGGGAAGAAAAGTGCCAAGAAAAGGATTTATTGCAAAAAGAGATGTATTACCAGATCCAATGTACAATTCAAAAGTTGTTACTAAATTAATAAACAGTGTTATGGAAGATGGAAAAAAGGGTGTAGCACAAAAAATATGCTATGATGCTTTCGATATCATTCGTGAAAAAACTGGAAAAGAACCTCTAGAGGTTTTTGAGGCAGCTATGAACAATATAATGCCATTACTTGAGGTTAAAGCTAGAAGAATAGGTGGAGCTACATATCAAGTACCTATCGAGGTTAGACCAGAGAGAAGACAAACATTAGGTATTAGATGGATGTTGCTAGCTTGTGAAAAAAGAGGCGAGAAATATATGAGAGAAAGATTAGCTAACGAGTTAATCGATGCTTCAAACAACACAGGAGCTGCAGTTAAGAAGAGAGAAGATACTCATAAAATGGCTGAAGCAAATAAGGCTTTTGCTCATTACAGATACTAATACAAAGACTGTTTTGGCTAAGGCCAAAACAGTTTTGTCGAATTTAAAATTACTCGTTAAGAGGAGGAAATAGGAATGGCTAGAAAATACCCTTTAGAGAAATTTCGTAATTTCGGAATTATGGCTCACATAGATGCAGGTAAAACTACAACAACAGAGCGTATTTTATTTTATACTGGTAAAACTCATAAGATAGGAGAAACTCATGAAGGTGCATCTCAAATGGACTGGATGGTTCAAGAACAAGAAAGAGGTATAACAATTACTTCTGCTGCAACAACATGTTTTTGGAATGATCATGAATTAAATATTATAGACACTCCTGGACACGTAGATTTCACTGTTGAAGTTGAGAGATCATTAAGAGTACTAGATGGAACGGTTACAGTACTTGACGCAAAGAGTGGAGTTGAACCACAAACTGAAACTGTTTGGAGACAGGCAGACAAGTATGGTGTTCCAAGAATGATTTATGTTAATAAAATGGATGCTACAGGTGCTGATTTCTTTAGATGTATTAAGACTGTAAGAGATAGATTAAAAGCTAATGCAGTACCAATACAAATTCCTGTAGGTGCAGAAGAGAACTTTAAGGGAATGATAGACTTAATAGCTAATCATGCTATCATAACTTATGATGATTTAGGAACAGATGTAAGAATTGAAGAAATTCCTGCAGAATTAGCTGATAAGGCTGAAGAGTATAGAATGGCTATGGTAGAAGCTATAGCAGAAACTGATGAGACTTTAATGGAAAAATACCTTGAAGGTGAAGAAATCACTGAAGAGGAATTACATGTTGCTTTAAGAAAAGCTACTATAGCAAATGAAATAGTTCCATGTATATGCGGATCATCATATAAAAACAAAGGGGTTCAAGAAATGATAAATGGCGTTGTTGCTTATTTACCATCTCCATTAGATATCCCTGCTGTTAATGGTACTACGTTAGATGGAGAAGAAGATT
The DNA here is from genome assembly GCF_000732635.1 of Clostridium sulfidigenes. Taxonomy (GTDB): domain Bacteria; phylum Bacillota; class Clostridia; order Clostridiales; family Clostridiaceae; genus Clostridium_J; species Clostridium_J sulfidigenes. The sequence goes on along the minus strand of NZ_JPMD01000040.1, from coordinate 1,631 downwards.
CAAGAGAAGCATCAGATGAAGCTCCAATGTCTGCTTTAGCATTTAAAATTGCTACTGACCCATTTGTAGGGAAACTTGCATTTACAAGAGTTTACTCAGGTATAATGAAAGGTGGTACTTATGTACTTAACTCAACTAAGGGTAAAAAGGAAAGAATTGGAAGACTCGTTAAAATGCATGCTAACCATAGAGAAGAAGTAGAAGAGTTAGAAGCAGGTGAAATCGGAGCAGTTATTGGACTTAAAGGAACTACAACAGGAGATACTTTATGTTCTGAAGATAAACCAATAATTCTTGAATCAATGGAATTCCCAGAGCCAGTTATATCTGTAGCTATTGAGCCAAAGACAAAAGCTGGTCAAGAAAAATTAGGAATAGCTTTAGCAAAACTTGCTGAAGAAGATCCAACATTCAAAACTTATACTAATCAAGAAACAGGTCAAACAATCATCGCTGGTATGGGTGAGTTGCACTTAGATATTATCGTAGATAGATTAACAAGAGAATTCAAAGTTGAATGTAACGTTGGTGCACCACAAGTTGCTTATAAAGAAACAATTAGAAAAGCTGTTAAGGCTGAAGCTAAATATGCTAAGCAATCAGGTGGTAAAGGACAATATGGTCACTGCGTAATAGAAATGGAACCAATCGAAGGTGAATATGTATTTGAAAATGCTGTTGTAGGAGGAGCTATTCCTAAAGAATATATTGCTCCAATTGATAATGGTATAAGAGAAGCAGCTAAGAATGGTATAATTGCTGGTTACGAGACTATCAACTTTAAGATTAGACTTGTACACGGATCATACCACGAAGTTGACTCATCAGAAATGGCATTTAAAATTGCTGGATCTATGGCATTTAAAAATGCTATGGCTAAAGCAGACCCAGTATTACTTGAGCCAATGGAAAAAGTTGAAATTACAGTTCCAGAAGAGTACATGGGAGATGTAATGGGAGATGTAAACTCAAGAAGAGGAAGAATTGATGGTATGGAAGCTATTAATGGAGCTCAAATTATTAGAGCCTTCGTTCCATTATCTGAAATGTTTGGATATGCAACTACTTTAAGATCAAAAACACAAGGTAGAGGTGTTTACTCAATGGTATTTGATCACTATGAAGAAGTTCCAAAGAGTATTCAAGAGCAATTAGCTAAAAAGTAATTAAGAATATATAAAGTGAAAATAAAAATGTTTTCTAATTGAGGAGGAATAAGAAATGGCAAAGGAAAAATTTGAAAGAAGCAAACCGCACGTTAATATTGGAACAATAGGACACGTAGACCACGGTAAGACAACATTAACAGCAGCAATAACAACAGTATTAGCAAGTAGAGGATATGCAGAAGCATTCAACTATGCTGATATAGATAAAGCACCAGAAGAGAAGGAAAGAGGAATCACAATCAATACATCACACGTAGAGTATCAAACAGAAACAAGACACTATGCTCACGTTGACTGTCCAGGACACGCAGACTATGTTAAGAACATGATTACAGGAGCAGCACAAATGGATGGAGCAATCCTAGTAGTAAGTGCAGCAGACGGTCCAATGCCTCAAACAAGAGAGCACATACTTCTAGCATCAAGAGTAGGAGTACAATACATAGTTGTATTCTTAAATAA
>NZ_JPMD01000039.1 GCF_000732635.1 Clostridium sulfidigenes | reverse complement strand
TAGTGGATTAGTGGCTGAATATGCAGGACAAACAGCTAAGAAAACTGAAGAGGTATTTAGATCTGCTTTAGGAGGTATCTTATTTATTGACGAAGCCTATGCATTAGCAAATGATAACAGTGGTTTTGGAAAGGAATCAATAGATACTCTTGTTAAACTTATAGAAGATTATAGAGGAGAAATAATTATTATTCTAGCTGGATATAAGAAAGAGATGGAAGATTTTTTAAAAACTAACTCTGGGCTTCAATCTAGATTTCCACTTATTATAAATTTTCCAGATTATTCAGCAGATGAGCTATTTGGAATAGCTTTAAAGATGATTAAAGATACAGGTTTTAGGCTAGGAGAAGGAGCTGGTGAAGTCCTTAAGGAGGAAGTTATTCTATTGCAGAAACAGTCCAATGAACATTCTGGCAATGGACGTATGGTAAGAAATTATATTGAGGATATAATGAGAAAGCAATCAGCAAGAATTGCAATGAATGATATACCTGTAAATGAAATGAATATGATTATAAGTGACGATATACAACCTAAAGATAAATCAATAGTTAACTTTGATTTAGAAAGTGAATTATCTAAAATTATAGGACTTGAAGAAGTTAAGGAGTATATACGTAGTTTAAATGCAAGACTTAGAGTACAAAGAGAACGCAAAAAACTTGGGCTTGTAGCAGATAATACGCAGACGTTGCATATGATATTCAAGGGGAACCCTGGAACAGGAAAAACAATGGTTGCAAGAACAGTAGCAGATGTTTTATATAATATAGGTGTCATTAAAACAAATAAGTTAATAGAAACAGATAGGTCTGGACTTGTTGCAGGATATGTTGGACAAACAGCAATAAAAACTAAGGAAAAAGTTATGGAAGCTATAGATGGTGTACTGTTCATTGACGAAGCTTATTCACTTTCACAGGGTGGAACTAATGATTTTGGAAAAGAAGCAATAGATACATTAGTAAAACTAATGGATGATTATAGGGATAGAATAGTTATCATATTAGCAGGATATAGTGATGACATGGATGAATTTCTTGATGTAAATGCTGGATTAAAATCAAGATTCCCTAATATAATAAAATTTGAAGATTACTCTACAGAAGAGCTTATAGAGATATCTGGAATGTTGTTTAAGAGTAAAGGATATGAAATTGATTCATTAGCTAAAGATAAACTTAAAGATATACTTGACATAGTAAGACTTGAAGCACAGTTTGGAAATGGACGCTATGTACGTAACTTGTATGAAAAAGCAGTGAATAATCAAGCAATGCGATTAAGTACAGATATGGATTTAACAAAAGAAGATTTAACTACTATAGTTGATACGGATATAGAAAGGTTGTAATGAAATGAAAAAATTAAAAAATTTACTAGGATATATAATTGCTACTATTTATTTTATTTTTCCTATGTGCTTAGTTTTGCTAATGTTAATTCTTATGCCACTATTTTTTATAACGGATGTTAGTACAGTTAGAAGTTCAGGGTTCGCTGGTCAAAATACAGCAGGTTTATTTATAGGTATGTGTGGGCTTTTTACTGGAGTATCTCTTCTTATACCACCACTAAGGAAGATGTATAGAGTATTACCATGGTTGTATTCATTTGTAAAAATATTCTATGTTAATCTAATAATTCTTGGTATTGGACTTATAATATTAAATTTTGGTTATCAAACACAAAATAATACTCGTCATACTGTATTTTTTATTTTGATGATATTACAGGTAGTTATTTGTAGATTAGCAATGTGCATTTATTTTAAGATAAAGCCAGCAAAAATCATTAATGAGAGGTAAATTTATGAGTAATAAACAAAATAGTTTAAAAAAGGGTAATGATAAGATTAAGAAAAATTTTATAAATACAAATGAGAATACAAGTGAACAATTAAACATTCATGATAATCAGTATAGTGAGGCTCAGGATGATATTGAATGTAAAAAAATAAATATAATTGAAGAAAATAATGATGAATTTAATAAAAAAATTGAGCAAAAAAGAAAAGATAAGCCATTAAAGATTTTTGGATTGATATGTATTTCTTTTGGAATATGTTTTCTTATTTTTGAAGGAGTATCCAAAATAGATACTTCAGAATCAGCTAAAAATGCCCTTAAAAATAGAGTATCTACAGCTATTTCAGCAGGAACTATTCTCTTATCAAAGGATGAAAATACTCAAGCACAGGATTATACTATTACACATAAATCTAATACAAATGATACTAAAATTTGGGTTTGGGATTACGCTGGTGAGGATGGTGACTATGTACAAGTACTTGTAGATGATGCTCCATTAGGGGAAGCATTTATGATTAAACACAAACCAAAAGAAATTATTGTACCAGCAGTAGGGAAAGTTCAAATAAAAGGAATAAGAGACGGCGGAGGTGGTATAACCTATGCAATTAGATATGATATTAATGGAACTAGCTATTTTAATGGTACCCCTGAAGGTGAATTAAACACTTATACATTAATTAAAGAATAAAATTAACAGGTACGGTCAATGAAGGGGGAGCTTTTTGAATAATAAATTTTTAAATCTTCCTAAAGAGAAGAAAAATGCAATTACATTTAGTAGTCAACCTAGCTCTCACTATAAACATGGAATAATTTACATCACTGCTTATTTATATATAGTTATCAGTGTTATATTATATTTATTTTAAATTTTATGAATTATAATTACATGTTTTCCCTATATAAGAAATTATTTGCGTTGTTAAAGTGTTTCTTTTATAATAAAATAATATATATCTATAAAATAAAAAGAAGGTATATAAAATGTTTGACTTTAAATTTGACTGGCAAGATGATTTAAATACCAATATTGGGAGAATTGATGAACAGCATAAAGAACTTTTTAGAATTGCTCGTAATATAGAACAATTATTGATAACAAAATGTGCTACTGTAGATACTAAAATTCTTCTTGATATAATATGTGATCTTAGAGAATATATTTCTTATAGCTTTTATGAAGAAGAGAAAATAATGAAAAAAGCTAATTACTCTAATTATGAAGAACATATAAAATCCCATGAGGAATTAAAAAAAGTGATTATGAATATTGAGCTATCAGTATTAAAGAAAAAGCCTTGTGAAGAATTAAAGAAAATTAAGGATTCTGTGCAAGACTGGATTTTTCAGCACATGATGATAGAAGATAAAGCAATGGCAGAAGAAATATTAAAGAGTCCAACCTACATTTAGAATGTAAGTTGGACTCTTAAAATTTATTTCTTTTTACCTAAAATACGTATTAAGTATATAAATAAGTTAATAAAATCTAAATATAATTCTAAAGCAGCAATTATAGCAAACTTATTTGTGGTAGCGGCATCATAACCGTAATTTTGTTCATGTATTAATTTAACTTTTTGCATATCATAGGCTGTTAATGCACAGAAAACTGCAATACCAATATAATTAACTAACATAGATAACTCATCAGAACCTACAAAGAGATTGAATAAGCTAGTAACTAATATTCCAACAACCCCCATTATAGCAATTCTACCTACCATTGATAAGTCCTTTTTGGAGGTCATACCTATCATGCTACAACAAAAAAACATGGCAGAAGTTACTACAAAAATACTTATGATGGACTCGAGACTGTAGATAGTAAATATTGCCCCAAAAGTAAATCCGTTTACTATAGAATAGGTTATAAACATGGCAAAAGCAGCTTGAACAGAAAGTTTATTAATCTTTCTGCTAAGTAAAACTACTAAAGCTAATTCCACAACAATAATACCTATTACGAAAGCTGAGTTACTATAGATTAACATCATCATAGAAACACTAGTGGAAATAAAATAACCTACAGCAAAGGTAATTATTAGTCCGATGGCCATATATAATAAGGTCTTATTTATAAAATTATTTTGGCTCTTACTATATGAAATTTCATTCATAATATCACTCCTTCAATAAATATAATATATGTAATATTATACAATATATTAAGAATTAATAAATAGATTATATACATTAAAAAGAAAAAAATTCAGGAACTATTAATGTATTTTATAGCAATTATAGAGGTTTTATAAGTAAAACATAAAGAAATAGAATGAACTTGGAAAGAATTTCAATGAAATGATATAATATTTATATTAATTAAAAATTTGTTTAGGATATTAAAATATAGGATAAAGATATATAAATACCACAAAACCGCACAGCCACAACAACTAGTTAACTAGTTAAATATATAAATAGTTCGCTATATAACTATTTATATATTTTTATAGGGAAAATTATATTTGAGAATATAACTTATGGAGGATTAAATGGATAAAAAGATACTTATAGGAGAAATGGCTAAGATTCACAATATATCAACTCAGACACTAAGGTATTATGATTCGATTGGATTACTTAAGCCTAGACATAAAGATGAGGAGAATGGATATAGATATTATGATATTGAACAGTTTGCTCAGCTTGATTCTATTTTATTTTTAAAAAAGCTGGGAATGCCCCTTAAGGATATAAAAAAGTATTTTTCAAATAGAAATCTTAAAATACTAACTGATCTCCTTAATAAGAAAGAGAAGGACATAGATAAGGAAATTGAACTTTTGGAAAGATATAAAAAAAGTATCTCTAAAAAGCTTGAGTTTTTGGAAGAAAGTATAGAAGAAGCTAGACTTGAAGAATGTGAACTAATTGAGTTAGAAGATCGAGATATAATATATATTTCTTTAAATGATAGAACAGATATATATAGTGTAGAATATGGAATAAAAGAATTAAGTAATAGATTGGGAGATAATCTTTGTTTATTTGATGGAAGAATAGGAGCTTTTATCTCACAAGAAGATATTTTAAATAAAAGGTATACTACCTTCAGAGATATTGCTTTAATTTTTGATCATGGGATTTTCAACCATAAAAATATAAAAACTTTGCATAAAGGAAGATATGCAAGGATAATTTATAGAGGACTCTATGATTATGCAGAAACCTACTTTAATAAGCTGATAAAGTTCATGGATATAAATGAACTAGAGAGTGTTGGAGATGGTATAGTTCTTACCATAACTGATTCTGCTTTTTCTTCAAAGGAAGAAGAGTATTTAACAGAAATACAGATTCCTTTAAAATAAAGGATTGACATTATAGTTACTATAAGGTTTAGAATATTAACTTGTGAGATATAAGAGTGTTACAGTAGTTACACATAAGATAAATTATTTTAAGTAGGTGATATTATGAACTTTGTAGAATTAACGGAAATGAGATTAAAGAAATTATTGATAAAATTTTTGTTTCCTAGCATATTAGCTATGCTAGCAACGTCAGTAAATATTCTTTGTGATACCATATTTATAAGTCAAGGAGTTGGAAAAGAGGGTCTTTCGGCTTTAGGAATAGCTATACCTATATATAATGTATATAATGCAGTATCCCTTTTAATAGGAATGGGAGGTGCTACTTTATACTCTATTAATATGGGTAAAAAGAACAATGAAAAAGCAAATCAGGTCTTTAATACATCAATTTTTATAGCAATTATAATAGGGTTAAGTATTTCTATTTTTGGATATATCTTTTCAAAAAATATAGCTATAATGTTTGGAGCCTCACAACAAATATTAGGGCTTTCTGATGAATATCTAAAAATAATATTATTATCAGGTATAAATTTTATATTATCAGGCGTTTTACAGGCATTTATAAGAAATGATGGTGCTCCAAAGCTTTCTATGGTTGCCGGAATTACTGGTAACATGTTTAATGTAGTTTTTGACTATATATTTATTTTTGTACTTGACATGGGTATGAGAGGTGCTGCCATAGCAACTGCTATAGCACCAATAGTAACTTTAATAATTATAGCTACTAAATTTATTAAAAAATCTGGACATCTTAGATTCAACTATAAATCAATTAAAATTCCATATATTACAAATATATTTAAGGTAGGGATATCAAGCTCATTCATTGAGGTATCTGGAGCTATTGTTATAATACTATTCAATTATATTTTAATAGATATGATAGGAGAGATTGGAGTAGCTGCTTATAGTATTATTAGTAATATTGCTTTAATTGGAGTTGCAATATTATCTGGAATAAGCCAAGCTATTCAGCCAATAATAAGTGTTAATTTTGGAGCTGAACACTATGATAGAGTAATTAAAACTAGAAAAGCAGCCATATACATTGCAATTGCCTTTGGAATAGTATTTTTCTTAGTAGGAAATGTCTTTACAAAAGAAGTAATTAGCTTTTTTAATAATTCAGACTTAAAGCTTATTGAAATTACAGCTAGAGGTATGAGGATATATTTCGTAGCATTTATATTTATTGGAATTAATATGGTTAATATATCATTTTTCCAAGCAATTAGTCATGCTAAGATATCAAATACCATGTCTATTATAAAGAGTTTTGCATTAGTATTAATTAATCTATGTATTCTTCCGAAAGTATTCGGTATAAATGGATTATGGTCCACTATACCAGTTGCAGAATTTATTACTTTAATCATTGGTATATTTATAGTTAAATATAATATGAATTACTTAAAGTCTAAGGCATAAAATTAATGAATAAAGTTACAGCATATAAATTTGCTTCTATGCACATTTATATGCTGTATTTTTATATAAATATATAGATGAAAATTAAAAAATTGGAAAAACTACTTCACATGTCGTAGTAATTGTGATATATTATAATTACTACGACAGATAAAGTACGATAGGCAGAGTAATTGCATAATATACACTAAAGATATAGTTATATATGAAATAGGTAAGTATTAGGTGGAGAAAGGAGGATAACATTTGATAAGTAGTGATGTTATTAGAGGATATAATGATACTATAATTCTTTTCACTCTCCTAGATAGGGAGTCCTATGGATATGAGATATCTAAAACTATAAAAAAACTATCAGAGGAAAAATATATTATAAAGGAAACAACATTATATTCTGCCTTTACAAGGCTGGAAAACAACGGTTATATAGAATCTTTTTATGGAGATGAGACCTTTGGAAAGAGAAGAACTTACTATAGAATCACACAAAAAGGACTGGATTACTACAAAGAAAAGTGTGAAGAATGGAAGGTTATTAAAGAAGTAATGAGTAAATTTATAAAGGAGATGGATGAGTATGGAGACCATTAGAAATTATTTAGAAAATATTTTTTCAAGTTTACCAAAATCAGCAGAAATTATAAAATTAAAAGATGAGTTGCTTTCTAATATGGAAGAAAAATATTGGGAACTTAAAGAAAGTGGAAAAACTGAAAATGAAGCTATTGGAATTGTAATTTCTGAGTTTGGGAACATTGATGAGTTAATAAAGGAGTTGGGAATTGAAAATAGAAAGCAATTAGATAATATTCCGACTATTACCATGGAAGAAGCAGAAAATTACATGAGGGATAAAGTTAAATATGGAAAGCTTATTGCTGTTGGTGTTATGTTATGTATATTAGCACCAGCAATACTAATGTTTACTCATAATATTATAATAGGTGGAGTATTTGGTACAGAAATTAATGTGGAAACTTTAGAAGGACTCAGTGTTATCCCATTATTTATTCTTATAGCTATTGCTGTGGGGCTATTTATCTATGCTGGTACTCAACTTGACAAGTATAAGTATTTAGAAGATGATTTCATATGTCCACTACATGTGCAGCAAAGAGTAAAAATTAAAAAAGAAGAATTCTCATCCAATTTTACTAAATTAAATATAATTGGAGTTACACTTTGTGTACTGTCACCTGTTGCGTTAATTGGTATATCAGCAATTGGAGGATATGATAATGACATATTATCTAATTATGGAGCAATTGTATTATTAATAATGGTAGCTATTGCAGTTTTTATATTTGTAAGAGTAGGAAATATAAATAATAGCTATAATGCACTTTTACAAATTGAAGAATATTCATCAAAATGTAAGGAAAATAATACAGCTATAGGTGATGTTGCATCAGTTGTATGGCCTATTGCCACAGCAATATTTTTGATTTGGGGTTTGGGATTTAATGGATGGCATATTTGTTGGATTATATTCCCTATTACTGGAATACTATTTGGAGCTTTTAGTGGATTATATGCCTTAATAAAGCGTAACAATAAAAGATAATTTAGTATAATAGCTAGTCATAAACTGAGAGTTTGACTAGCTATTATACTTTAAGCAAAGAATTCTATTTATACTGGAGCTAACTCTCCAGTGGTGGAATCCATAATAAAACCATAGACGTTAATATCTTTTGGTATAAGAGGATGTTTTGTAATGATATCTACTGTTTCAGCTACTGAAGTATTAACATTATCAAATCCACTTAACCATGAATCAAAGTCAACTCCGAAGTATTTAACCAAATTAATTTGATCTTCAGTAATGTTTCTATGTTTCATTTTTTCAATAATTTTTTTACTATTCATGTGTTGTGCTCCACAGTCTGTATGACCAATTACAAAAATTTCTTCAACCCCTAAGTCATATATAGCTACGAGTAAGCTACGAGCTACACTTCCAAAGGGATGAGATATTGAACCACCAGCATTTTTGATAATTTTTACATCACCATTTTTAAATCCAAGGGCAGCGGGAAGAAGTTCCGTTAGCCTAGTATCCATACATGTAACTATGGCTATTTTTTTATCTGGATATTTACTTGTAATATATCTTTCATATTTTTTATTTTCTACAAATTCCTTATTGTATTTCAAAATTTCATCTATCATGTTTTCACTTCCTCAATATAAGTATTATCAAGTGTAAAAAGTAAATTTTAAATATCTTAATAGTGTTATACAAATACTTAATTATCACTTAATAAATAGATTTTATTTTAAATGTGAACTAAATACAAGGAATTTCTAATTTTTTTCACAATATAAAAAATAAATTTAAAATTAACTTGAAAATAATATGATGATTAGTTAATTATAGAAATATATAAAGTATTTATAATAATTACTAGTGAATATGATGTAATGGAATAGATTAACAAGAGTATTCTTATATGATATAATATTATTCAGAGTATAATAATTATTATGATAATTTGTTAAATTACTATCTAAAGGAAATAAATTTATATATTTGACTTTAGGTGTTGGGGGAGTTGATGCTATGGTAGATAAACTTTCTGTTTTATTTATGTATTGGATAATTTACAGTTTGTTAGGATGGATAGTAGAAACAATATATTGCTCTGTTCTTGATGGCTATTTTGTAGAAAGAGGTTTTTTAAATGGGCCATTGTGTCCTATATATGGTTTTGGAGCACTTTTTGTTTTATTATTGCTAAATCAATATAGTGATAATGTAGTTATAGTATTTATTTTTGGTATGATATATACAACTATTATAGAGTATATAACTAGTTTTATTATGGAAAAATTATTTAAAATGAGATGGTGGGATTATTCTGATTATAAATTTAATATTAGAGGAAGAGTTTGTTTGAGAAACTCTTTTTTGTTTGGATTTCTATGTGTTGTACTAATTGAGATAATACATCCTTTCACAGAGAATATTATGACTAGAATTCCAATGACAATAGTACACTTATTATCTATTTGTATTTTAATATCTATTCTAGTAGATTTATTCATATCTATAAATTCCATAGTAAACCTTAATCGTAAGTTAGAAGAAATTCATTATGTTAAAGAAGAAATATGGATTAAATTATATGAAGAGGGTATAGTAAGAAAATTAGAAAACCTACGAATAATAACAGATAGCAAATTAAATAACCTAAAGGAATTAAAGGAAAATTTAACTGAATTTAAAGAAAATATATCTATAGATAAAGTAGAAATATCCCTTCGTAAAAAGTATAAGTCTCTCTTAATGGAAACTAAGTATGCGGAGCGGAGATTAATATGTGCCTTTCCTAAATTAAAATCTCAAAGATATAATGAAGCTTTACATGAATTACGAAAGGCTATAAAGGACATTGAAAATGAAGATTATTTTAAAAAAATATTGAAATTTATAAAAAAGGTTTTTAAAAGAAGTAATAATTTTTAAAGTATAAAACATTAAGTTGTATAAAAAGAGTGTATATAGTATTAGAAGTATTGTCTTTAAATTAACTTGTAAAGGAGAATGATAATGTTTGCTTCAAAGGAAAGTGGAGATGGAAAAAAGACTAGAATATTTATGTGGTCGAAAAATTCTACAAGAAATGATGTTATCAACATTGCGTGGCCTGTTCTGTTAGAACTTCTTATGGGTTCCCTTTTTGGAATGGTAGATATGATGATGCTTGGAAGAATGGGCGATAATTCATTGGCTGCAGCTTCTGTATCTGCTGTAGGTATGACAAATCAGCCATTATTTATAGGATTGTCTCTTGTGCAAGCTTTAAATGTTGGTGGAACAGCAATGATTGCTAGATACCTTGGATCAAAAAGAACAGATAAAATAGAAACTACTTTAAAGCATGTAATACTATTGAGTTTGATAATGTTAGCTATACCTATATCGGTATTAGGAATAATTTTTACTGGACCAATTATGAAATTTATGGGGGCAGCAAATGATACGTTACAAGTAGGTGGAAGCTATTTTAAAATTATTATGGTTGGATTTATATTTCAATCTTTTAATATGTCAATATCTGCAGCACTTAGAGGTATAGGAGAAACAAAAACACCTATGAAGATAAATTTAAGAGCTAACTTTTTTAATGTTATTGGGAATGCAGTTCTTATATATGGTCTTTTTGGACTTCCTAAGCTTGGTGTTACAGGAGCTGGAATATCTACGGCTATATCTAATGTAATAGCAAGTGTATTTTTATTTAGGTATATTATAAAAGGTAAAAGCATAATTAAATTAGATATTAAAAAATCATTTAAAATTGATAAAAATATTATTTATAATCTAGTAAAGATAGGTGTACCTGCATCTCTTGAGCAGTTAGTTTTAAGAGCTGGAGTACTTATGTTTGTAAGAATAGTTGCAGGACTAGGAACTGTAGTGTATGCATCACATCAAATATCATTAAATATATTAAGTCTTTCTTTTCAACCAGGACAAGCTTTTGGAATTGCAGCCTCATCCCTGGTAGGTAGAAGCATAGGAGCTAAAGAACTTTCAAAGGCGGAGAGTTATGCCAAGGAAACCAGAAAGATTGGTTCATTGATATCCACTTTTATGGCTATAATTTTCTTCTTTTTTGGTCCGCAGATTGTAGGTTTATATTCAAAGGATCCAAGGATTATACAAAATGCATCTATAGCCTTAAAAATAATAGCGTTAGTTCAACCATTTCAATCATCACAACTAATATTAGCAGGGGCTTTAAGAGGTGCAGGGGACACCTTCTGGCCACTAGTTGCTACCTTTGTTGGGGTATTATTAATAAGAGTTGTTTTAGCTCATTTGCTTGTAAATATATTTGGGTATGGATTAGCAGGAGCATGGATGGCTGTATTCATGGATCAATTTGTACGATGGTTTTTTGTTTACATGAGATTTAGAACAGGAAAATGGAAATATATAAAAATAAGGTAGATATACATATACACTATAAAGGTTATCTTAAATAGATACTTATAAAGCCTTAGTATGAATAATATTTTATTTAATTTACTTTAGGTTTTATATGATTAGATTATAGTGTAGTAATGAATAAATTATAAGTTAAGAGGGAAAGCATGGATGAAATAAAAAAATTATTTGATTTGAATATTGGACTAGTATTAGCAGGTGGAGGTGCAAAAGGTGCCTATGAGGCAGGGGTATTTAAGGCACTTTGGGAGTTAGACATAATAAGAAGAGTTTCCGTTGTATCAGGAACGTCAATTGGTACAATAAATGGACTTTTATTATCTATGAATGACAATAGTATAATGGACAAGAGTTGGTCAAGTCTAACTTATTCTAGATTTATTAATCATGAAAGTCTAGCAAGAGATTTAAAGATTTCTCAGTTAATAAAAAAAGCTAAGAATATAGGTAAGGAACAAAAATTTAATGAACTGCTTAGTGTAAGTGATATAGGTTTGCTTTCTCAAAGTGGCATACGTAAGTTTATTGAGGAGTATGTTGATTTAAAAGTAATTAAAGAGTCCAGAAAAACTCTCTATGCATGTGCATATAATATAGACCTGAAAACACCTGAGTATTTTAGATTAAATGATTATGACAATGAGAAACTTATAGACATTGTACTTGCGTCCTGTGCAGTACCATTTATTTTTAAGCCTATAATTATAAATGAGTATAGATATTCAGATGGGGGTATAAATAGTCCTAAATATGATTATCAAAATGCAGATAATGTACCAATAGCTCCTCTTAAAAATCATAATTGTGATGTTATCATAGTTGTACATTTATCTTATAAGCATCAATTAGATAGAACAGGATTTGAAGACTGCAATATTATTGAAATATATCCTTCTATGCATTTAGAAGCAGTAAGTGGTATAGGTACAGTTAATATAAGACAAAGTACATTAAATCAACATATTGACCTGGGATACCGAGATGGGCTTTCAATTTTATCCCCTATGATAATAGACATGATGAAGGGAAAATCGTTAGGGAAGTTAATTGAAAAGCATGAGGAATATAACAAAGAATTACTAAGTAATAATCATTTCTTTTAAAAAAGTGGTATCATAGTTTTCTATACATTGGAAGCTATGATACCATTTTAAAGTTATATTTTATTCCCAATAGGTAATAGCTAAGGTCAAGTCCTCTCCATCTTCATTTATGATATCATGAGTACATATATATCCAGTTTGTGATTTTTCAATTTTGGTATGAACTTTTATTCTATGACCATAGTAGGTTTCTTTTTTATATACTACTGTAATCTCACGCATTTCATAATTTAAAGCAATATCTAATGGTATAGATTCAATTATCCAACTTACATATTTTACATTATTAACATGTTGATTAGTGTCTATATCACTATATCTTATATCAAAGACCTTTTCAGTATCCCAACTTTCTAAAGGTTTAAATGAGGAATGAATAAAGCGTTCATTTTCATCCTTGGATATATTGTATGCAGCATACATATCATTGCTTACTTTTACAGGCCGTCTTTTAGTTGAATCAACCAAGAGCCATATAGACCGTCCATCCACTATTAATTTACCTAAACTATCTTCAATATAGTTTGTTCTATATGCGTAATATTTATAGAAAGAATTTGCTCTCGTAGATACTTTTAAGTTCTCATCATACAAAGGGTATCTACTTATTTTTATATTCCACTGTGTTAGTATCCATCCTTTATTATTTGCCATTAGGTATTCTACACCAACACCACGGCTATCAGATTGTACAGAGCATATGTCCATAAGATAATTCATAATAGTGGAAATTAAAGCTCTTTTCTTGGCATCCACTTCATAATAGTGTACATTATAACTTTTACTAGTTATTAAACTCATGCTAATACCTCCTACGGTAATAATAAATGTTACTAAGGCATAAGAATATTTTACCACAAATTTAGAGCGAGTTTTATGCTTATAATTGAACTAATTTGTAAATATAATAAATTTTTTAAACTATTAAATAAAGTATATGTAAATTAAAATGAATTACGCAAATATGTTTAGATAAATATAAATATAAAAATAAAATTCAACTATGTAAAGTAACTGTTGTATATAAACAGTTTATAAAATAAACTATTTATATAGTAGATTTGATAGTATAGAATTATGTATTGATAATTTAAATAAGTGGATGAGGGTAAATAGTATGATAGAAAAGATAAAGTATTGGGCAAAAAAGTTAAAAGTACATATAGATACTTTGTATCTTGTATATAAAAAAAGAAGCGCACCATGGTATGCAAAGGTAGTAGTTGCAATAACTATAGGCTATGCGTTTAGTCCAGTAGATTTAATACCGGATTTTATACCTATTTTTGGATTTTTAGATGATGCTATCTTATTACCTGTTCTCATTTGGTTGTCCTTAAAGCTCATTCCAAAAGAAGTTATAGAAAGTTGCAGACTTGAAGCAGAAAATATTTTTAAGGAAGGAAAACCTAAAAATTATGTGGCTAGTGGAGTTATTATATTAATATGGATATTCATATCATTAGTTATAATAAATAAAAGTTTATTATAGGAATATATAAATCGATTTCTATTAAGGAAGATATAGGTAGATGGAATATTAACTAGAATATGATTAGAGTATTTAATATGATGAATTAGAACTTTATAGATATACGTAGTATAATTAGGATATCTTATAGTAAGTTGGAAAGGAAAGGATATAAGCTGTGATCGATATAAAGCTTGAAACATTTATTACTGTGGCTGATACAAAGAACTTTACACGGGCTGCCAGCATATTAAATATGACTCAACCTGCAATTTCTCATCATATAAAACTTTTAGAGGAATATTACAATGTGAAGTTATTAGAAAAAAAAAAATAAGAACATGGAGCTTACGGAGGCCGGAAGGATACTTTATAAGTATGCTTTAGAAATTGATAAAATAAGTAAATTGGCAAAAAACCATCTTTCAAATGAATCATCTATTATAAAGAGATATAATGTAGGTGCAACTCTTACTATAGGGGGATATGTACTTCCACCTATCATAGGAAATTATAAGGTGAGCAACAAAAACATAGATGTAATACTTCATGTAGAAAATACAGGGAATATAATCCAAAAACTCTTTAGTGGTGAGATTATATTGGGTGTTATAGAGGGGCCCTTTGATAAAAGTAAGGTGATTTATGAAAAATTTAAAGATGATGAACTAGTATTTGTTATTTCAAAAAGTCATGAAATGGCTAAGAAAAAGAAAATAACAATAGATGAAATTCTTTCAGAAAAACTTATACTAAGAGAAAAAGGATCTGGGACAAGACAGATATTTGAAGATTATATGGTGCAGCAAGGATTTGAACCTAAGAATATTAATCCTTATATGGAAATTGGAGATATAACAGCAATTATGTCTTTAGTAGAATCTGGACTTGGAGCAACGGTGGTATCAAAGGAAGCATTAAATTCACCATTGATGTGTAAAAAATTTAAAGCATTATCAACCAAAAATATGAAAATGAAAAGAGAATTTAATTTTATATATTTAAAAAACTCAAATATGGATTTTATAAAGAACTTTATTGATTTTTGTAAAAAGCAATGTGATGAGACTGAATTAGAATAAAACATCTTCTAATTTAGTCTCTATTTTATATTTAAGTTATCCTAAGTATAAATAATCTTTATTTTACTATAACTAATCTTAAGTTCACTTTGTAAAATTGCAGAGATATAATAAATATGAAAATATTACAAGGATATGACAAGTGCAGAAAGATTAACAATTAGAATGTCAATACAATGAAATAAAGAAGGGTAGTGAAGAAAATGGCAATAATAGCATCGGCAGAAGAAAAATCAAAATTAAAGGGGCAAGGATTTCTTCCACAAAGAGATGGAATACACTTTGCATGTAGAGTAATAACTGAGGATGGATGCTTAAATTCAAAGGAAACAAGAGTCCTTTCTGAAATAGCTGAGAAATATGGAAGAGGATATATGAGTTATACTACAAGACTTACAGTAGAAATTCCATGGATAAGATTTGAAGATATTGAAAAGGTAAAAGAAGAGCTTAGTGACGCTGGACTAGAAGCTGGAGGCACAGGTCCCAGAGTTAGACCTGTAGTAGCGTGCAAAGGAACGGTATGTATATTTGGGCTTTTAGACACACAAGAATTATCGAGGAAAATACATGAAAGATTTTATAAAGGATATTACAATGTACTTTTGCCACATAAGTTTAAAATAGGTATAGGTGGATGTCCAAATAACTGTATAAAGCCAGACTTAAATGATTTTGGCATAATGGGTCAAAGAGTACCAGACTGCAATAAGGATTTATGTTTAGGATGTAAAAAGTGTTCAGTAGAAGAAGCTTGTAAAAAAGGAGCAGCAAAAGTTATTAATGGAAAGCTTCAAATAGATAGGGAGAAGTGTACAAACTGTGGACTTTGTATAGATAAATGTCATTTTGGTTCAATGGTATGCAAAAAAGATGGTGTAAAACTATTTATAGGTGGGAAATGGGGTAAAACTCCAAGACGTGGTGAACCATTGAAAGGGATTTATTTATATGATGAGGCTATGAATATAATAGAAAAAGCAATTTTATATTATAGAGATAACGGAAAAACTGGAGAAAGATTTGGTGATATGGTAGAGAGAATTGGATTTGAAGAAGTATCTAGAGGAATATTGGGTAATGAAATTCTAAAAGAGAAAGAAGAAATATTAAAGGCAGAGGTCCACACCAAGAGAAACTATTCCTGTTAATTAAGATATAGAAATAAAAAAGTAAGCTAGGTTTAAGTTGAAACACTTGTACCTAGCTTGTTTTTCTATTGTAGATTATTTAATAAAAATTTAAGTTTTTCTCTTAAGCCTGATACTTCATCTAAAGAAAGACCAGTACTACAGAACATTTTTCCAGGTATTTTTGAAGCTTTATCCTTCATTGCAATACCTTTATCTGTTAGTTTCACATATACATTTCTTTCATCTTGAGAAGCTCTTATTCTTTGTATTATATCCATGGATTCAAGTCTTTTTAATACAGGTGTAAGGGTTCCAGAATCCAAATAAAGTTTCTTACCTAACTCTTTTACAGTTATATTATCCTCTTTCCAAAGGACTAAAAGGGTAATATATTGAGTGTAAGTAATGCCAAGTTCATCTAATAGTGGCTTATAACTTTTTATTACAGCTTTTGAAGAAGCATATAAAGCAAAGCATAGTTGATTATCAATATCTAAGTGTTCATAACTCATATTAGAAACCTCAGTCCTATAAAATTTTTTCTATTTCTGGAATCATATCCGTAGGATCTACCGGAGATTCAAATCTATCTACTATATTTCCATCTCTATCTATTAAGAATTTAGTGAAGTTCCACTTAATACTATTACCAATAATATACTCAGGGTATTTTTCTTTCAAGATGTTATCCAGTAGTCTTCCGCTAGGGGTACTTAAATCAAAACCCTTAAAAGGCATAGAATTACTTAAAGATTTAAATAGGGGATGAGCTGTTTGTCCCTTAACATCTACCTTTTCAAATAATGGAAAAGTAACACCATAGTTTAACTGACAAAATGCTTTTACATCATTGCTATTACCAGGTTCTTGTTCAGCAAATTGATTACATGGGAAGCCTAAAATTTCTAGCCCCATATCCTTATATTTTTTATAGATATTTTCTAAATCAGAATATTGAGGTGTAAATCCACATTTACTAGCTGTATTTACAACCACTAGAACCTTACCTTTGTATTTTTCTAAAGTAGTTTCTTCTCCATCTATAGTTTTAACTTTAAAATCATAAATATTCATATATATTTCTCCTTTCATGATGAGTATATAGTGCAATATGAAATAGCTAACAATTAAATTGTACACAATTAATATCTTTATATTAATACTACAGTAAAATCTTAAGTATGTCAATATGAAAATAAGATAAATTTAATAATTATTGCATAAAATTTATACTAAAAAACTATTATTATAGTAGTAATTTAAAAGAGGAATAATTATGTGTAATTTTCTAAGAAATAAAGAAGAATTGGCTATCTCCTATGCAAAAAGAGCTATAGAAGAAGTACAACAAGGGAAAAAGGGAAGAATCAATGCTATATGGTTAGAGATATCAGGGTGTTTTGGAGAAGTAATTTCTCTGTTAAATGGAGATGAACCTGATGTTTTATATATGCTAAAGGAATTTGTTAATATGATTTTCTTTGGCAGTATAAATGGAGATGAGGGACAGGAAAGCTATGAGAGAATATTTGAAATTTTAGATACTGAATATATATTTTTAGTTTGTGGGGCAGTACCATTAAGAGATAATGGTCTATTTACTACTGTTGCTACCTATAATGGAAGAAAAATAACAGCAATGGAGGCGGTAGAAACCATAGCTAAAAATGCTAAATATATTATTTCAGTAGGAACATGTGCTTGTTATGGAGGACCTACTGCAGCAAGACCTAATATATCTAATGGAGTTAGCATATCAGAGTTTTTAAAAAGAGATGACATCATTAGAATACCAGGTTGTCCTGCAAATCCTGTTTGGACTATGGGAACTTTGGGTTACATTACATCTTATGGTATGCCAGAAGTTGATAGTGATGGAAGACCAAAGGCTTATTATGGAGAGACAATTCATGACAATTGTCCAAGAAGAAGGTTTTTTGATAATGGGATATTTGCTAAGAAATTTGGAGATCCAGAATGTTTATTTTCTTTAGGTTGCAGAGGTCCAATAACTTATGCATATTGTCCTGTAAGTCGATGGAACGGCACTGATAATTGGCCAATAGGGGATAATACTAATTGTATAGGCTGTGCAGGACCTAAATTTCCAGATGGAACAGAGCCTTTTGTAAAATATGGAGGAGCTTAATTATGACTAAGATAGTAATTGACCCATTGACTAGGGTAAGTGGACTTTTAAATATAGAAGTGAATGTAGTTAATAATAAGATTATAGATGCAAAAAGTAGTGGAAGTCAGTTTAGAGGATTTGAGGAGATGTTTAAAGGTAGATATCCCTTAGATATTATAAGACTGGCTCCACGGGTATGTGGAATTTGTTCTACTCATCATGCTGTAGCTGCTACTTTATGTCTAGAAGATGCAATGAAAGTTACACCTGATTTTAATGGAAAAGTAGTTAGAGATATTGCTAACGGATTTGAATTTTTGCAGAATTATTTGAGGCACATATATTTTTTCGTATTTCCAGATTATGTAGATATAGTTCATATAAATCCGTTGTATAAAACGGAAAGTGCTAAAGCTGCTGATTACAGGTTATCTAGAGAGGATACAAAAAGAATAAATGAAGATTACTTAGGAGCAGTAAGGTATAGTAGAGAAGCACATAGAGCAGTAGCTGAATTAGCTGGAAAAGTTCCTCATTGTCATGGCATTTTTGTAGGTGGCACAACTACAAATATTGATATACCTCAAATAGAAAACATTAAATATAGTATAAAAGTAATAAAAAGTTTTATTGTAGATAAACTTATACCGGATGTATATGCTATAGCAGCCACTTATGAAGATTATTTTAAAATTGGTGGTGGATATAAGAATTTTATGAGTTATGGATTATATGATAATTATTTACATCCAATTAAAATGGTATCAACTGGAGTAATGATAAATGGAATTAGAGAAGAATTTCAATCTAGCAATATAGCAGAAGATATTTCTAAAACTTGGGTAGAATCAGATTTGCAAACTTTAATACCAGGAGAAGACAATAAAATCACCTATAATCCTTATAAACCAGAAGCATATAGTTGGGTTAATGCACCTAGATATAAGGGGAATCCTATGGAGGTTGGAGCACTAGCTAGAATGACTTTAAGTGGTGACTATAGTGGAGGAGTATCTACTATGGATAGAATAATTGCTAAATCAATAGAGGCGAAGAGACTTTGTGAAGCTATAGAGGGATTAATAGATTTATTAAAGCTAAAAAAGGCTTATCAAGAGCAATGGGAAATACCTGAGGAATCAAGAGGCGTTGGATTAATAGAAGCAGAGAGAGGATCCCTAGGACATTGGTTGTCTATTAAAAACAAGTTAGTACATCACTATACTTTAATACCACCTTCATCTTGGAATTTATCACCTACTGACAATAGGGGAATAAAAGGACCAGTGGAAGAAGCGTTGATAGGAACGGAAATAAAAGATATGGTCCACCCAGTAGAAATAGGACGTATAGTAAGGAGCTTTGATCCATGTTTAAACTGTGCCGCACATGTAACCAGTGATAAATATGAGCCTATAACAATAAATATACTATGATAAAGATTTTTGCCATAGGAAATATTATTTTGGGTGATGATGGTATAGGAGTAAAGGTAATGGAGTTCATAGGGGCCCAATTAGAAAGCTATAGCGAAGAAGTTAAGGTATTAATAGTTGGAATTGATTATATATATTGTTTAAATGAAATTAATAAGGAAGATACTGTTATTCTGGTAGACAGTACCTACTTTGGAATTGAGCCTGGTAGGGTTTCAGTCTTAAATTTAAAGGAATGTGATAAATTTATTAGCCCTTGCAGAGATATGCATAGTGAAAATCTTTTGAGGGTTCTAAGAGAAGAATATAGAGAAATTCCTGGATATTTAGTTGGTATTGAAGTGGAAAAAGTGAATTATTCCTTAGAGTTATCTAAAACTTTAAAGGATAATTTTTCTGAAATTACTAAAAAAGTATTTAGGGAAATTAAAAGGATAATTGGTGATATAAATGCATGAAATTTCAATAATTAGTTACGTTATAGATATGGTAGAGGAACAGTGTATTAAAAATAATATAACTAAGGTAGCAAAGGTAATTTTACAAATAGGAGAATTTTCTTGTATAGATAATTCTTCCATTGATTTTATTTTTAAAGAAATGAGTTCAGGGAGTTGTTGTGAGGGTGCAAAACTTATTATAGAAAAGTTATTAAGTAAGGCATATTGTTATAATTGTCATAAGGAATTTCCTTTAAAGATTACTAATAAAAAGTGTCCAATTTGTAATCATGTAAGTAGTGAAATAACTTCAGGTTATGAAATTTTGCTCTACAGAATAGAGGGAGAATAAAGTGATTAGAAAAGGAATTATAGTTAAAGGGACAGTTCAAGGCGTAGGATTTAGACCTTTTGTATATAGAATAGCTTTAGAAAATCAACTATCAGGTTGGGTGAATAATACAAGTAAGGGAGTGGTTATGGAAGTTCAAGGAGCTGAAGTAGGTATAGATAATTTTTTAACTAACCTTAAGGAAAGGGCACCTGAGTTAAGTAGTATTGAAGAAGTAGTAGTTGAGAATAAAAAAAGCCTAAAAGATTATAAGGAGTTTCTAATAGTAGAAAGTACCGAGGAGAAGGGGCGGACTTTAATTTCTCCAGATATAGCTACATGTAAGGAGTGTGAAAAAGAGCTAGGGGATAGTAATAATCTAAGAAGATATTTATATCCTTTTATAAATTGTACAAATTGTGGTCCTCGATTTTCCATAATAAAAGATACTCCCTATGATAGAGAATATACTTCTATGGAAAATTTTATTATGTGTGACAAATGTAAGAAAGAATATGAAAATCCTAATGATAGAAGATTTCATGCAGAGCCTACTTGTTGTTCTGCTTGTGGTCCAAGAGTAATCCTCTTAGATAATAAGGGGAACCCTATAAAATCTAAGGATGAATTTGAAAGTGTGAGAAAGTATTTAAGGGAAGGAAAAATAATTGGAGTTAAGGGCATAGGTGGTTTTAATCTTGTTTGTGATGGAAATAATGAACTAGTTATAGAAAAACTAAGGCTTAGAAAACATAGACCAGATAAGGCATTAGCCCTTATGATGAAAGATATAAATGTAGTAGAAAAATACTGTTATGTAAATAATGAAGAAAAAGAAATTTTAACAGGAAATAAGAAACCTATATTGCTTTTAAAGAAAAAGAACAATAAACTACCAACTAATATTTCCTTTAATAATAAAAGACTAGGAGTAGTATTACCCTATTCTCCTCTTCATTATTTAATATTTGATAACAACATAGATACTTTAGTTTTTACTAGCGGAAATTTAAGTACTATGCCAATAATACATGAGGATATAGAGGCTATAGACAATCTTAGTGAAATAGTAGATTATTTTTTAATTCATAATAGAGAAATTAATATGCCCGTCGATGATTCTGTAGTTCAAGTAATTGGCGGTTACGGTAGGGTTATAAGGCTGGTAGAGGTTATGCGCCTTACTATAATAAATATATATTCAAAGAAAATATCCTAGCCTTAGGATCTCAATTTAAAAATTCATTTTCCATTGGAAGTGGAGATTGTATTTTTACAAGTCCTTATATTGGAGATATGGAGGGAGAAGAGAATTATTTAAGATTTAATATAGTGTTAAAGCACATGAAGAATATTTTTAGAGTTGAACCGAGTACAATTATTCATGATATGCATCCTAACTATTGGAGTAAGAATTATTTAGATAAAAACAAGGTGAAAACTTTAGGTGTTTATCATCATCATAGTCATATAGTGAGCTGTATGGTAGAAAATAAAGAAAATGATAAAGTTATAGGGATAGCTTTTGATGGAGTAGGGTATGGAGAAGATGGAAACCTTTGGGGAGGAGAGTTTTTAATATGTGACAAAAAAAACTTTATTAGGGGAGCACACTTAAAATATATTCCCTTGCCTGGAGGGGATGGAGCAGTAAAATTTCCATGGAGAATTGGACTATCTATTTTATTAGGAGCATTAAAGAAAGAGGAGATTGAAGAAGCTGTTTGTAGATATTTTCACGGTATGGAATCAAGGATAATTATTAATATTCTAAGAAAGAATTTTAATTGTCCACTAACTTCTAGTATGGGAAGACTATTTGATGGAATTGCCAGCCTTTTAGATTTTAACAAAGATGTGTCCTATGAAGGAGAGGCTGCTATGTATGTTGAAAGCTTAGCAGAAAGTTTCATTGATTCTTTAAAGGATACTAGAAATTATGATTATATAAAAAGGTGTGAGAATAGATATCAGTGGGAAATTGGTGATTGCCTTCCTTATATTATAAATATAAATAATATGATTAGAGACATTATAAAGGATTTAGATAATAACATTGATAAAGGGTGTGTAGCTTTTAAATTTCATAATACAATAATAGATTTTTCAAATGAAATTTGTATTAAGTTGAGAGAAGAATATAGCATAAATAAGGTAGCTTTAAGTGGAGGTGTATTTCAAAACTCTATTTTATTAGAAGGAATAGAGATGACGTTGAAGGAAAGTGGATTTCAAGTTATAACCCATAGATTAATACCTTGCAATGATGGGGGATTATCTATAGGTCAAGTAGTTATAGGAAATGAGTTATGTAAGGAGTATTAATATGTGTGTAGCTATTCCAGGAAAGGTATTAGAAATATATGAAGGTAATTCCTTAGTTGAGTTTGGGAGTTTAAGAAAAAGAATCAATACTAGTCTAATAGAAAATTTAGTTGTTGGAGAATATGTTTTGGTTCATGTTGGTTGTGCCATTGAAAAAATAGAAGAAAAAGAAGCTATGGAGACTTTAAATATATTTAAGGAGTTAATGGGAGACTTTTAGAATGTTTTATAGAGATGAAGGAGATACGAGGGAAATTAATTTGGCAATTAAGTTGTTAAAAAACATAAAGGAAAAATGTAAGGAAAACATAAATATAATGGAGGTTTGTGGTACGCATACACGAAGTATTTATAATTCAGGTATTGATAAGCTTTTACCACCTAATATTAGGTTGTTATCTGGACCAGGATGTCCCGTTTGTGTAACAGATGAGAGCTATATAGATCATGCAATAGAGTTAAGTGAGAGAAAAGATGTAGTAATAACTACCTTTGGTGATATGATTAAAGTTCCAGGAAGTTGTAGCTCATTAAGAGAACAGATGGCTAAAGGAAGAAAGATAGAAGTTGTATATTCCCCATTAGATGCCTTAAAGATAGCAATAAATAATAGAGATAAGAATATAGTTTTTTTAGCTATAGGCTTTGAAACTACAGCACCTATAATAGCTCTTACAATAAAAGAAGCACTAGAGAAAAATGTAAATAACTTTTTTATTTTAAATTCCTTAAAGACTATGCCTAAGGTTATGTCTACCCTAATTTTAGGTGAAGAAGTTAAAATTCATGGATTTATATGTCCAGGACATGTAGCAACAATAATTGGTTGCAGACCTTTTGAGAGATTATCTAATGAGTATAAAACTCCTATGGCTATATGCGGCTTCAAGGCTATAGATATATTAGCTGGGATACTTTATGTCATAGATAAAAAGGAGAGAGGTAATTATGGATGTGAAAATTTATATAAAGGTTTTGTTTATCCAGAAGGAAATAGAAAAGCACAAGAGATATTAAATCAGGTCTTTGAAACTTCATCTAGTTTTTGGAGGGGGTTTGGAGAAATAGACGGTACAGGATATAAACTAAGAGAGGAATATAGCTACTTTGATGCTAGAAATAAATTTTCTTTAAAAAATAAAATTGTAAATAAAAATAATCAGTGTATTTGTGGAGATATATTAAGGGGAATAAAAAGTCCTATGGATTGTAATGCTTTTGGAAAGATGTGCACACCAAGGACTCCAATTGGTCCATGCATGGTATCTAAAGAAGGAAGTTGTGGCATTCTATACAGTACAAAAGAATTGTAGATTATAAGTTTAACATAGAATAAGTTAACAAGTTTAATTATATGCATATTTAAATTATTTTGAAGTTTAATATTAGGAGGAGCTATGGAAGTTATAACATTAGCCCATGGTAGTGGAGGAGAGGAAACATATAAATTAATAAAGAATGTATTTCTAAGGTATTTTAATAATGATATCTTAAAGGAACAAGGGGATTCAGCTATATTAGATATGATTAAGGGAAAAGTAGCAGTAACTACAGATAGTTTTGTTGTAGATCCTCTGTTTTTTAAGGGTGGAGATATAGGGAAACTGAGTATTTGTGGCACTGTGAATGATTTGTGCGTAAGTGGTGCAACTCCCCTATATATATCTGCTGGTTTTATTCTTGAAGAAGGATTAGAACTTAAAGATTTAGAGAAAATAGTAAAATCTATGGCTGATACTGCTAATAAAATAGGAGTTAAAATAGTAACAGGAGATACTAAGGTTGTACAAAGTGGAAAAGGTCATAAAGTTTATATTAATACAACAGGAATAGGATATATAGAAAAAAATAATTATCAGTTAAACATAAAGGAGATAAAAGAAGGGGATGCAATAATTATAAGTGGTACTATTGGAGATCATGGCACATCTATTATAAATGAAAGAGAAAATTTAGATATAGAGTCAGGTTTAAAGAGTGATTGTGCTGCTCTTAATGAACTAACAAAAGCTATAATGGATACTAGCAATGAAATTAGAGTAATGCGAGATCCAACTAGAGGAGGGTTAGCTAACACTTTAAAGGAGTTAGTGAGCACTAGTGGAAAGTCTATGGAAATATGGCAAAAGGATATACCTATAAGAGGTGATGTAAGGAGTTTTTGTGATCTTTTAGGATTTGATCCTCTTTATATGGCTAATGAAGGCAAGTTAATTTGTATTGTGAGTAATAAAGATGCTCATAAGGTTTTAAATGTAATTAAATCAAATCCTTTAGGAAGAGAAGGCGCTATTATTGGTAAAGTGCTAGATGATGGCAAAAGTAAGCTGTATTTAAAAACTTACATTGGAGGAACTAAGGTTTTGGGAATGCTACAAGGAGAATTAATCCCAAGAATATGTTGATTGATTTAAGAAGTGAGAGAAATTTTGCTTCTTTTTTATTATTAAAAATACCTATATTCAATAAAAATATAATTAAATTATTTATAAAGATAAATAAGATGTACTCGAGTATATAATAGTAAGTTTTATAATATATTTTGTAATTAAATTTAAAGAAAGGGTTAAAGAAATATTTTTATAGATTAAATATTATAGATTTTTAAGTAATTTAATCATTATTAATAATAAGTATATAAATTACAAAAATATATAAATTAAAAAAAATTATACACTTAGGAGGAAAAAATATGAAACATAAGAAACTTAATAAGCTTAAGAAATTTAAATTACAGAGCATTAGAGTCAAACTTATAGTTATACTTTTACTGATTTGTTTAGTACCAGTTTCCGGAATGGGAATAACTATATACTCACAATCAAAATCAATTTTAAGCGATAAGCTTGAAACTACAAGCAGACAAACAATTTTAGAGGTGAATAGAGGAATAGATAACTATTTTATCGGCATGTCTAAGTCTATAGAGCTACTATCTAATAATATAAATATTGTGGAAGCGGAAGATAAAGAAGAATACTTTAAATTTGCTAAACTATTAATGACAGATGTTAAAAATTCGGATGAAGATATTCTAAATGTATTTATGGGAACAGAAAAGGGGAAATTTCATATTTACCCAGAAGCAAATACTGACGCTAATTATGACTATAAATCTAGACCATGGTATAAACTGGCTATGGAAAATAAAGGGCAAATAGTGATAACTTCACCATATAAAAGTGCAACTACTGGTGAAAATGTAGTAACTGTAGCTAAGACTATAGAAAAAAATAGCAATGTAGTTGGAGTTGTAGGAGTTAATGTAAGTTTAAAAAATCTTTCTGATGGATTATCTGAGATTAAGGTAGGAAACGAAGGGTACATGTATGTATCTGATTCAAATGGTAATTTAGTAGCACATCCTAATAAAGAAATCATAGGTACTGATGAAGCTGCTAAGCTTTCTGTTTGGAGTGACATAAGCTCAAATAAAGAAGGATTTACTGAATATGATTTTAATGGGGAAAAGAAGTTTGCAGTTTACACTACAAGTCAATTAACAGGCTGGAAAATAGTAGCATCTTTGGATGAGAAAGAACTATTAAAGGATACACAAAATATTCTAAATATAATTATACTAACCTCAGGAGTAATAGCTATAATAGCTATAGCAGTATCTTTAATATTTAGTAATTCTATATCAAAGAATATTAATAGATTATTGACGGCTTTTAACAAAGTTAAAGATGGAGATTTAAGGGTTAATGTTAATATAAAGTCAAGAGATGAATTTAAAGACTTAGGTGAAAATTTCAATGGAATGATAGAAAACATATCATCATTAATTAAAAGCGTTAACAAGTCTTCTAATATAGTTTTAGAAACTTCATCAAATTTATCTGCTATAGCCGAGGAAACTAGTGCTTCTATCAGTGAAGTAGCAAGAGCTATAGAAGATGTGTCTGGTGGAGCCATTGAACAAGCTAATAGTGCTCAAGACGGAGCCACAGCTATGATTGAATTATCAGAGAACTTAAAATTATTAAATGAAGCTACAGAAGCTATGGGTGCGGTATATGAAAATGCTAATCACCTAAGCAACAGAGGATTGACCATGGTAGATACATTGATAGAAAAGTCTAATGATACAAGGGTTTCCACTAATAAGGTTTCAGAGTTAGTTATAGATATGGATGAAAGTACAGGAAAAATAAATTCAGTATCAGATACTATTTCTCAGATTACAGAACAAACTAACTTACTTTCTCTTAATGCATCTATTGAAGCAGCTAGAGCTGGTGAAGCTGGTCGAGGTTTTGCAGTAGTAGCAGAAGAAATTAGAAAGCTAGCAGAGCAATCAAAGGATTCTACCATGGAAATTAAGAAGATAGTGGATGATATAAAAACTAAGACTAACATTGCTGTTGTGGCTATTAAGGATACTGAAAAAATTGTAGAGGAACAAGATGGTGTAGTAGACGAAGCAAAGGCTGTATTTAACGATATAATGGCAGGAGTGCAAGATTTAATAAGTAAAGTTACTGAAATTAGTGAATATATAGTAGTTATTAATAAAAAGAAGGATAATGTAGTAACTCAGATAGAAAATATATCATCTATATCACAAGAGACTGCGGCGTCTTCAGAAGAGGTTACTGCTTCAACAGAAGAGGTAACAGGAATTTCAGAGGAGCTTACGGGTCATGCTAATGAGTTACAACATATGTCTGAAAAACTAAAAGAAATAATAAATACTTTCAAATTTGAATAAAGATTATAAGAGAAGGAATATGGAATAAGCTGTATTCCTTCTTATTTTATACAAAAGTTATTTAATAAAAGGATAAATTTTTTTCTCAATAATATGTATAATATGTAATAGAAACTTAGTATTATGTAGATGCATAATTAAATTTAAGGACCTAGGTCAATATCAAATAAAATATTTTAATTTGTTTATACTATATGTTAGAACTCAAAATATATTTAGTTTCGTGCAATATTGTGCATGTTAAAAGGAGAGATATTTATGGATATAAGAGAAATTCCCAAAAGCCAGTTACTTAAAAATGTTTCAACAGATCAAATTAATAGATGTTCAAAAGAACCTATGATGTTAAGTAATACTCAAGTTATGGTAAGACAACAGGATAATGAGTATTTTGTCATAGAAGGTCTTGAAAAAATATTAAGTACTGATAAAAATAAAGATGGTGATGACTTAATAAAATGTTACGTAGTATAATTTTAGAGTGATATTTAATAAATTATTTAAGATAGAGCATAAACTTTATGAAAAATATTTTAATTAAAAACTCCATTAAAAACACATAAGTTATTGGTATAATCTAATAAATAATTATTATGGAGGGATAGCATGTTTACTAGAATAAAGAAATCGGTTAATAGCTTTTTAGATAAGATTGCAAAACAAAATGAGGAACTATATGGGAAGAGAAAAATGGATTGCTGTAATTTAAATAATCAAAATCAGAAGAAGTCTATAAGAAATAAGTAATAGATAAATGTTTTATATAATATAAGAATTATAAGATATATTTATAGTATATACATTGAAATTATAGATAAGGTTTCACATATAACAAAATATAATAATTATATTTTAAATTTTTATTGACAAATTCAACAACTCCTAATAAAATTTACTCAGTGAATTTCATCTAAAGGAAAGGTGTATATAAAAGAATGGAGAATAAAATCAAATTATATGGCTTTAATAATCTTACTAAGACACTAAGTTTTAACATCTATGACATTTGCTATGCAAAGGGTGAAAGAGAACAAAAAGAGTATGTAGATTATATTGATGAGCAATACAATTCAGAAAGATTAACTAAAATATTATGCGATGTTACTGATATTATTGGTGCTCATGTGTTAAACATATCCAAGCAGGACTATGATCCTCAAGGTGCAAGTGTAACCATATTAATTTCTGAGGAACCTTTAGGAGATGGGGTAATAGATGAATCATGTAATAGTGGTAAATATATTTTAAAAACTAAGGAGACTGTTGTTGCACATTTGGATAAGAGTCATGTAACGGTACATACTTATCCTGAATATCATCCAGATAATTCTATAGCAACCTTTCGTGTAGATATAGACGTATCTACTTGTGGGCAAATTTCTCCGCTAAATGCATTAGATTATCTAATTAGCAGTTTTGACTCTGATATAATTACCATTGATTACCGTGTTCGAGGATTCACTCGTGACATTAATGGTAAGAAGTGTTTTATAGATACACCAATTAAATCAATTCAAGATTATATTGATGATAAGACTTTGCAAAAGTATGATGCTATGGATATAAACATGTATCAAACAAATATATTTCATACTAAAATGCTTATAAAGGAAATTGATTTACAGAACTACCTATTTAAAAAAGATACTCATGAATTTTTACCAAGAGAAAGACTTAATATAAGTAATGCACTTAGAAAAGAAATGATAGAAATATTTAGTGGTAAGAATGTTTATAATGAATAATATTATATTAACTAGGAGGATGAAAAATGGAGTTATGGTATACTGAGAATCACTCAGAGACTGTTAGGTTTTCAATAAAGGTTGACAAGCAAATATATGCTGGAAAAAGTGATTTTCAAAGAATAGATGTATTTGAGACAAAGGAATTCGGAAGATTTTTCACTTTAGATGGAATAGTTATGATAACAGAAAAGGATGAATTTATTTATCATGATATGATAGTTCATGTTCCTATGGCTACAAATCCTAAGATTGAAAAAGTTTTAGTTATAGGAGCTGGAGATGGTGGAACAATTAGAGAGCTAACAAGATATAATACAATAAAAGAAATAGACATGGTTGAAATCGATAAAAAAGTAGTTGATGTATGTTTAGAGTATTTTCCTATAACATCAAGTAAACTAAAGGATGAAAGAGTAAACTTATACTTTGAAGATGGTATTAAATTTGTAAAAAATAAGAAAAATTACTATGATTTAATAATAGTAGATTCTACTGATCCAATAGGACCTGGAGAGGGCTTATTTACAAAAGAATTCTATAGAGATTGTTACGATGCATTAAATGAAGAAGGAATTTTAGTAAATCAACATGAAAGTCCTTATTATGAAATGTATGCTAGTTCTATGAAGAGAGCTCATAAGCGTATAAAAGAATCCTTCCCAATAGGGAAAGTGTATCAAGTTCATATTCCAACTTACTCATCAGGGCATTGGTTATTTGGATTCGCATCTAAAAAGTATGATCCAGTAAAAGATTTAAATGCTGAGGCATGGAACTCTTTAGGGTTAAAGACTAAGTATTATAATACAGACTTACATGTGGGATCTTTTGCTCTCCCTAACTATGTTTTAGATATGCTAGATCATGCTTGTGATGAAGAATAATATTCAATATACATAATAAAGGAAATTGAAGATATATTTTTCTATATAGATAAAATTAAAAATATTAATAAAAAACCTTTGACATATTAAAATTAATTTAACATGTTTTAAAGGTTTTTTATTTTTAAACATTTTGAATATATGGTAAAATGTATATTGAGTTTAGGAGGAATTAATATGAAGTGTAAAATATGTGGAATGAATATTAATGAGAAGAATTATGATTTTAATTCATTTGCTTTTATAAATAAAAATTCTATAAGTAACATAGTATACTGTCCGTTCTGTGGAGTAAGCAGTATTTATTTAAGTGGTGATGATGAAGTTATTGAAGTAGATAGTAAGAAGCTAGATATAAACACATTAAGAATTTTAGACCATGCCGTTAAGCTTGAAATATTTAATGGAGAGTTTTATAAAGAAGCAGCTAAAAAAGCAAAGAGTGAAGAAGTTTCTAAGGCTTTTCAGGCTTTATCGAAAATAGAAATTTTTCATTCAAAGGTTCATATGGGATTAGGAGGTTTTACTAAAACACCTGCTTTGACTAAAATAAACTATGACAAGTATGATAGTGACGAAGCACTTTTGAAATTGGCAAAGGAAAGAGAAGAGCATGCTGTTTACTATTATGAAAGATATAAGAATGAAGTATGCGATGAAAATGTAAAAAGAGTTTTCGAAGCTTTAATTGAAGTGGAAAAGGAACATATAGAGCTTACCTATGAGTATAATTTAATATAAATAAGCTTTATATAGCTTAAATACAAGAAAATTAGTTACTATATGAACAAATTGAGAAATCTATTCATATACATTAGGCTTAAAAAATGTTAAAATAGTATTTTAGGCACATATAGTATGGAAAAAATGAATTATAAAGGAGGAGAATATATGAAAGATTATGTTATTATTACAGATTCAACG
This sequence comes from Clostridium sulfidigenes, assembly GCF_000732635.1. GTDB lineage: Bacteria > Bacillota > Clostridia > Clostridiales > Clostridiaceae > Clostridium_J > Clostridium_J sulfidigenes. The sequence continues at coordinate 23,925 of NZ_JPMD01000039.1, read as the reverse complement.
GTAGATTTACCTCTTGATATTATAGAGAAAATAAATATAGGCATTATACCTATGGCCTTTGATATGGAAAATAAAACTTATACACACTATCCTGATGAGAGAGAAATGACAAGCCATGAGTTTTATGAGAGACTAAAAAATGGTGATACTTCTGTTACAACACAGATAAATTATTTTACTTATAGAGAGTGCTTTGAAAAGTTGTTGAAGGAAGGAAAGGATATTTTATATATAGCATTTTCTTCGGGACTTAGTGGAACATATAATAACTCTCAATTAGTGATACAAGACCTTAAAGAGGAATACCCTGAAAGAAAAATTATATCAGTTGACTCTCTTTCAGCTTCAGTTGGGGAAGGGCTTCTAGTATATAATGCTGCAATGAAAAAAGAAGAAGGCTTAGCCATTGAGGAATTGGTGAAGTGGATAGAAGAACATAGAAATAATACTTGTCACTGGTTTACAGTTGAAGATTTACATCACTTAAAACGAGGTGGAAGGATTTCTTCAGTGGAAGCAATTATTGGGACAACCTTAAAGATAAAGCCTGTATTGAGTGTTGACTATGAGGGAAAGCTAGTGAATGTGTCTAAAGTAAGAGGAGAGAAAAAATCCTTGGAGAAATTACTAGATAAGATGCTAGAAGATGGTATGAACCTGAAGGATCAAACTATTATCATAGGTCATGCAGATAGCTTAGAAAGGGCTGAGTATCTTGCTAATATTATTAGAGAAAAGGAACTCGTGAAAGATATTATTATTAGTACTATAGGTCCCATAATTGGAACTCACACTGGACAAGGAATGATTGGTCTAACATTTATGGGAAACAAAAACTTGAAATAAGAACTTATTAAGAATTATTATGGAATATTTATTTATAATATAGCAAAAGAAGCCTAGGTTAGTGGTAATTTAACCTAGGCTTCTTTTATATATCTAGATATTCTAAGTGTTCTTTTAAATTTACTCTCCTTGAGACGGATCTAATGCTACTCTCAAGATATCACCAAGAACATTAAAGCTTAATACAATTAATAGTATCATAAGACCTGGAAAAATTGCTAAGTAAGTCTTATCACCAATTCTGGATTGAGCAGTTTGAAGCATGCTTCCGAGAGAAGCCATCGGTTGTTGTACCCCTAGACCTAAAAAACTTAAAGATGATTCCATAAGTATAGCATCGGCTATATTTATGCTAGCTGCAACAATTACTGTGGAAATAGCATTAGGTATTATATGTGTTTTTACTATTTTTATATTATTGCTACCTAAGGCTTTAGAACATAGAATATAATCCCTTTCTTTTATAGATAATGTTTCTGAGCGGACTATTCTAGCGATACTCATCCATCCAAATATACCTATAATGATTATTATATTGGCTATACTTGGTCTTAAATAAGAATTTACTATTAGTAGTAAAAAGAATAGAGGTATACTCATTAACATGTCTATTATTCTCATTATAATAGCATCAACTTTGCCTCCTAATAGTCCACTTATAGCACCAACTAGGGTGCCGATGAATATAGATACCATCATGGAGAGTACACCTACTATTAAGGAGATTCGTGCACCATATAAAGCTCTAGTAAAGTAATCTCTTCCGAGTTCATCTGTTCCAAATATATTTTTTAAATTTGGAGAAATAAATTGATTACTCATATCAATAGTATCGGGATTATAAGGAGTCAAAAATGCAAAAACAGATAAAATAATTATTAATGTTAAGCATATTAAAGCAAATATTCCTAATTTATTTTTTTTAAGCTCTCTTATAAAGTTTTCTTTAAATCTAACACTAAACATTTTCATTCCCCCTACGTATTCTAGGATCTACTAGTACATAACTAATATCAGCAAGTAGATTTCCTATAACAACCATTATTGAGGTAACTAAAGTCATAGCCATTATAACTGGATAATCTAAGGCTTTTATTGAGTTAATGCCAAGTCTCCCCATACCAGGCCATCCAAAGATAGTTTCAGTGATAAATGCACCAGAAACTAAAGATGGTAAGCTCATTCCAAGAATTGTTATCATTGGAAGAAGAGCATTTTTCATGATATGTTTAAATAGAATTCTATTCTTACTTGCACCTTTGGAAATTGCGGTAACAATATAATCTTGTTTTAATTCTGTTATAGTACAAGAACGTACATATCTTGTAAGAACAGCTATATTAGAAAAACTGAGTACTATAGTAGGTAATATACCGTGTTTTATAACATCTAATGTTGAAGTTACACCTATAGTTCTCATACCAACACTAGGAAGCCACTTTAATTTTAAAGAAAATATTGAAAGCAATATCATTGCAAACCAAAAGCTAGGTATAGAGATTGCAATATAGTTTAATATATTTGTAAATCTGTCTAAGAATTTATTTCTATGCATGCCCGTATATAATCCTAGGGGAATTGATATAAAAATAGCTAGAAGTAGGGAAGAACCCATAAGTCCAAGGGTAGCAAAAAATCTTGAAGAAATTTCACTAGCTACAGCTTGTCTAGAAACCAAGGAGTAACCAAAATCACCACTTAATACATTTTTTAGCCATAAGAAATATCTAGTTAGCATAGGTTTATCCAGTCCAAGACTTACTCTTATTAAATCTGCTTGTTCCTTTGACATTTTAGGGGTTATATATCCTTGAGCTGGATCTCCTGGAGCCAGATTCATAAGTAAAAAAGATACAAAAGATATAAATAAAAGCATAGGAATAGCTTGTAAAATTCTCTTTGTAATTTTATTTTTCATAATACTATCCTTTCTATGTAAAAAATTTATGTAAAAATGGCTCAAGTACCCGGAAAGGGTAAATGAGCCATAGAAATATATTTTTATTGTTGAATCATATATATTTTTGATAAATCTTCAAACATATATATAGGTACTAATTTGGCATCTTCAATTCCACCAAATTTAGCATCAACTCCGATTAATGACTTTGAATAATATAATGGGTATACTACAGCATCATCAGCTATGGTCTTTTGAATTTTTTCATATAATTCTTTTCTCTTTGCATCATCTGATTGAGAAGCTCCATCCTTCCACAACTTGTCTAGTTCTTTGTTATTATAACATTGAGCATTAAAGCTACCACCAGACATATAAGCACTAGAATATCCATCTGGATCATTTCCCATTACATATCCATTTATAAGTATATCGTAATCTCTTTCTTGTTCCCCAAGGATTTTTGAGAAGTATACATTGTCATCTATTTGCTGAGCATCTACTTCTATGCCGATAGTAGAAAGTTGTTGTTTAACAACCATGGCAATTTTGCTATCTTTTGGAGTGTATTGAAAATTCAATTTTATATTACCTACACCAGACTTTTCCATAAGCTCTTTTGCTTTATCTAAGTTTTGATCATATTTTTCTACATCATCAGTATAGAATTTTGTGTTTGGAGTTAAAATAGAGTAAGCTTTTTCAGTGTTTTCTAAATTAGTATAGGATGTTTTTAAAATCTCTTCTTTATTTAGGGCATAGGATATAGCTTGTCTAACTTCTTTTTTACTTAAGTTTTCATTTTTTTCATTAAGTATAATATAGTTTAGCATTCCTTCATCAAAAGAATGAGTTTTAAACCTATCATCTGATGAGAAAGTTTCAAACTTATCTTCAGCTAAGTATGCTGCAGAAACTTCTCCATTTTCAAAAGCAATTTTTGAAGTATTATCATCTGGAATTATTCTATAAACCACACTATCTAAATGAGGTTTTCCTAAATAGTAATCATCAAATCTTTCTAGGGTTACCATTTCACCCTTTTTCCATTCTTTAAATTTAAAAGGACCAGAACCTACTGGAGTATTATTTTTATCTGATTCTGCTAAATTGCTTTCACCTTCAAAGATATGTTTTGGAATTATTTTAAAATCTCCAATTGATATATAGAATGGTGCAAAGGTATTTGGAAGTTTAAATTCAACAGTTAAGTCATCAATTTTATTAGCTTGGACTTCTTTTTTATCAATAACAAAAGTTTGTCTAGCATCAATTCCCTGACTTTCATCTTTAGCTACATTTACACTATAAACAACATCATCTGCTGTTATTTTTGTACCATCATGCCATGTTAAATTATCTTTTAATTTTAATGTATATGTAAGTTTATCTTCAGAAGTTTCCATACTTTCTGCTAAGTAATATCTTACTTCATCTTTATCAACTACATATAGTGGATCAAATAAGGCATTGTTTATTGTATAAGTAACCCTGTTTTGTTGAAAAAAAGGATTTAGGCAACTTGGATCAGTTCTAGCTGAAAATATCATTGTTCCTCCATCCTTTATTTGTTGTTGAGCAGTTTCATTCTTTTTGGACTCAGTATTAGTAGAACTATTTTTTGAACTACATCCAATTAAGGACAAGGATAGTATTAAAGATAGTCCAATACTGAGAAATCTAGTCTTTTTCATTGTAATCCCCCTTATACACTGTAAAATCAATTCATGTTTATGAATGAAATTTATGATAGTTGTAGTTACGTGAAAATACGCAACAATTCCTTATATAGGATAACATAATAAATATTAGTATATAACTCTTATTATAAATTAAAATAAATAAAATCAGTCTATCAGAAAACGTTATAACTACAAAAACCAACAATTTATTACATAATAAATTAAAAGTTTTGCTAATAGTAACTAGCAGAAATAAGCCATATAATAATTTCTGAAATTCTTAACATTTCATAATAGTGAATTGTATTATAAAATGGTTTGTTAAGTATAAATATATTAAAAACAGGAAAATATATTATTAAATTCTATGGAGTAAGGAATATTAAAATTAGGAGGAAAATATGATGAATAATTATGTATTACCAGAAGACAATTTAGGAGAAGAATATAATTTTGAAAATGAAATTAGTTATTATGATGAAGGATATGAAGAATGTATACGATGTGGTAATAGGGATTGTTTAGACAATAAAAGATTATGTAGTTACTGTAGTGAAACGTGGGAATAAAATTAAATGGGTTAATGATATAAACAGAGTTCTTGCTTTAGAGGGAGTTTTTCTCTCCATGAAGCTTGCTAACAGACTTCTAAGTATTGGTTTATTTGATACTTAGAAGTCGTTGTCCTTTAGGGATTATTAGAGTGATTTTTAGATGTTATATTTTAATTTTATAATATGCTAGACAAAAATATAATTTATTCATATAGGATCATAATAAATTTCATTATTGGCATTTGACAACAATTTAAAACAGCAGTAATATAAATTTAGTAAATACCAATAATAATGAGGAGATGATTTTATGTCAACATGTGATACATGTCCATCCAATGGTGGATGCAGTAAAGATAAAGGAAGTTGTGGAGTTGAGAACAATCCTTTAAACAATGTTAAAAAAATTATTGGAGTTATGAGTGGAAAAGGTGGCGTTGGTAAATCATCCATGGCTACTTTAATAGCAAGACAATTAAAGGAAAAAGGATATAAAGTAGGGATTTTAGATGCAGATATTACAGGGCCAAGTATACCAAGACTTCTTGGAATTACAGGACAAAAAGCTATGGCGGATGGTAAAAATATATATCCTATTGAATCTCAAGAAGGAATAAAAGTTATGTCGTTAAATCTGCTAGTAGAGAATGAAGAAGATCCTGTAATTTGGAGAGGTCCTATGATTGGTGGAATGGTTAAGCAGTTTTGGACAGATGTAATTTGGGGAGAATTAGACTATTTAGTTGTTGATATGCCACCAGGAACAGGAGACGTAGCACTAACTGTAATGCAAGATATTCCGATAAATGGAATAGTAATGATATCTGTTCCTCAAGATTTTGTATCTATGATAGTTGCAAAGGCAGTTAATATGACTAGAAAATTAAATATAAAAGTTTTAGGCGTTATTGAGAATATGAGTTATATTAAGTGTCCTGATTGTGATAAAAAAATTAAATTATTTAATGGAGAAGATACAGAAAAGTTCTTGAAAAATCTAGATTTAAATCTTTTAGGTGAATTACCTATGATAAGTAGTATAAGCAATTTATCAAAAGGTGAAGAGCATCAAGATGAATTTAAAAACATATTTAATAAAATTGTTGAAAACATAATTAATAATTTATAAGAGTAAGTATAATAGATAATTATTATAACTTTTTTATAAATTAGTGTATCATTATATCAGTTTATAACAGTATAAAAATATAAAAACTATCTTAAGTCTTTGATTTGAGATAGTTTTTATATTTTTTGTTTTAAATCTAGGCTCTGTAGTTGATTAAAGTGATAAATCTTGGAGAGAATTTATATGAACATTAATTATGGAGGTTTGAAAATGAGTTCGCCAAATTATCACGAAGTGTTAGCGTTAGCTAGTGAATTAAAAGAAAATGAAAGATTAAAACTAATTTTAGAAATAAGTAAAACAATGAATGATGTTTTAATAAATAAAAAGGCTAAGGAGTTATGTTGCCCTTACTGTGATAGAAGCCGTATTGTAAAGAATGGTAAGAATAAAACAACACAGAGATATCTATGCAAAACTTGCTTAAAATCTTTTATTAGTGTTACAAATACTCCAATATATTATTCAAGAAAAGAAATTAATACTTGGAGTGAGTATGTTCATTTATTATTTCAAGGATATTCCTTGAGAGAAACTATAAAAATCATTCCCATAAGTTTAAAGACAGCTTTTCTTTGGCGTCATAAGATTCTTGATGCTTTAAGAGACAACTTAAAAACTAAAGAGTTATGTGGGCAAATTCAAGCTGATGAAATTTACTTTAGAGAATCATTCAAAGGTAATCACAGTAGGGATGGCTTTATCATGCCAAGAAAACCTCACAGGAGAGGAACTCCAGCTAAATTTAGAGGAATATCTAAGATGCAAGTATGTGTACTCACGGCTTTAGATAGTAAGAAAAGTATTATAATTGAGCCTAGCTGTATGGGACGTCCAGGAAGTAGTGATCTTTTAAGAGTACTAGGAAGTGTAATAAAAAAAGATAGTGTGCTTGTAACCGATTCGCTGTTTAGTTACAAAACACTATCTTCCTATAGTAAATCAAAACATGTAGCAATCCCTACGGGTTCTCGCAGAGTAGGTTCATATAATATCCAAAGAATTAATAACCTTCATAGCAAAGTAAAAAGTTTTATGAGGCCCTATAAAGGTGTTTCAACTAAGTATCTTAGTAATTATATGTTTCTCTTTAAATACATAGAGTCAAAATGTGAGGCTACGCCTATATTTTTTAGGGGCACAAAGCCTTATTTCAGCACGAATTTTAAGGGACGTCCACCAATATTCTCATAGCATGGATATTCTATCACTGTAATTTTCAACAGAGCCTAAATCTAAGGATTAATCTACATTGTTATATAAGAGATAAAAATCTAAAAACTAAAATAAAAAAAAATTATTATATAAATAAAAAAATATATAATAGAGAAACTATAAATAAACATATTTTTTTAAAACATTAGGTTTGTTAGTGTTTAGAGTGAATATTTGTTATTTATTAATGAATATAATAAACTTTAGGAGGAGTTCTATGTTTAATGATACATTGATTGAGTGGATAGGTTATTTAGCATCTATACTAATTACTATTTCTATGTTTATGAAGGAAATATTTAAGCTAAGATTTATTAATTTAATGGGATGTATATTATTTGTAATATACGGGCTGATTATTGGAGCATATCCCGTAGCTATAGCTAATGCAATAATAGTTTTTATAAATCTATATTACTTATACAAGTTATTTAGAGAAATGAATACTAAAAATAACATTTAAATTTTAATATAATAATAAAAGTTAAGCTATAGTGAAATAGAAAAATTACACTATAGCTTTAAATATAGAATTAAAAAGTTAATTTTCTATGTAAATTCATACTAAGTTTACATAGAATTAATTTACAGATAATTTAAAGTATAGTATATTTATCAGAGAGTTTATAATTATTATTTAAGGAGGATATTGGATGTTAATGGATGAAGAAAATATAAAAAGTGATAATGAAAGTATAGAAGAGGAAAATGTAACAGAAGAAACTATAGCTGAAACACAAGAAAACATGGAAGCAACTTTAGAAAATGAAGAAGTATTAGAGCATATAGATGAAGCTGAAAAGGCAGAAGAGTGTTCTAATGAAAATGTTAAAAAGAAAGGTGGATTTTTAGCCAAACTAGGTGCTAATATAATTGATCAGAGCATAAGTTTATTAATAAGTTTTGCATTACTCTATTTATTTAATTTAATATTAATGCCTTTTGGATATAGATTTGGAGACAAAGTATTAGGATTTTTAGTAATATATGTAATTGTAAATATTTTATATGGTATTATAATGGAAGCTACTAAGCTAAAAACGACTATAGGAAAATCTATTTTTAAATTATAGTAGTGAAAACGTGTCTGTGTTTAGATGCGTTTTTTATTTATGGAGAAAAAGATAGATACCATGTTAAAGTATATATTATACAGAAGCAAATGATATAATTATAATAAGAAAAAATTGAATTAAGAAGTTATTGTTGAGAAAATTATTATTAATAATTAATGTTTTAAGCTGGAGGATTAAATATAAATGAATAGAATCACTACAACAAAGAATAAGAAAATTACAATCTTAGCAACTACAGATATACATGGAAACATTTTAGGATATAACTATGATAAGGGTGAAAGCTTCAATAATAGTGGAATGAATCGTATTTATTCTTATATAAAGCAAGTTAAGAGTGAAAATCTTAATACTTTGGTAGTGGATAATGGAGATATAATTCAAGGAAATACGTTAACAGATGAAATGTATAGTAATAAGAAGGATGAAAAACATCCTGTGATTTCTGCTATGAATTTTATGGGATATGATGCTATGGTATTGGGAAATCATGAATTTAACTTTGGACTTGATTTAATAAAATCTCTTGAAAAGCAAAGTAACTTTCCATTTCTTTCAGCAAATGTAGCCTATAGAGAAAGTGGTGAAGACTTTGTAAAGTCACATACAATTATAAATTGTGGTGGAGTGAGAGTTGGAATTATAGGGTTAACTACTCCCAATGTACCAAGATGGGTAGGAAATCTAGTGAAGGATCTAAATTTTCATGATCTTGGTGAAACTGCCTATAGGTATGTAAGTGAAATTAGGGATAAAGTAGATATTATAATGGTTATGGCTCATGCAAGCATGGTTTCAGAACATGATAAGAAGAATGAAAGAGATGCAGCTGAAAAAATATTGAGATTATGTCCGGAGATAGATGTACTAGTAGTTGGGCATTTTCATATAACAGTAAAAGAAAAAAGAGGAAAAATGCTCATTGGAGGGGCTACAGATAGTGGACAGGAAGTAATTCGTTTTGATTTAACCTTGGACAATAATAATCATGTTATAGATGGACAAGTGAAAGTTGTATCCATGAAGCCCTATTATCCTAGTGAAGAGTTAAGTGAATTACCAGTTATTAAGAAAGCACATGAAACAACTATGGATTTTGTCACAGAAATAATAGGAGAAGCCACAGAAGATTTTCAACCAAAGGATGAGATAACCTTTATACCTGAAGGACGGCTTAGAGATACTCCACTTATAGAGTTGATAAATAAGGTTCAGCTTATAAATTCTGGTGCAGATGTTACATCAACTTCTTTAATTAGGGATGATAGTAATATAAAAAAAGGTGCTATTACTTATGGATATATTTTCAATGTATACAAGTTTACTACTTTTCTTTATGTAGTAGAAGTTACTGGGAAAGAGTTAAAGGATTACATGGAATGGGCAGCCTCAGCTTACAATCAGTGGAAGCCAGGAGATATTTCTATAAGTTTTACTATGGATATTCCAGGATATCAACATGAATTTTTTGCTGGAGTAAATTATAAAGTAGATATTTCTAAACCAATAGGTCATCGAATTGTAGATTTAAAATTTAAAGGTGAGTTAGTGAAAGAAAATCAAATATTAAAATTAGCAACCAGTGATTATTGCTATTTTGCAAATTTAAAAGGTAGGAAGCTAGCAAAGAATAATTATATATGGAAATCTTCTAATACAATTAGGGAAATGATTGTAGAGTATATTAAAAATCAAGGTATTATATCTCCCCAAACTGATAATAACTGGGAGATAACTGGAGTTAATTTGGAATCACCATATAAAGAAAAAATAATTAAGTTAGTTAATGAAGGTAGTATTGAATTACCATATAATAAGGCTTTAAATATATACGAACTTAAAAAAATGGGTTTAATTAATATTAAGTAGGAATATTTGTATTGACTATATATATTTATTATGGTAAATTATACTTGTAATTTTAAATTTAGGAAGGGGACAATGAGATGTTGATTAGAATCAATTGTTAGTTAAATTTTCGAGAAAAGAAAATATTTAAATTAAAAGAGGTTTTGTATACGTTATAGGTCTATGGTACATCTATAGGATTTTTTGTGATACTTCTTTTTAAAACAATTGAAATGAAATCAATCTTATTGAGCTATTTCTAAATTTTACTTAATTATTATAATTAGCTTTGCTTAAGATGTGAATCTTAAGAAGGGTATTTTATAGGATTATTTTTAGTGAATGCCACAATTATTTATGTTTTAAATAATTTGTGATTTACAAGGTGTCCTAAGTTTATAATAATATTTGTTAATATATATTTTATAAATGTAAAGAAGGACTTAAAGTATGAGTAAATATGGTAACATATTTAATACTTTGCTGTGTCTTTGAATTTATAGGATGTATAATAATATGAAACTTTATCTGTATATACTGGGTAAAGTAGATAATATATACTAAATCAGAGATTAGTATATTAATTAAGTAAAATAAAAATGTTAGATTTGGCTGTAAGAGAGAGATTCTTTCTTACAGCTTTTTTATTTTACAATAAGAGGATTTCTAAAAAAGTAAAAAGATAAAGTAGAAAAAGGGGGATTTAATAGTGACTTATTATGAGGATAAGAATATTAGGATAAGAGATATAGAAAAAGGAGATATAATTAATTTATTTTCTTGTAGAATTGACAAGGAGATTAATAGGTATGATCCAAGACCTATACCAAGTAATAGTAGAGAATTAATTCAAGAATGTAAAATTTATTGTGATAACTTTGAAAGAAATGTAATCAATGAGAAATTAGAAGATCGAATGTATAGGTATTTTATAATCACCGATAATGATGAAAATTTTATAGGTTTTGTCAACTTCTTTAGTATAGATACAGTTGCAAAGCAGGGGGAAATGGGAGTTACCATAGGTGATAAAAGATATTGGAGGAAAAGCATAGCTTATGACTCTATAAAGATAGCCATGAGCTATATATTTAATACCATGGATATAAACAGAATATATGTGGAGATTGAAGAAAACAATGAGCCATCCTTAGCGCTATTTAATAAGCTAGGATTTAAAAAATGTGATGAGTATATTGAGGATGAAGAATTTAAATTTATAGTAATGGATATTCAATCTCATAACGATTAAATTTTAAATAGTTTCATATACATAAATTTACATATGAAACTATTTAAATATAGAACTATACAACTAGTTAAATAGTTGAATTCAGTAAGTTTAGATAAAGAATAAATTAAAATATACTTAAATTGAAGGGGGAAGTGATTGAGGTATCTATTAGATAACCTTATTGCTAAATTAATTATGAAGAATAAAAAAATATTAAGTCCAATGATACTAAAACTTGAAGAGGATATGAATTCTGGAAATGATAATGCTATAGATATATTTTGGGAAAAGATCGAAAGAGAAGGGGCGCCTCTTATTGAAGACATAGAGGGAGATGAAGAAAATTCAATTGTAACTGTAATTTGGAAACAGGATAGAGAAATTGATAATATATTTGTTTTCAGTGAAATCTTTGGAGGCTGGATGTTCGGAGAAGGCGATAAAAAAACTAATTTATATAGATTAGGCAATAGTGATTTATGGTATAGAAGTGCTATTTTATCTAAAAAAGCTCGTTGTTTATATATATTGATAGCAAATGTTAATGAAGAGTATGAGTGGAGGGATGAAGATGTAATCATAGATCCTCTTAATCCTAAAACTTATACACCTGTAAGAGATGAAGAAAATCCAGAAGATATAGCGCTTCTTGTACCTACCGAAAATATAATTGAGATGCCTGAGGCTAAAGAAAAAATATGGACAAAGGAAAGAACTGATAATAATATAGGAAAAATTCATATGTCTAGATTTAAATTTAAGTCAGATAAAAAGGAAAGAAGAGTTTGGATATACACCCCTTATGGATATGAAGAAGATGGAAGTAATAACAATCTAATGGTGTTTACTGACGGATGGGAATATATAAACTTAGTAGAAGCTCCTAAAATACTAGATAATCTCATAGGTGATAGTCATATAAGTCCTACCTGTGCTGTATTTATTGAAAGTTCAGATAATAGAGCGAAAGAATTGATTTGTAATAATGAATATTTTGAATTTATTATAGAAGATATATTACCATGGGTTAGGGAAAATTATAAGGTGACAAAAAATCCTAAAAATACAATTATTACAGGATTAAGTTTAGGAGGACAATTTGCAGCTTATGCAGCACTTAATGGATCTGATGTATTCGGAAATGTTCTATCACAATCAGGAGCCTTTGCATGGTTTATTGATGATAAGGGAGAAATACAACTTGATTCTGAAGGAAATAGTAAACTAATAGAGGAATACAAGGATTCAGAGGCATTACCAATAGACTTCTATTTAAATATGGGAAGCCTAGAGGGATTTTCAAAAGGTCATGTGGAGGCAAACAACAGAATGATAGCTACATTAAAAAGTAAGGGATACAATGTAACTTCTGAAACGTTTATAGGTGCTCATCTTTATTATGATTGGCAAGATAATCTAGCAAATGGAGTAAAAGCTTTGCTAGTAGATAAACAATAGTAAAGAGGTTAATTAAATAGGCTTTTTAAAGGGACTTGAGCTGACACAGATGAGGTTAGTTTAATTAAAAGAAATGGTTTCAATATAATCAATTGAAAGGAGGGATGACAATGAAGTTGCCAATAAAAGATTACTTTGGATTATTGTATAAGTACTTAAAAAAGCAAAAAAATATGGTAATACTACTATTTTTTATATTAGTTACTAACTTAGTAATACAATTAGCAAATCCACAAATATTGAGATATTATATTGATGCTGTAACAGAGAATTTGGGCAGCGAAAATTTAGTAATAGCAGCTCTATTATTTATAGCTTTTGGAATTATAAGGCAAGTATTTAAAATTATATCAACTTATATTAGTGAAAAAGTTGGATGGAGAGCAACTAATGCATTAAGAGGAGATTTAATAGAGCACTGTATAAACTTAGATATGGATTTCCATAAAACACATCAATCAGGAGAGATGCTTGAAAGGGTTGATGGAGATGTAAATGCTCTATTTAGTTTCTTCTCCACTTTTGTATTGCAATTTATATCAAATTTAGGACTTTTAATAGGAATAATTTTATTGCTATATAAAGAAGATTGGAGGATTGGATTAACATTAACCATGATTGCAATTTTGGATATGGTTGTAATGAAATATATAGAAAAACATTCATCAAAGCATTGGGAAAAATCAAGGGAATATAGTGCACAGTTGTATGGTTTTTTAGGAGAACAGATTACTAGTGTGGAAGATATAAATACTTGTGGCAGTAAAAATTATACTATGAATAGTTTATATAAATTATTCAGAAAAATGCTACCCGTTGAAATAAAAGCCAGTTTAGGCCATTATTATATGTGGATAGCTAACATAATTGTCTTTGCATTAGGTAATGCTGCAGCATTAATACTTTCAGCCTATTTTTATGGGAATTCATTAATATCCTTTGGCACTGTATATTTAATATTTCACTATGTTGAGCTTATGGCTAATCCACTAGAAGAAATCAGATCACAGATGCAAAAACTTCAAAGAGCTGAAGCGAGTATTAAGCGTGTAAAAGAGCTTTTGCAAATTAAAAGCACAATAAAGTACGGCGATAATGGTTTAAATAGTAAAGATTCTATTGATGTAGCTATAGATGGAGTTTCATTTAGTTATGAAGATGGAGAAGCTGTACTAAAAGATATAAATATTAATATAGAGAAAAATGCTATTTTAGGAGTACTAGGTCATACAGGGAGTGGTAAAACTACCCTAGCTAGGTTAATTGTGAGGATATACGATGTATGCAGTGGAACTATTAGATTTAATGGAGAGGATTTAAAGAGCTTCACTAAAGAAAGTTTAATGGAAAATATTAGTTATGTTACTCAAGAAGTACAAATTTTTCATGCAACAGTTAGAGAAAATCTCACACTATTTAATCCTAGTATTAAAGATGAAACTATACTTAATATCATTGAAGATATTGGATTATTGCCATGGCTTAATAATTTACCCCAGGGACTAAATACTATTCTAGATAATGGTGGTAGTGGCTTATCTTCAGGAGAAGCTCAACTTCTCGCTTTTGTAAGAGTGTTTCTTAAAAATCCCAAATTAGTTATTTTAGATGAAGCTACTTCAAAACTTGATCCAATCACTGAAGGACTTATAGATAATGCACTAAATAAACTATTGAAAAATAGGACTTGTATAATTATAGCTCATAGACTTGGAACAGTTGGGAGAGCAGATAGCATTTTGATTCTTGAAGAAGGAACAATTGTAGAGTTCGGCAATAGAAAGAAACTTTATAACGATAATAATTCAAAATTTTATAATTTACTACAAAAGGGTATGGAGGAGGTGCTGGCATGATAAAAAGCAAAAAAGAGAAAATTCCAGTGCTTGAGTATATTGGTAAGATGATAATGTATAGACCGTGGTATTATTTACTCAACTGCTTTTTATGGATAACAATTCATATGTTTCCACTGATACCTGGTTTAATTACTAAGAGATTTTTTGAAGTCTTAGAGAAAAGTGGAGGGTTGAATAGTGAAATTCTAAGCCTCATGGCATTAATTTTAGTAGTAGCATTAACTAGATCAATTATTATAGCTATGGGTGGAAGAGTAGATGCTAACCATAGATTTTCTATGAGTGGATTACTTAGAAGAAATCTACTAGAGTGTATTATAAATAATCCATTAATTGAAAATAAGACTTCTTTAGGTGAGTCTATGAACTGTTTTAGAGATGATATAGAAGAGATTGAGACTGTTATAAGCTTCACCTTAGATATAATTGGGGATGGATTATTTGCTTTAGGAGCACTAATTATTTTATTAACCATAAATGTAAAGGTAACTTTATTTATTTTTGCTCCTTTAGTTATAGTAATATTATTATCACAAAAGGCTATGAAGTATATTTCAAAATACAGGACTACTGCTAGGGAAGCAACTGGTGATGTATCAGGGGCTATCGGGGAAATATTTACTGGAATACAAGCCATAAAGATATCTGGAAGTGAGAAGTATATAATTAACAATCTAAATAATCTTAATGAAAAAAGAATGAAATATATGGTGCGTGATAAGATTTTTGTAAATATCATGGATGCTATATATGAAAATGCTGTAACTATTGGTACTGGATTTATATTGCTATTAACAGGTAAATATATGCTGGAAGGGAGCTTTTCAGTAGGAGATTTTTCACTATTTCTATATTATCTTCCCTTTGTAGCTGATTTTGCAGGCTTCCTTGGAGAAATTTTTGCTAGGTATCAGCAAGGGGGAATTGCCTTTAAGAGGATGTTTAAACTCTTAGATGAAAATATGGAAAAAGAGTTATTAGCTCATAATTCATTATATCTAAAAGGTGAATTAATTGAAGAGAAATGTAAACAAGAAGATATAGAATTTAAGAGTTTAGAGGTTAAGGAGCTAACCTATAAGTATAATGAAACTAGTGGTATAGAAAATATTAACTTAAGAGTAAATAAGGGTGATTTCGTAGTAGTTACAGGAAGAATTGGAGCAGGGAAGACAACTCTTATAAAATCTATTTTAGGAATGTTACCTGTAGATAGTGGGAAAATCTATCTAAATAATGAAGAAGTTAAAAATAATAGTGAAAAGCTAACACCGCCAACAGTAGCTTATACATCTCAGAATTCTAACCTATTTAGTGATACTATTAAAAATAATGTTCTTTTAGGACTAAAGGATGAAGGAGAAAAATTGGAGCAAGCTATATATTCAGCAGTATTAGATAGGGATATTAAGAATTTTAAGGATGGAATAGATACCTTGATAGGTTCTAAAGGAGTAAAACTTTCCGGAGGTCAAAGACAAAGAGTAGCTGTGGCAAGAATGTTTGCAAGAAAGGCTGATTTATATGTCTTTGATGATATATCTAGTGCCTTAGACATAGAAACAGAAATAAAGCTTTGGGATAGGATGTTTGAAAGGAAAAATATAACGGCCTTAGTAGTTTCTAATAGACATGTAGCCTTAAAGAATGCAGATAAAATTTTAGTTATGAAGGATGGAAAACTTGAAGGACAGGGAAAACTTGAAGAACTTCTTAAAAACTGTGAAGAAATGAGGCAGATATGGGGCCTTGAAGCTTAGAAGATAGCCTATATAGAAGAAGTTTTTGAATATCCAAAGTTAGAATTCATTTACCTATTGAATAGAAGGAAGTAGATTAATTGCATGTTTAATTAATCTACTTCCTTTTAAGCATTTTATACTGAGTTAAATATAATATATTTTATAAGATATATTCCATATGATAATCAAAGGGTTCAAGATTATATAGCTTTTTATTTACTTCTTTAGTTAGTATACATCCCATACACCTATAAAAGGTTTGAGCATTTTCACAAGATGAGGCAGAGATATAAACTTTACTAGCTTTTAATTCTCTAGCTTTATCAATACACATGTTAAATAGTGTTTTCCCAATACCTTTATGGCGGTGGCTGTTTGTAATGTGAAGATTGGACAATTGAATATATTGTTTTTTACTCCCAAAGAATTCATTTTCTAGGGAAGCAAATCCTACTAATTTACTTTCATCAAAGGCTGCAAAAACTGAACCACCTTTTTCAAATGTAGATTTTAATTCATTACATATGCATAATAGCTCATTATTATCCCAATTCTCTTCATAATAGATATCTTTTAGATACTCACTTCCATCATCTCTTAGTCTCCAAGCTCTGTATATTTTCTCATGTCTATCAAAATCATTTAATAGTTCAGGAACCAAGTCAGTTATTTTTAATTCTTTATATATCATCATTTATTTCCTTTCATAACTTATATTAATAGATTATTTACTATCTAAGGTATCTAAATGAGATAATTTATTTGTATAAATTATTCTATGACAACAGCTAGTTATCTGCCAGTGGTGTATTCCAGTATCACCTGTAGATATAAAAAGTTGTGAATTTATAGGAAGCTCAAGAAAACTTCTAAAAAGCATATTTATAATGCCACCATGAGCAACAATGGCTATAGTAGAATCAGAGGAGTTTTCGCTAACTATCTTTGATAATATGGATTCAGCTCTGGATCTGAATTCTATCATACTTTCCATTCCATACATAGATGTGTGTGGCCATCTTATAGCAGGTTCAGGATAGCGTTCATTTGCCTCTTCTCTAGATAACCCTGCTAATAGTCCATTATTAAATTCCATAAGTCCATTTTCATATATAATAGGAATGTTAGTAGCATTAGATAATATTTTAGCAGTTTCACTAGCACGTTTTAACGGACTGGAATAAATTTTATCAATATTATAATTAATTGATAAAAAATTTGACATAGCTAAACTTTGCTTATTTCCAAGCTTTGTTAATGGAAAATCTGCTCTTCCTTCATGAACATTTAATATGTCTGCTTCTGATTGACCATGTCTAATTACAATGATATCCAAATTTATAGTTCCCCCTCATAATTAATTTAAGGTTATAAAATAATTATATAATATAAATAAAGTGAATTATATGAATTTTTAGTTAAATATAATTGCAATTAAGTGGCTATTCATAGGTGAAGAATAATAAATTTTTAAATAAATTAAAATTTATATATAGATTATATTCATTTATTAATCTGGAAAAGTGTAACAATTATAGCATTTGTATTATAGTTAGTAGAAAAATTTATAGAAGAGAGGAACGTTATTATAAGTAAATAATATGAAATTATTAATTATTATAGAATCATAGGAAGTGTTCTACTAATAAAAAATTCTATATTTTATGTTATAAATAAATAATAAGGGAATTAAAAGGAGTGATACTAATGAAGAGGAAACTTATTACATTAATTATATGTGGAGCATTAGCAGGCACTGCACTGGTAGGATTAACTTTACAAAATAATTCTAAGTACATTAATAATTCAGCTATTGAAAGTGTAGATGAAAAAGAAGACACAATAGGGGACAAGAGAAATGAAATTGCTTTATATGATGAAGTAAATGAAGAAGATAAAAACAGTAATGAAGAAATAAACCTTAGTAAAGATACTAGGTTATCTCGAGGTAGTGGACAAGCTGATAATTCACAAAATGATAAAAATGTAGTTAATAATGATGAAGGAAGGAATTTAGAGGAAAAAGAAAGTTCTAATACTACAGTTAATAATCAAGAAGAAATAACTGAAGATAATTCTTATAGTAATACTGAAAAGTCATCGGTACCATCTCAGGAAAAAGTGAATACACCATCTAAATCAACTACACCGACTACAACAGTTACAGGTGATTTTTCATCGCAAATAGAACAGCTTATATTTACAAAAGTAAATGAAGAGAGAGCTAGAGCGGGTATGAGCACCCTAAGTTACAGTACTCTTATGGAGAAATACGCAAGAATAAAATCAAAGGATATGGGAGATAAAAATTATTTTGACCATAGAAATCTAGAGGGTGAGCTTATAACAGCACAAATGGCTAGAGACGGTATTTCTTATAGATCTTGGGGAGAGAATATAGCTTATATAGGTGGAGTATCTGATATAAATGAACTTGCAAATCAATTTATGATAAATTGGATGAATTCACAAGGGCATAGAGAAAACATACTATCCCCTAACTTTACAAGTATAGGTGTTGGTGTATATAAAGCTGGGAATAGATACTATGCTACACAAGAGTTTTATAAATAATAGTACAAGCATTAAAAGTTTCACTGTAAATATGTAATTAAGGATTAAATTAAAAAAGCACTAAGATAAAAAATATCTTTAGTGCTTTTATTTTACATAAAACATTTATTAAAAGTTATTATTCATTTGTTAATACTGTAAGTTTATTGTAATATATAATAAAGGTTAATCCGATGACTACCAGCTCTAATACTCCCTCTTTTTTTAAAGTGGGGGTTAAGAGCTGGTACGTCCCTGGATAACGATTTCCCCTAAAGGACAACGAATTCTAAGTATCAAATAAATTGATACTAAGAATTCTGTTAGTAACCTTCAGAGAAGCTAAGAACTCTGTTTATAGAGTAATCTTATATTGGTAAGGAGTGGAATAATGAAAGTTAATTTTTATAAATTTAGCGAAATAGATGATTATAAATTGAAATTTGCAGTAATAATGGCAAGATATATGAATCAATGGATATTTGTAAAGCATAAAGAAAGAGATACTTGGGAGATTCCAGGAGGACATAGAGAAGAGAATGAAAGTATAAAGGATACTGCAAATAGAGAATTGAGAGAAGAAACAGGAGCTATAAAATTTAAACTTAATCCTGTAAATATATACTCTGTTGTAAGGGAGAGTAATGACACTGATGAATATGATGAATCCTATGGGGCACTTTTCTTTGCCGATATTGAGGAGTTAGGTGAACTTCCTAACTTGGAAATTGGGGAAATTTGCTTATTTGATAATCAACCTAAAAATCTTACTTATCCATTAATACAGCCTCATTTATTTAATAAAGTTAACAGAATATATACTTTAGATGATGGAGCAAAATTAAATAAACCTATAAGTATTAGGTAGAAGGGAGTTAAAAAATGGGAAAAAACTTTGAAGATATGTTAAAATCAGATTATAATAATAAAAGAAATGATTTAAACTCCATGGGACTTAAAAAACCTATTATGTTAATGAAAGGAGATAAAGTTGCAACTATAAGTTTATCTTGGGGTGGAGCAGGAGATGAAGATATTCTTTGGAGATATGAAGTTGGGAAAAAAAGACTTCAAGAAGATTTTGGGCTTCAAGTTATGGAAATGAAGACAACTCTTAAGGGTACAGAATATATATATAATAATCCGGAAGAAAGGGCAAAGGATTTGATGGAAGCTTTTAAAGATCCTTCGATTAAAGGTATTTTTTCTTGTATCGGAGGCAATGAAAGCATAAGAATTTTACCTTATATTGATTACGAAATAATAAGGAATAATCCTAAAATTTTTATTGGTTATTCTGATAGTACAGTTACACATTTTATATGTATGAAAGCTGGAATTTGTAGTTTTTATGGACCTGCGGTACTTTCTGAATTTGCAGAAAATATAAAAATGTTTGACTATACTAAGTTTTATATAAACAGAGTACTATTTACTAATGATGTTATTGGTAATATTAGACCATCAGAAATTTGGACAAGTGAATATTTACCTTGGGAAGTAAAGAATAAATTTATTTCAAGAAAAGTAAATAAAAATATGGGATATGAATTATTGCAAGGAAGTGGAAAGGTTCAAGGACATTTAATAGGTGGTTGTATTGATGTATTAGAAATGTTAAAAGGAACTGAAGTATGGCCAAGTAGTGACATGTGGAAAGATGGAATATTGTTTTTGGAAACATCAGAAGATAAACCAGAACCTACTTATTTGGAATGTTGGCTACGAAACTATGGTGCTCAAGGAATTTTACAAAATATAAATGGAATAGTTTTTGGGAAACCTTATGATAATGTTTATTATAATGAGTATAAGGAAGCTTTTATTAAGGTCATAAGAGATGAATTGAAACTAAAAGATTTACCAATACTATTTAATGTGAATTTTGGACACACTGCACCTATGATTACAATTCCTTATGGAGCAAAGGCTGAAATAGATTGCGAAGAGAAGGGTTTTTCAATAATAGAAAGTGGAGTTAGGAAGTGATAAAATGAGATACGTTGTTGTTTCAGTCATAAAGGGGGAAGCTGGAGATTTTAATAATAATCTTAGAAAAGAAGTTTATGATAAGTTTAAAGCTAGGTCTTCAAAATTACCTGCACATTTTACTATAAAAGCCCCCTTTGAATATGATGGAGATATTAAAGAACTAGAGAGATCTATAGAAAATTATTGTAAATCTCATAAAAGAGAGCCTTTAGAGATTAAAGGTTATAATCACTTTGATGATAGAGTGATATATATGGATATGAAAATGAGTGAAGAGGGAAAGGCTCTTCACGATGAATTAATTAGTGAAATGAGTAGGATTCCTTATATTGAATTTACTAATAAAGATGGTAAGGATAAAATATTTCATATTACCATAGGTTCAAAAGGAATAAAAACCATATATTATGATCTTTGGAATTATGTAAATAAGTATCCATGCAATTTTCATGGCTATTTTGATAATGTATGTATTTATAGGTGGGAGACTAATACTTGGGTATTACATAGAGAGTATCTTTTCCAAAAGTAAAATAATATAATAACTACTGAGTGATAATTTAATATCAATAGTTATTATAGAAAATTAATATAGATATAGTTATATATATAATTAAAATTACAATAAATTTTTAGTTTAAGCTAGAATAAACTTTATATATTTATAATATATATCTGGATAGGAGTAGCTATGGGTAATGATATAAAAAGATGTATAATGATATTTCCAGAGTTTCAAAATATAAATACAATTAATGAAATAAGAGAAACTTATGATCCTTTTGTAAATAATGTGAGCCCTCATATAACGTTAGTCTTTCCTTTTGAAAGTAAAATTAAAGAGTACCAATTGAGGAATTGGATGAATGAAGCATTAAAGGGTGTAAAGCCCTTTAATGTGGAACTTGAAGGAATAATAAAAATTAGCAGTGATTCAAGTTTATATTTATGTTTAGAGGTAAAGAAAGGCAAAGAAGAAATAAGAGAAATTCACAGTAGATTATATTATGGAATACTTAAGGCGTATAAGCCACAGTGGTTAAGTCAGGTTGAATTTATACCACATATGACTATTGGTAAATTTAGTTCTGAGGAAGAGCTAAATATTGCTTATAAAAAAATTGGAAACATGAAAGAAAAGTTTTTTTCTAAGGTGGACAAGATATCTGCAGAAATTGTAGTTAAAAATGACAGATCGATTAGGGAAATAGAGATTAATTTACAAGAGTAGATTATATTAATAAGCATTATAAGGAGACGATATATAATGAAGAGAAGATTTGCTAATAAGCCAGATTGGAGTAGAGTATTAAGGAAAGAGTTTAAAATTGAATTCATAGATAATGAAGAGTTAAGAGGATATATATCAAGTATCCATATGAAAGAGATAACAGAACCCTTAATTATACAAACTAAGGGTGTGGATTATTGTATTGTGGATAAGGAATATTCTTGGATTCAGTATTTTCCAGAAAATAAAAACTATGTATTAACAGTTATGATTGATGAAAAACACAATATAATTCAATGGTATTTTGACATTTCAGAAAAATATGAACTTACTGAGGATGGAATACCTTTTTATGATGACTTATTTTTGGATATAGTAGTGTTAACTACAGGAGAAGTAATTTTATTAGACGAAGAGGAATTAGAAGAGGCTTTAAATAATAAGGAAATAACAGAAAAACAATATGGAGATGCAAAAGAACAGGCTAAGGAACTTATTGTATGGATAAATAAAAACTTTGAAAAATTATATGAACTTACTAAGAAATATTATAACCATTTACAAAATATTTCTTAGGAAATATATTACATATAAGAAATGTTTTGTATAAGATACCTCTAAGCATGTTTCAAACAAAATTGAAGATTTCA
The DNA here is from genome assembly GCF_000732635.1 of Clostridium sulfidigenes. Lineage (GTDB taxonomy): Bacteria > Bacillota > Clostridia > Clostridiales > Clostridiaceae > Clostridium_J > Clostridium_J sulfidigenes. Next base: position 956 of record NZ_JPMD01000039.1, on the reverse strand, counting down.
TAAGGATTCGTGTAATATTTTTTAGTATAGGTATAATTAAAAAAATCCATAAAAGAAATTGTAAACCTGATCTGAATAAAAAGATTACAATTTTCGCAAAATCTATAGAAATGGATGCACACATATGTTAATATATGAGGGAATAAATATTTGAAATAAAATATAATAAGTATTAATATGGGAGGTACAACATTGAAAATTACAACTAAGAACATTATATTATGCGCTGTTTTTGCTGCATTAACAGCTATTCTCTCACAAATATCAATACCACTGCCATTTACTCCTGTTCCTATAAATCTTGCCATGATATCAGTTTTTATTGCAGGTGGCTTGTTAGAAACTAAGATAAGTGCAATTAGTCAATTGGTATATGTAATAATTGGAGCTATTGGAGTTCCTGTTTATGCAAACTTTACAGGGGGGCTTGGAATTCTAGTTGGTCCTACAGGAGGATATATAGTAGGATATATTATAACTACAATTATAATTGGAGTTATAGTTAAAAGGTTAGGGAACAGTATATATTCTTATACAGTGGCTATGGTAGTAGGTATCTTAGGATGTTACTTCGTAGGAACAGTATGGTTTATGCATATAACTCGAAATGGACTAATAGAGGCGTTGCTTATGTGTGTAGTACCATTTTTAATTGGAGATATATTAAAAATAATTTTATCAGCTTTCTTAGTTAAAAGGTTAAAAAAATATGTATAGAGGATTAATAAAAGCACGGTAGATATTTAAAATGTACCCTATATAGTAGACACTTTAAAAAAAGTCTATTATATAGGGTATTTTTATGTATAATAAAATTAATATATAGCTTTAGGAGTGATTATATGAGCAACAAATTTTTCACTGAATATCAAATTAAGAACTTATCTCAAAACAAATATGTACAGACTATTTCATCAAAATCAATTACATATACTGATGAATTTAAAAGACATTTT